>NZ_JBNDMQ010000034.1:0-106863 GCF_050436665.1 Paraburkholderia sp. EB58 | reverse complement strand
AAGCCTTGCCACTGCTGGCTCTCCCGTCTCCCGCGCTCCGGTGTCCGGAACGCGAAAGAACGAGATTCTAGCGAGCCCAACCGGGCCTGGCAAGCGTTATTTTGATAGCCTCATTACCGATGCTTGAAGACCGGTTTGCGCTTCTCCACGAAGGCAGCCATCCCCTCCTTTTGATCCTCAGTCGCGAACAGCGAATGGAATAGTCGGCGCTCGAAATGGACACCCTCTGCAAGCGTCGTTTCGTAGGCGCGATTCACCGACTCCTTGACCATCATGACTGCGGGTAACGGGAACTCAGCGATCGTCGCCGCCGCAGCGACCGCTTCGTCGAGCAACGACGCGGCGGGAACAACCCGGGACACCAATCCTGCACGCTCTGCCTCGGCTGCATCCATAAAGCGCGCCGTCAGACAAAGATCCATGGCCTTCGCTTTCGATACCGCGCGCGGTAACCGTTGCGTACCGCCGGCGCCGGGCATGATGCCGAGCTTGATTTCCGGTTGACCGAACTTGGCCGTATCTGCGGCCAGGATGATGTCGCACATCATCGCCAGTTCGCATCCGCCGCCAAGCGCAAAGCCTGCGACAGCCGCAATGATCGGCTTGCGGATTGTGCGTACGGTCTCCCAATTGCGGGTGATGTAATCGCCCTTGTAGACATCCATATAGGTGTAGGTCGCCATCATGCCGATGTCGGCACCAGCGGCGAAGGCTTTCTCACTGCCCGTGATGACGATCGCCCCGATGTCATCGTCGGCATCAAATGCCTTCAAAGCCGCGCCCAACTCATCCATTAGCGCATCGTTCAGCGCATTCAGCGCCTTTGGGCGGTTCAGCGTGACCAGACCGACCCGTCCACGGGTCTCCACCAGAATATTCTCGTAAGCCATGCAGCCTCCTTTGTATGAAGAATGAGTCGCGCGAAAACGCTTCGCGCCGCCGTCCTAATAATGCTAACATTCACCAACCAACCGGTCGGTCAATTATTCGACAAGGTTTCTCCTAAACTTCAGCCCCCACTTTCGCCATGACACATCCGCTATTTTCCAAGAACGAAGACACGCTGCAAAAGGCGCTCGCCGCCATCGAGACACGCGGCTACTGGAGCCCGTTCGTGGAGATGCCTAGTCCTAAAGTGTACGGGGAAACAGCGAACGCTGATGGTGAGGCGGCATTCAAGGCTCACCTGAATCAGACTTTCGAACTCGACCAACCCGCCACCGGGGAAACCGTCGGAGCCGAGGTTTCGCCGTTCGGCTTCCCGCTCGGCGTCCGCTATCCCAAAGCCGACCCGGATACCCTGCTCGCCGCCGCTGCTGCCGCACAAACGAGTTGGCGTGCCGCCGGCCCGCAGGCATGGATCGGCGTGAGCCTCGAAATTCTGGCGCGCGTGAACCGCGCGAGTTTCGAGATCGGCTACAGCGTCATGCACACCACCGGTCAGGCGTTCATGATGGCGTTCCAGGCAGGCGGACCGCATGCCCAGGACCGCGCGCTCGAGGCCGTCGTGTACGCGTGGGACCAGTTGCGCCGCATTCCGGCTGACGCGCACTGGGAAAAGCCGCAAGGCAAAAACCCGCCCCTTGCGATGCATAAGCGTTATACCGTCGTCCCGCGCGGCACTGGGCTGGTACTCGGTTGCTGCACCTTCCCGACGTGGAATGGTTATCCCGGTCTCTTCGCCGATCTGGCAACCGGCAACGCGGTCATTGTCAAACCCCACCCGGGCGCCATCCTGCCGCTGGCAATTACCGTCCGCATCGCGCGAGACGTCTTACGCGAAGCGGGTTTCGATCCGAACGTCGTCACGCTCCTCGCCACCAACCCGAACGACGGTGCACTCGTCCAGGATCTCGCACTACGCCCCGAGATCAAGCTGATCGACTTCACCGGCAGCACGCAAAACGGCACCTGGCTCGAACACCATGCTCATCAGGCACAGGTGTACACGGAGAAGGCCGGCGTCAACCAGATCGTGATCGACTCGGCAGCCGACATCAAAGCCGTGGCGCGGAACATTGCTTTCTCGCTGGCGCTCTATTCCGGCCAGATGTGCACGGCGCCGCAAAACATCTATATACCGCGCGACGGCATCCGCACCGCCGACGGCATGCTCAGCTTCGACGCGGTTGCGCAGACACTCGCCGACGCCGTGCAAAAACTGGTTGCCGATCCCGCCCGCGCCGTTGAACTGCTTGGCGCGATCCAGAATGAAGGCGTCGTGCAGCGCATCGAGGAAGCCGGCAAGCTGGGCCGCGTGCTGGTCGAGAGCCAGTCGCTCGAACACCCGGCTTTTGCAGGTGCCCGCGTGCGCACGCCGCTCGTCCTGCAGCTTGATGCTGCGACCGACTCGGCAAAATTCACCAAGGAATGGTTCGGTCCGATCTCATTCGTCATCGCAACTGATTCGACCGCGCAGTCGCTCGAGCTTGCCGGCAAGCTCGCAGCCGAACACGGCGCGCTAACGTTCTCGGTATACAGCTCCGACGAAGCCGTTATCGAAGCCGCCCACGAAGCCTCGATTCGCGGCGGCGTTGCGCTGTCCATCAATCTGACCGGTGGCGTGTTCGTCAACCAGTCGGCCGCCTTCTCCGACTTCCACGGCACCGGCGCGAACCCGGCGGCCAACGCCGCGCTTGCCGACGCCGCATTCGTCGCAAACCGCTTCCGTGTCGTTCAAAGTCGCGTTCATGTTGAACCGAAAGCGGCCCCAGTGGCAGTCGGCTGAAAGACATAGGACGGAACGGGTCGATGCGTCTTAGGCCGTTTGGCCGAATGGAACGCCCGACCCGCCCCGACTAACATGAGACACGGGACCGGCATTTCAGCCCGGTCCGCCATCAGCAGGAATCCAGCATGAACGACGCTTTCATCTGCGACGCGATTCGCACTCCATTCGGCCGCTACGGCGGCGCCTTGAAAGACGTCCGCGCCGACGACCTGGGCGCGGTGCCAATCAGGGCGTTGATCGAACGCAACCCTGGCGTGGACTGGCGCGCGCTCGACGACGTGATCTACGGCTGCGCAAATCAGGCAGGCGAAGACAACCGGAACGTCGCGCGCATGGCGGCCCTGCTCGCCGGCTTACCTACTGAGGCACCGGGCGCCACCATCAATCGGCTTTGCGGCTCGGGCATGGACGCGGTTGGCACCGCCGCTCGCGCTATCAAGGCGGGAGAAGCTCGCCTGATGATCGCAGGTGGCGTCGAAAGCATGACGCGCGCGCCGTTCGTGATGGGCAAGGCAGCCAGTGCGTTCTCGCGGCAAGCCGAGATTCACGACACGACGATCGGCTGGCGTTTCGTCAATGCGCTAATGAAGCGCGACTTTGGCGTCGATTCGATGCCCGAAACGGCCGAAAACGTCGCCGTCGAGTTCAGCGTGAGCCGCGCGGATCAGGACGCGTTCGCCCTGCGCAGCCAGCAAAAAGCCGCGCAAGCACAACGCGACGGCACGCTGGCGCAAGAGATTGTCGCCGTCGAAATCGCGCAGAAGAAAGGCGACCCGGTTCGGGTCACGCTGGATGAACATCCCCGCGAAACCTCGCTGGAAGCGCTCGGCAAACTCAAGGGTGTTGTGCGGCCCGATGGCAGCGTAACCGCCGGCAATGCGTCGGGCGTGAACGACGGCGCCTGTGCGCTGTTGCTCGCCAATCAGGCGGCCGCCGATCAATACGGACTTCGCCGTCGGGCGCGTGTCATTGGTATGGCGACAGCTGGCGTCGAGCCTCGCATTATGGGCATTGGACCCGCCCCCGCTACGCAAAAGTTGCTGAAGCAGCTCGGCATGTCGTTGGAGCAATTCGACGTCATCGAGTTGAATGAAGCCTTCGCTTCGCAGGGCCTGGCGGTGCTGCGCACGCTCGGCTTGCGCGACGACGATCCGCGCGTCAACCCCAACGGCGGAGCCATCGCCCTGGGTCACCCGCTCGGCGCCTCGGGCGCGCGGCTCATCACGACCGCGCTCTACCAGCTCGAACGCACTAACGGCCGCTTCGCGCTGTGCACGATGTGCATTGGCGTAGGCCAAGGCATTGCACTGGCCATCGAGCGGGTCTGACGCAAACAAACCGTATTTCGCTCAAGGGCTACCAAATAGCCAGGAGGAGACAACCGATGTCATATGAAGCGATCCGCGTCGATTTTGACGCATCAAGCCGCGTCGCTACCGTGACGCTAAACCGCCCCGACAAGCTCAACAGCTTCACCCGGGCGATGCATCGCGAACTCAGCGCCGCGCTCGACGAAGTCGTCGCTGCAGGTGCGCGAGCTCTCGTGCTGACGGGCGCTGGCCGCGGCTTTTGCGCGGGCCAGGACCTGGCCGATCTGGACTTCACGCCCGGCGCAATGACCGACCTCGGCGAGTTGATCGACGAGCACTTCAATTCGCTGATCCGCCGGCTACAGGCGTTGCCCCTGCCGGTGATCGCCGCAGTGAACGGCACCGCGGCTGGCGCGGGGGCCAATCTGGCACTGGCCTGCGACCTGGTGCTCGCAGCGCGCTCGGCCAGCTTCATTCAGGCATTCGTGAAGATCGGCCTCGTGCCCGATTCAGGCGGCACATGGTTCCTGCCGCAGCGCGTCGGTATGGCCCGCGCGCTTGGCCTCGCCATCACCGGCGACAAGCTGGGCGCGGAGAAGGCCGAAAGCTGGGGACTCGTGTGGCAAGTCGTCGAAGACGCGGAGCTCGCCGCCGCAGCGGCCAAACTCGCCGCCCATCTCGCCCAGCAGCCAACTCGCGCAATCGCCGCGATCAAGCAGGCGATGCGCGCAAGCGCTACGCAAACGCTCGATCAGCAGCTCGACCTCGAGCGCGATCTGCAGCGTGAGCTAGGCGCATCCCACGACTACGCGGAAGGCGTGCAAGCCTTCATCGAAAAACGCGCACCGCGTTTCGAGGGCTGCTGACATGTCGACACAACCAGACCGCACCGCCACGCTGTCGCCCGACGAACTGGCACGCGCCACCGCTGAGGCTATGTACGCGTCCGATGCCTGCAGCCGTGCGCTGGGATTCGAATTGCTGGAAGTCCGGCCCGGTTATGCGCGCCTGCGCATGACGGTGCGCACCGACTTCCTCAACGGCCATCAGATCTGCCACGGCGGACTGATCTTCACGCTTGCCGACTCCGCCTTCGCGTTCGCCTGCAATAGCTACAACATCAGCACGGTGGCAGCGGGTTGCTCGATCGAATTTCTGCGTCCCGTGCAAGGTGGCGATGTGCTGACCGCCGAAGCCGTTGAGCAGACGTTAATCGGACGCACCGGGATCTACGACATTCGTGTAACGAATCGCGCGGGCGAAACCGTGGCGATGTTTCGCGGCAAATCGGCGCAAATCAAAGGCAACGTAATCCCGACCGAACGCTGAACTCTGCGGCTCGCACGGCACCCATTCAAACGCAGCCGCGCGCACTGCAACCCATTCTGAAGAAGCAAGGAGACACTCAATGAACACCACGCTCCCGCTCGAGCCGATCGAAACGGCGAGCCGCGACGAACTCGCCGCGCTCCAGCTTGAACGGCTGAAATGGTCGCTCACGCACGCTTACGAGAATTCGCCGGTCTATCGGCGCAAGTTCGATGAAGCCGGAGTTCACCCAGGTGAGGTCAAAACGCTCGCGGACCTGTCCCGCTTCCCGTTCACGTCCAAAAAGGATCTGCGCGACAACTACCCGTTCGGTATGTTCGCCGTCCCGCAGGAGCAGGTCTCACGGATTCATGCGTCCTCGGGTACGACGGGCAAGCCGACGGTGGTCGGCTATACGGCGCGAGATATCGACACGTGGGCCAACGTGGTCGCCCGTTCGATTCGCGCCGCTGGCGCACGGCGTGGCGACAAGGTACACGTGAGCTACGGCTACGGTCTCTTCACGGGCGGCTTGGGCGCGCACTACGGTGCGGAACGCGCGGGTCTCACCGTGATCCCGTTCGGCGGCGGTCAGACTGAAAAGCAGGTCCAGCTCATTCAGGATTTCCGACCAGACATCATCATGGTGACGCCGAGCTACATGCTGTCGATCGCCGATGAACTGGAAAGGCAAGGCATCGAGCCGGCTCAAACTTCGTTGCGCATCGGCATTTTCGGAGCGGAGCCGTGGACCAACGACATGCGCAGCGCCATCGAAAAACGCATGGGCATCGATGCAGTGGATATCTATGGCCTGTCCGAGGTGATGGGGCCGGGCGTGGCCTCGGAATGCGTGGAGACCAAGGACGGTCCGACCATCTGGGAGGATCACTTTTACCCGGAGATCATCGACCCGGAAACCGGCGAAGTACTGCCGGACGGCGAATTGGGTGAACTGGTGTTCACGTCGCTGACGAAAGAAGCGCTGCCGATCATCCGCTACCGCACGCGCGATCTCACACGTCTGCTACCGGGCACCGCGCGGACGATGCGCCGGATGGAGAAGATCACCGGCCGCTCGGACGACATGATGATCGTGCGTGGCGTGAACGTCTTCCCGACGCAGATCGAGGAACTGCTGCTGAAGCAACGCGCACTCGCGCCGCACTATCAGATCGTCCTCACGAAAGATGGTCCGCTAGATGTGATGACGCTCAACGTCGAGCCGTGCCCAGAGACGGCGCCCGACACTGCTGCGCTGAGCGCAGCGAAGCAGGCGCTGACCTACGACATCAAGGCCCTGATCGGTATCAGCGCCGTGGTGAATGTGTTGGCGGTGAACGGTATTGAACGTTCGGTGGGAAAGGCGCGGCGTGTGGTCGACAAGCGGAAAATGAGCGCCTAAGAACGCTGGCGGCGTCGTTTCGGCCGGGGGGCGACGATCCCGCTGCCCCTGCTAGCGCTGGTGCTGGTGCTCACAACGCGAATCCCCCCAACCCGCAACACCCCACCACCCCATCACGAATTCGGCAGCAGCAACCACATCCGCCCGGCCTGCTTCATCTTGCCGGCCAGATCGCCCGCGTCGTCGCCGAGGCCCCAGAAATAGTCGGCCCGCACGCCACCCTTGATCGCAGAACCGGTGTCCTGCGCAAACACCAGGCGGTTCATCGGCGAATTGGTTAGCGGACGGGTCGTCTGCAGGAAGACCGGCGTCCCCAACGGGATCGAGGACGGGTCGACCGCAATCGAACGCTCCGGTGTCAACGGCACGCCTAAAGCACCGATCGGGCCATCCGCGCCGCCACTCGGAATGTTCTCAACTGACGGCATTTCACGAAAGAACACAAAGCGCGGATTGGTATCCAGCAATGCATCGACGCGTGTCGGATTGGCGCGTGCCCACGCCTTGATGCCCTGCATCGTCGCCTGAGCGGGTGTCAGTTCACCGCGATCCAGCAGCCAGCGCCCAATCGACTTGTACGGCTGGTTATTGGTGCCGCCGAAACCGAGGCGCACGACGCTGCCGTCTTCCATCACCACTCGCCCGGAGCCTTGAACCTGCAGGAAAAACGCTTCGATCGGATCGTCGACCCAAACGAGTTCGTTACCGTTGAGCACGCCCGAGCGCTCGAGTTGCGCGCGGCTCGGCAATTCGCCGCCCGTGCGGTAGCCCGCCGGCCAGCGGTACAGCGCCGTCTGATAGACGCCATGCCGGGTCAGCGAGCCGCGCAACAACGGCTCGTAATAGCCGGTCACGAGGCCGTCGAGCGTGCCATCGGTATTCGCGAACTGGTACGGGGTGAAATAGGCTTCGAAAAAGGCACGCGCGCTGTTCAGGTCCAGATCGTCGATCTGCGCTGCGGCCGCACAAGCGCGCTGCCAGTTCCGTTGACTGGCGAGCCGCAAACAATTCTGCCGCAGCGCAGCGGTCGCGCCGATCAGCGAATCGTCCTGCCAACCCGGCACCTGTTGCCACGCAACCTGCGTGAGTCGCGCAGACGCGATCTGCCCTGGGATGATTGCGGCGCCAGTCGGCGGCCCGGAAGTCCGCACCACGCCGCTACCACCACACGAAGCGAGCAACACCGCAATGGAAAGCGCCCCCAGCCAGCCGGAGACCTGGCCGGCTAACCGCATACAATGTTTGTTCTGAATGGAAACCGCCATGTCTGATCTGTTCGACGAATACCCAGCGCTCATGCTCGTGCCGGAATTGCTGGTCGCGCTTTTCCTGCTCGTTTTCATCGTTGTCTATATGTCGTCCGGCAAGAAAAAAGCAAACCGCGACAAACAACGCTAGAGCAGTTTAAAGACCGCGTGCGGCGCCGCCGGTTCAATGCAGCGTGCGCGGCATGCGCAGGACGAACTCGGGCACCGGCGCTTCGAAGCGCTCGCCGTCTTCGGCGACGCAGAAATACTCCCCGCGCATAGTGCCGACGGGCGTCGCAATCACCGCCCAACTCGTATATTCGAACTGCTCGCCAGGTTTGAGCAGCGGCTGATGGCCGACCACGCCGAGCCCTTTCACTTCCTGTTCGTGTTTGTCGCTATCGGTAATCACCCAATGGCGCGCAATCAGTTGTGCCGGCACCTGACCGCTATTGCGGATGGTCAGCGTGTAAGCGAACGCATACTGACGGCGCTCCGGGTCCGACTCGTCGGGCAGGTACTGTACCTGCGCCGCTACGCTGAATTCGTACTGGCTCATCCTGATTCCGGTCTGGTAAAACGATGTCGTGAAAGTCTGCGAGAGGCCCGGGCGCCAATGCTTTCAGGCGCGCCGGCAAAGGCTCTACTATGGTTCCGCATTCTGGCCCATGCACGGCATGCCCGCAACCGGGCAATCCCATCTGGACAAGGCTTCGAGGCCGGTAAGACGCTAAAATGGTGTTTTCCGCCTACCGCCCGCCCCTGCCATGACGCAATTCCGCATCTCCCCCAGCATTCTGTCGGCCGACTTCTCCCGGCTCGGCGAGGAAGTTCGCAATGTCGTCGCCGCCGGCGCCGACTGGATTCACTTCGACGTGATGGACAACCATTATGTGCCGAACCTGACCATCGGCCCGCTAGTGTGCGAGGCGCTCCGCCCGCACGTCGACGTGCCGATCGACGTGCATCTGATGGTGCGCCCTGTCGACAGGATCGTGCCCGATTTCGCCAAAGCGGGCGCCAACGTGATCAGCTTTCACCCTGAAGGCTCGGACCACATCGACCGCACGCTGTCGCTGATCCGCGATCACGGCTGCAAGGCCGGTCTCGTGTTCAATCCGGCCACCTCGCTGAGCTACCTCGATTACGTGATGGACAAGGTCGATCTGGTGCTGATCATGTCGGTGAATCCGGGTTTCGGCGGTCAGTCGTTCATCCCCGAGGCGCTCGTCAAGCTGCGCGAAGCACGCAAGCGCATCGACGCGTACAACGAGAAGACCGGGCGTGAGATCCATCTGGAAGTGGACGGCGGCGTGAAGATCGACAACATCGCCGAAATCGCGGCAGCGGGCGCGGACACGTTCGTGGCCGGCTCAGCAATCTTTGGCCACCACGACTACACGACAGTCATCGCCGAGATGCGCGCCGAGCTGGCGAAAGTCGGGCAACAGGCATGACGACAAGCGCGACGACGCCGCAGTTTCCCGCGCCCGTATTCACCGGCCCGCGTATCCTCGCGGCGATCATCGACCTCGACGGCACGATGATCGACACCGCTGACGACTTCACGGCCGGCCTGAACGGCATGCTCGCCCAGCTCGACGCGGCGGAAACGTCGCGCGAGGAAGTGGTGGGCTATGTCGGCAAGGGTTCCGAGCACCTGATCCGCAGCGTGCTCGCGCCGCGCTTCGAGACGGCCCACGCGCAGGACCGCTTCGACGAGGCACTCGCAATCTACCAGGAAGAGTACGCCCGGATCAATGGCCGCCATACGTGTCTGTACCCGGACGTCGAAGCCGGCCTGATCGCCATGCGCGACGCCGGACTCAAACTCGCCTGCGTCACGAACAAGCCGCACCGTTTCGCAGTGGAACTGCTGCAGCAATACGGGCTGATCGGCTATTTCAGCGTCGTGATCGGCGGCGACAGCCTGCCGAGAAAGAAGCCCGATCCGCTGCCGATGCTGACCGCCTGCGCGCAGTTGCAGGTCCCGCCCGTGGCCACGGTGGCCATCGGCGACTCGGAAAACGACGCGCTGGCCGGCCGCGCGGCGGGCATGGCAACGCTGACCGTTCCGTACGGCTACAACCATGGCCAGGCTGTACAAACAATAAAATCGGATGGTATAGTTGCCTCGCTGCTCGATGCCGCCAAGGTCATCGCAGCGCACCATGCAGTTCACCATACATCGACCTAACAAGTCCTTCATCCTCATGTTTCTGAACAAAAAACGGAGTCTGAGCAGCATCGACCGGGGAGCCTGGCCCTGGCGTCGCTGGTCGCGCTAACCTCTCCTGAGGTACGCTGAAGCTCGTCTTCGGCACCGTTTTTTGCTTCGCTGCGCTTACGCGCCTTTCCCAGTAGTTTTCGTCGCACCAGTTCATGCGGCCATCGTGTACGCCAAGTACCGTGGTGGCGCGCGCATAACTTGCACGCTTCGCGGGAAAGCTCGCACCGGTTGGCCTAGTCTTGTCCTTAACACGACCAGAGCAGACCAGACTTCGCCCAACCGGCCACGCAGAGAGCGCATCGCCCCGCTTGTCCGACGCACGCCGCGCCCGGACCTATGAACAGGATCGGAACATGATGACCGAACTCGAATTCCAGTCCCTCGCGAACGAGGGCTACAACCGCATCCCGCTGATCGCCGAAGCGCTCGCCGACCTCGAAACGCCGCTCTCGCTGTACCTGAAGCTCGCCCAGTCCGAGCGCAACGGCGCCAACTCCTTCCTGCTGGAGTCCGTCGTGGGCGGCGAGCGGTTCGGCCGTTATTCGTTTATCGGCCTGCCGGCCCGCACCCTCCTGCGCACGCGCAATGGGGTATCGGAAGTGGTGCAGGACGGCAAGGTCGTTGAAACGTACGAAGGCGATCCGCTCGAATTCATCCAGCAATTCCAGGGCCGCTTCAAAGTGGCACAGCGCCCGGGACTGCCGCGTTTTGCCGGTGGTCTGGCTGGCTACTTCGGCTATGACGCGGTCCGTTACATCGAGAAAAAGCTCGCGAACACGGCGCCGCCTGACGATCTGAACCTGCCTGATATTCAGTTGTTGCTGACCGAAGAAGTCGCGGTGATCGACAACCTCGCGGGCAAGCTGTATCTGGTGGTCTACGCCGATCCGACCACGCCCGAAGCCTACACGCGCGCCAAGCAGCGTCTGCGCGACCTGCGCCAGCGTCTGCGCACGACCGTGCAGCCGCCGGTAACTTCTGCCAGCGTGCGAACCGAGACTTACCGCGAATTCGCCAAAGACGATTATCTGGCCGCCGTGCGTAAAGCGAAGGAATACATCGCGGCTGGCGAACTGATGCAGGTGCAAGTCGGCCAACGTCTGACGAAACCGTATCGCGACAATCCGCTTTCGCTGTACCGCGCGCTGCGTTCGCTGAACCCGTCGCCGTACATGTACTACTACAACTTTGGCGACTTCCACGTGGTCGGCGCATCGCCGGAAATTCTGGTGCGTCAGGAAAAGCGTGGCGAAGACCGCATCGTCACCATCCGGCCGCTCGCCGGCACCCGTCCGCGCGGCAACACGCCGGAACGGGATGCCGAGCTCGCCACCGAACTGCTCAACGACCCGAAGGAAATCGCCGAACACGTGATGCTGATCGACCTCGCGCGCAACGACGTGGGCCGGATCGCGCAAATCGGCTCGGTGGTCGTGACCGACAAGATGGTGATCGAAAAGTACTCGCACGTGCAGCACATCGTGAGTTCGGTCGAAGGCAAGCTGAAACCCGGCACCACCAATTTCGACGTGCTGCGCGCCACCTTCCCTGCCGGCACACTGTCGGGCGCGCCGAAGGTCCGCGCGATGGAACTGATCGACGAACTCGAACCCATCAAACGTGGCTTGTACGGCGGCGCGGTCGGCTATTTGTCGTTCACCGGCGAGATGGATCTCGCCATCACGATCCGCACTGGTGTGATCAGCAACGGTAATCTGTATGTGCAGGCGGCAGCGGGTGTCGTTGCGGATTCGGTGCCCGAATCCGAATGGCAAGAGACCGAGAACAAGGCGCGCGCTGTACTGCGCGCCGCCGAGCAGGTGCAAGACGGCCTCGATAGCGACTTCTGACCGGAGACAGACCATGCTGCTGATGATCGACAACTACGACTCATTCACCTACAACCTGGTCCAGTACTTCGGCGAGCTCGGCCAAGACGTACGGACCTATCGCAACGACGAAATCACGCTGGACGAAATCGCGAAGCTCAACCCCGAGCGCATTTGCCTGTCGCCAGGACCGAGCAACCCGCAGCACGCGGGCATCACGCTCGACGTGCTGCGCGAGTTCTCGGGCAAATACCCGATTCTCGGCGTCTGCCTCGGCCATCAGGCGATTGGCGAAGCATTCGGCGGCCGCGTCGTGCGCGCGCAGAGCATCATGCACGGCAAGGTCAGCACGATCGAAACCGACTGCAAAGGCGTATTCGCCGACCTGCCGAAGCATTTCGTCGTAACGCGTTATCACTCGCTGGCCATCGAGCGCGAGTCGCTGCCCGATTGCCTCGAAGTTTCCGCATGGACCGACGACGGCGAGATCATGGGCGTGCGTCATAAGGAACTGGCCGTTGAAGGCGTGCAGTTCCACCCGGAAGCCATCCTGTCCGAACACGGCCACGCACTGCTCGAGAATTTCGTGAAGCAGTCGCGCGCCGCGTCGGCCAGCCGCAACGCTTGATCACCCGAGGCGAAATCATGTCGATTACCCCCCAGGAAGCGTTGCAGCGCACGATCGAGCACCGCGAGATTTTCCACGACGAGATGCTGCATCTGATGCGGCTCATTATGCGCGGCGAACTGTCGCCGGTGATGGCAGCCGCAATCATTACGGGCTTGCGCGTCAAAAAAGAGACCATCGGCGAGATCACCGCGGCCGCCACGGTGATGCGTGAGTTCGCCCGGCACGTGGAAGTGCAGGACAACTCGAACTTTGTCGATATCGTCGGTACCGGCGGCGACGGTTCGCACACCTTCAATATTTCCACGGCGACGATGTTCGTCGCGGCTGCAGCCGGCGCGAAGGTCGCGAAGCACGGCGGCCGCGGCGTATCAAGCAAGTCGGGCAGCGCGGATGTGCTCGAAGCGCTTGGCGTCAATATCGATCTGCAGCCTGAACAGGTGGCGGCGTCCATTGCCGAAACCGGCATGGGCTTCATGTTCGCGCCGAACCATCACCCGGCAATGAAGAACATCGCGCCTGTGCGCCGCGAACTCGGCGTGCGGACCCTCTTCAACATCCTCGGACCGCTCACCAACCCGGCCGGTGCGCCGAACCAGTTGATGGGCGTGTTCCACGGGGACCTCGTCGGCATCCAGGTGCGCGTGATGCAGCGCCTCGGCGCCAAGCACGTTCTGGTCGTCTACGGCATGGACGGCATGGACGAGGTCTCGCTGGGAGCGGCGACGCAAGTCGGTGAGTTGCGCGACGGCGAAGTGCGCGAGTACGAGATTCACCCCGAAGACTTCGGCATGCAGATGGTGTCGAACCGCACGCTGAAAGTGGCCGACGCCGCCGAGTCCAAGCTGATGCTGCTCGAAGCGCTCGACAACAAGCCCGGCGTGGCGCGTGAAATTGTCACGCTGAACGCGGGCACGGCACTCTATTCAGCGAACGTGGCAGCCTCGATCGCCGACGGCATCGAACTGGCGCGCGAAGCGATCGCAAGCGGCAAGGCCCGTGCGAAGGTCGACGATCTGGTTCGCTTCACCCAGCAATTCAAGCACTAAATTCTGTATCGAGAGACCTATGAGCGACATTCTGGAACGCATCATCGACGTCAAGCGCCAGGAGATCCGGGCGGCGGAACTGAGCGCACCGCTCGAGGAACTGCGCCTCGAAGCCTCTGCGCGCGACAAGCGCGACTTTGTCGGCGCACTGCTCGCGAAACATGCCGCCGGTCACGCCGCGGTGATCGCGGAAGTGAAGAAAGCGAGCCCGTCCAAAGGCGTGCTGCGCGAGCATTTCGTGCCGGCAGACATCGCCCGGTCGTACGCCAAACATGGTGCGGCCTGCCTGTCCGTCCTCACCGACGTGCAATTTTTTCAGGGCAGCGCTGCCTATCTGGAAGAAGCACGCGCCGCCTGCGATCTGCCGGTGCTGCGCAAGGACTTCATCATCGATCCCTATCAGATCGTTGAAGCGCGCGCGATGGGCGCCGACGCTATCCTGCTGATCGCCGCCGCGCTCGAAACCTCGCAAATGCAGGATCTCGAAGCATTTGCGCATTCACTGGGGCTTGCGGTGCTCGTTGAAGTGCACGACAAAGACGAGTTGATGGAAGCGCTCACGCTAAAGACCCCGCTGATCGGCATCAACAACCGTAATCTGCGAACCTTCGAAACGTCAATCGAAACCACCATTGGAATGCTCGAATCGATCCCGGCAGACCGCATCGTCGTCACCGAGTCGGGCATCCTGTCGCGCATGGATGTGGACCGCTTGCGCGAGATGGACGTGCATACGTTCCTCGTCGGCGAGGCGTTCATGCGCGCTGAAGAACCGGGCGCGGAACTTGCGCGGATGTTTTTCTGAGCTTTGATTCAGGCTAACTGGAAAAACGACCGCCATGGGAATGGAACGCGAAATCAAGCTGGCGCTGCCGGCTGACCAGGTGAGCGCGGCGACGCGCTGGTTCGTCGCGCGCACCGGCGCCGCAGGGCAACCGGTTCCGCTCGCGAATATCTACTTCGATACGCCGGCTTTGACGTTGGCGCGCTCGAAAAGCGCGCTGCGCCTGCGGCACACACCGGACGGCTGGCTGCAAACTTTCAAGACCGCCGGCAATGCCAGTGCCGGAATGCATAGCCGGCACGAGTGGGAAATGCCTGTGGCAGGCGAGGCGCTCGAGCTCGAGACCTTGCTGCAGGCCTGCGACGAACCCACGGTGGCGGCCGCGCTGCGCGGGGCCGCGCCGGATCTGATCGAGTTGTTTCGCACGAATTTCACGCGCACGCTCTGGCAAGTAGCCCACAACGGCGCCACGGTTGAAGCGGCGATCGATCAGGGCGAGGTGATTGCCGAGGTCAACGGTGAGACGCGCCGCGCGCCGATTCTCGAGGTCGAGCTGGAGTTGAAGAGCGGTGACGAAGCTGCGCTGCACGCACTGGCGGACGAACTCTGCGCCAATGTGCCTGGGCTCGCGCCGGACGATATCAGCAAGGCTCAGCGCGGATATCGACTACGGGAACAATAAGCGCCTTTGCGACAAAGCCGATATTGAGCGGGCGGGCGCCAAGCTTAATGCCCGATCCCATCCCCTGACTCGCGTCTTGAGCTACACCCCGTTTGCTGCGACACTTGCGCGTCATGACCTCCGCCTCCCGCACCCGCTCTCCGTCGTCGCAAGCCTCGCTGTTTGGCGACGAGCCGTCCGACCGCCTTGCTGCACCGCAAGCGCCGTTACCGCAATCCATGCAACCCATTCAATCCACGCAATCCACGCAGGCGACACCTCCGCCCTCTCTCGAAGCCCAGTTCGACGCGCTGCCGCCCGCGTGGCGGGCGCATCTGCGCCCGTTCACGGACAGCGATGCCTACGCGCCGCTGTGTCGCTTCGTCGACGGTGAGCGTGCCGCCGGCAAGACGGTGTATCCCACCGACGTGTTCCGCGCCCTGCGCCTCACCAGTCCGGATGAAGTCAAAGTAGTGATCCTCGGCCAGGATCCGTACCACGGCGAGGACCGTGGCACGCCCCAGGCGCATGGACTGGCGTTTTCCGTGCCGCCGGCGGTACGGCCGCCGCCGTCGCTGCGCAACATCTTCAAGGAGATCGCCGCCAGTCTCGGCCACGAGCCGCCGGCTCACGGTTGCCTCGATGCCTGGGCGAAACAAGGGGTGCTGCTGCTGAACACGGTGTTGACCGTCGAGCGCGATGCAGCGGCGAGCCACGCGAAGCGCGGCTGGGAGAAGTGCACCGACACGCTCATCCACGAACTGGCGACCCGCCACGATGGCCTGGTGTTCATGCTGTGGGGTGCGCACGCGCAAGCCAAGCGTGCGCTGCTCGGCGGCAAATCGCATTACGTGCTGGAGGCGCCGCATCCGTCGCCGCTCTCGGCGCACCGCGGCTTTCTCGGTTGCGGGCACTTTGCATTAGCCAATGCGTACCTGACCGAGCACAACCGCCAGCCGATCGACTGGCGCCTACCCGATGAGGCGCAAATGCTGGCTTAACGACGTTTGTGCGCGCAGTACAAGTGTGATCACCCGGCCGCTCGGCGGCAACGCAGCGCAACCCGAAGCGGCAACGACAAGACAGCGCACAAACAAAAACGCCACGGAAGCCAATTCCGTGGCGTTTTTTTATACCCGCAACGTGCGACGCTTTGAAAACAGCCGCATCGCCACGGTCAACCATCAACAGAAGAGATCCGCGTCGCGGTCCTCTACCGCTACTTAAGCAGCAGCGATCGCTTCGCGTGCGCCCGCCAGAGCGGCGCTAGCTGCGTCCGGGCCCATGTTCAGGCCTTCAGCGTAGATGAAGCTGACGTCAGTCATGCCGAGGAAACCGAGGAAGCTCTTCAGGTAAGGGGTCTGGCTGTCGTGCGGGGTGCCAATGTACTTGCCGCCGCGTGCCGAAACCACGAACACCTTCTTGCCCTTCACGAGGCCTTCCGGACCATTCGCCGTGTACTGGAACGTGATGCCAGCGCGTGCGATGAAGTCGAAATACGTCTTCAGTTGCGACGAGATGCCGAAGTTGTACATCGGTGCGCCGATCACGACGACGTCGGCGGCTTGCAGTTCGGCGATCAGCGCTTCGCTACGTGCAGCGATAGCAGCTTGTTCCGGGGTGCGTTGGTCAGCCGGCGTGAAGAACGCGCCGAGGACGGCGTCGTCGAGGTGGGGCAGCGGTTCAGCTTGCAGGTTACGGACGACGACTTGCGCGCCCGGATTCGATTGTTGCAGCTTTTCGGTCAGCTCGTTGACGAGCAGGGTCGATTGAGCGCCTTGCGAGCGGGCTGCCGAGTTGATTTGCAGGATCGTGGTCATGGTTGACTCCAGTTGGGGCGCGCAGTGTTGCGCGAGTGGAGGCATTGTGTTTCTTTACTCGTCCGCGAAAAAGCCATCCCGCAGCGACGGATTGTTGCAAGGGTAGAACAATCCGCCGCCCAATTTCCCGATTTAAGCAGCCGCCAACCGGATTTCGCCGCTGTCACCCAGCCAGCCAGCGCTCGCGCCAGTTGCGCGCGGCCGCGCGCTTGTCGGCGACGCTAAGCGTGTAACGCGACACCTCAGGGCCGTCCAGCTTGACCTGCGCGGTGCGCAGCTCGTCGCGGCGGAACGCGTGCACTTCCACTTTCGCGCCCGGCAGGTAACGCGAAAGCAGCGCATCAAGATTCGCGCCTGTCACGCGCAGGCCGTCGATCGCCACCAGCACGTCGCCCGCCGACAGGCCGGCTTTCTGCGCCGCGCTGCCGTCGTGCACGGCGGCGAGCGTGCAATCCGCCCCGCCGCGCAGGCGTGCGCCCAGCGACGGTTTGGCGTTCCTGTCCGGCTCCGGCGCGAGCGCAATGCCGAACGGCTCGAGCAGCGTCTCGAGCGGCAGGTCGCGCGTGCTGCGCACCGCCTGCTCGAACAGCGCGCCCAGCTCGGCGCCGGTTGCCTCGGCAAAAATCGCCTCGATTTCGTCCTCTGCCACGCCGACCGGCTTGCCGCGATAGAAGTCACGCCCGAAACGCTGCCACAGCAGACGCATCACATCGTCGAGCGATTTACGGTTGTTGGTCTGCGCACGAATCGTCAGGTCGAACGCCAGCGCAACGAGCGAGCCCTTCGTGTAGTAGCTGACGATGGCGTTCGGCGCGTTCTCGTCCTGGCGGTAGTATTTGACCCACGCGTCGAACGAGCTTTCTGCCACCGTCTGCTTGAGGCGGCCACTACCGCGCAGCACGCCACCCACCACCTTGCCGAGCAGCGCGAAATACTCTTCCGGCTTGATGAGGCCACTGCGCACGAGGATCAGATCGTCGTAGTAGGACGTGAACCCCTCGAACAGCCACAGCAGCGAGGTGTAGTTTTCGCGCGTCAGGTCGTACGGCGCGAAGGCGGCCGGCTTGATGCGCTTCACGTTCCACGTGTGGAAGTATTCGTGGCTGCACAAGCCAAGGTAGGTCCGATAACCTTCCGTGATCTGCGGGCGGCCTTCAACCGGCAAGTCGGTGCGGTTGCAGATCAGCGCCGTCGAAGCCCGGTGTTCGAGGCCGCCGTAGCCGTCGCTCACGGCTTGGGTCATGAACACATAGCGGTCGACCGGCGCTTTCTTCGACTTCGGTTCGAACAATGCGATCTGGGCTTCGCAGATGCGCTTCAGGTCGGCGGCGAGGCGCGCCATATCGAGCGCCACGACACGGCCGGCAATCACGATATCGTGCGGCACGCCGTGCGCCTTGAAGGTCGCGAGCGCGAACTCGCCGAGCGTGACCGGATGGTCGACCAGCTCATCGTAGTTCTGCGCGCTGTACTCGCCGAAGCTGTAGCGCTTCGTGCCGCGCGCCTCGGGCAACGCTGTCGCGACGCGCCAGTTCCTGTAAGCGGGGCCGGCGGGCTTCTGGATATCCACGAGACACGGCGCGACTTCGTGGCCCACCGCCGCGAGGAACACGCTGGTGCCGTTGAAGAAGCCGGTCGTATCGTCCAGATGAGCAGCCCGCACCGACATGTCCCACGCATACACCTCGTAGCGCAACGTCAGCGCGCCATTGACCGGCGCGGCCTGCCAGGTGTGCTTGTCGGTCTTTTCGATGCGCACCTTGCGGCCGGCCTCGTTGAACGCGCGCAGCGTCACGATGTTGCGGGCAAATTCACGCACCATGTAACTGCCCGGGATCCACACCGGCAGCATGAAACGCTGACCGGCCGAATCGGGATCGGTGACAGTGACGGTGACTTCAAACAGGTGGGCAGCGGGTTGCTTCGGAACGATGCTGTAGCGGATCGGCTTCATCTGCGAGGGTGGTTATAAGAATGAGGGTGCCCGAAACGGCAGGAGGCGCAAAGTGCGCCTCCTGTCTGACGATGTGCGGTGCTTAGTGCACTGCGGCAAGTTCCTTGTCCAGCCGGTCGGCCGGCACAGCGCCCGGCAGGCGGCGGCCGTCGGCGAGGAATACGGTAGGCGTGCCGTCCACGTTCATGGCGTGACCGAGGGTGAGATTCTTGTCAATGGCGGCGGTGTCGCAGGTGCCAGCGGCGGTCGGCGCCTGATGGTCCTGCATCCATGCTTCCCAAGCCTTGGCGCGATCGGCCGAGCACCAGATCGACTTCGACTTCACCGCCGAATCCGGCGACAGCACCGGGTACAGGAAAGTGTAGACGGTGATGTTATCGACCGACTTCAGCGTGGTTTCGAGCTGCTTGCAATACGGGCAGTTCGGATCGGAGAACACGGCGATCTTGCGGCTGCCGTTGCCCTTCACCACTTTCACCGCGTTCGCAAACGGCAGGCTCGCGAAGTCGATGCGGTTGGTTTCGGACAGACGCGCCTCGGTCAGGTTCTTGCGGGTCTTCGCATCGACGATATCGCCGAGCACCAGATAGTCGCCGTTGGCGTCGCTATACACGATCTGCGTGCCGAGGTTCACCTCGTACAAGCCGGCAATCGGCGACTTCGAAATGCTCTTGATGGTCGCATCGTCGCCGAGGCGCGCCTGCAAGGTGGTCTTGAGCTTGTCGGTGGCCTGGTCGGCCTGCGCGGAGCAACCGAGCGTCGCAACGGCCACGGTCAATGCGAGCGCGGCGATACGGAAGTGCTTTTTCATACTGAATTTCCTGGTTCATTCGAACACGCGTCACGCGTCTTCGATGTGTACGTCTCGGACAGGCGTGCGGCCCATCCGTTCATCATACTCGTGCGCCGCCGGCCTGACGCAGCGGGCCCGGCCGTCGGGTCGGGTCGGACATAACCCCTACCCCAGCGCCGCCGAGACGAGCCAGCGCTTGAGCAGCGGTTGCGCGCCGACGAAAGCCATGCCGGTGTTGCGCAGCACGCGGGCAACCGGGCCCGGTACGGAAAAGAGCTTCTGCAAGCCGTCAGTGGCGACCATCAGCGCGCGAATGTCCTCACGGCGCGCCCGTTCGTAACGGCGCAGCAGCACGGTATCGCCGAGATCGCGGAATGCTTCCTTGCCGGCGATCGTGTCGGCCAGCGCTGCGACGTCGCGCAGTCCAAGGTTCATGCCCTGGCCGGCAAGCGGATGGATCAGATGCGCCGCGTCGCCCACCAGCGCGACACGCGGCGCCACGAGGCGATCGACGGTTTGCAGCGCAAGCGGAAAGCCCTTCGCGGGCGTCACGCAGTCGAGCGCGCCCACCTGACCACCGCTCACGCGCTCCACTTCTGCCGCAAGCTGCTCGGGATCGAGCGCGAGCAATTCGTCCGCATGCTCGGTGCGCGCCGACCAGACGAGCGAGACGTGTCCCTCGGGCAGCGGGAGCAACGCAATGATCTCGCCGTCCTTGAACCATTGGTACGCCGTTTCACCGTGGGGCTTTTCGGCCTTGAAGTTGGCGACCACGCCGATCTGTTTGTAGTCGCGGCGGATGACCTTGGAGCCGATCTGTGCCCGCACCCACGAATGGGCACCGTCCGCGCCGACCACCAGATCCGCTTCGAGCACCTTGCCGTTGGCAAGGCCGATAGTCGCACCGTCCGGGTTGACGTCGAGCCCCTGAGCGCGGGTGTCGATCCACTCCAGATTGGGCTGGAAGCGCAACGCAGCGTCGAGCGCGCGCTCGATCAGCGACGACTCCGCAATCCACGCCAACTGCGGCACGGACGCCTGAAACGCCGAAAAATGAAGCTCAGCGTGAGCGTCGCCATACACACGCATGTCGTAGACGGGGCCGAGCCGCGAGGTATCGAGCGCCTGCCAGACCCGCAGCCGCTCCAGCAGGGCCTGCGAACTGGCGGACAGCGCGTAGACCCGCGAGTCGAACGTCGCGCCAGCCGGCAGCGGTGCGCAGGGCTGCGCGAGGAGCGCCACGCGCAAGCCGCCTTGCGTCAACGCAAGCGCCGCAGTCTTGCCGACGAGTCCGCCGCCGATCACGGCGACGTCAAAGGTCTGAAGGTGAGCAGTCATGCTCGCATTATAGCTGCGGGGGAGGTGCCGGGGCCGGATCGAGAAATGCGCGATTTCGGCCCGTTCGCGGGCGCCATTCAAGAGGTTTACGGGGAACGCCGTGGCTCGCAAGCGCATCGGGCAGCCCGGCGGCGACGACGCCCCCAAGGCGTCAAGCGGGGCCAGCCGCAGCCCGCCCGCGCGAAGGCGGCGGCGGACAGGGTTACAATTGCGGTTTTCGGTGATCCACGTCATACACACGACGTGCCGCCTGCGCTGCGATATCCGCTGGCGTCCAGCTCGTTCGGTGGACACTGCCCGGCGCGCGAGGCCGAGCCACAGGGGCTGTCCGTGCGCCCCGGTCGAAAAAGCACGTCACCACCTGATTTCTAGAGAAACCCCATGAGCCTCAAATGCGGCATCGTCGGCCTGCCTAACGTCGGCAAGTCCACCCTGTTCAACGCGCTGACCAAGGCGGGCATTGCCGCCGAAAATTATCCGTTCTGCACCATCGAACCGAATGTCGGCATTGTCGAAGTGCCGGACGCGCGCCTCAAGGCGCTCGCCGACATCGTCAAGCCCGAGCGCATTCTGCCGGCCGTGGTGGAGTTCGTCGATATCGCCGGCCTCGTCGCCGGCGCGAGCAAGGGTGAAGGGCTAGGCAACCAGTTTCTCGCCAACATCCGCGAAACCGACGCCATCACGCACGTGGTGCGCTGCTTCGAAGACGACAATGTGATTCACGTCGCCGGCAAGGTCGATCCGCTGTCGGACATCGAAGTCATCAACACCGAACTGGCGCTCGCCGATCTGGCCACCGTCGAAAAGTCGCTCACGCGTTACTCGAAGGCCGCCAAGTCGGGCAACGACAAGGAAGCCATCAAGCTCGCCGCCGTGCTGGAAAAAGTTCGCGCGCAGCTGGACCAGGCCAAGCCGGTGCGTGCGCTCGACCTGTCGGATGAAGAGAAGGTGCTGTTGAAGCCGTTCTGCCTGATCACCGCCAAGCCGACCATGTACGTCGCCAACGTGAAGGAAGACGGTTTCGAGAACAACCCGCATCTGGATGCGGTGCGCAAGTTCGCGGACATCGAGAAGGCGCCGGTCGTCGCGGTGTGCGCGGCCATCGAAGCGGAAATCGCCGATCTCGACGACGAGGACAAGCAGGTGTTCCTCGCCGACCTCGGCATGGAAGAGCCGGGCCTGAACCGCGTGATCCGTGCGGGTTTCAAGCTGCTCGGCCTGCAAACATACTTCACGGCAGGCGTGAAGGAAGTGCGCGCGTGGACGATCCATATTGGCGACACGGCACCGCAGGCTGCGGGCGCGATTCACACTGACTTCGAACGCGGCTTCATCCGTGCGCAGACCATTGCGTTCAACGACTATGTGACCTACAAGGGTGAACAGGGCGCGAAGGAAGCCGGCAAGATGCGTGCGGAAGGCAAGGAATACGTCGTGCACGACGGGGATGTGATGAACTTTCTGTTCAACGTGTAAACGTCGACACGTAACTTCGGATTGCGGCAATAGCTACTAACCCCTTGGAAGCGGTCCTTTTCAAGGGGTTTTTTTACGTATGGACGATCGGCGAAACCAGTAATACCTCGCGAAACATCAAAAGCCTCGATGGAATTGCCACGACAAAAATGAAATGCCCTGCGCGATGCAGGGCTTTGGCGACTGAGGTAGCACCGGCCCAGTGATATCAGTTGGTCAGTTGATTAGTCAACAACGAGCCTAGGTCCTGTTCGCTGAACGTCAGCGTCTTCCAGGTGAAGTACCCAGCGCGCTCGAACTGCTTGCGTCCCACCGACGCCTGGCTCTCGCATATGGCTAAGACCTTTCCCGCCCGCTTTGACAAGTGATATTGCATCTGTATCAACTCCGCCTCAAGCAATCGCGTGGTGCCGGTAGCGGCGACGATGATGATAGGTTCACCGGCGTGGACGATGTGATCGGCAGTCATTCCACCGGCGAATGGAAGGCTCACATCGGAATCGACCTTCACGCCTACGTCCCGCGCTACCTCCATCACGATCCCAGCAAGTTTCGCCTTAAAGTCACTAAAATGCCGCTCCGAACGCGAAGTAGCAATCGCATAAAGTTGTTGTGCTGCTTCCGCGACTCGAAAAATGTAAGGCGCCACCAGTTTTTGGTTTGTACCGGAACAAACTAGTGTTTCGTCTTCCGTCAGGCTAACGGTGCCTAACGATGACAATTCCTCGAGCCAGCGTTTCATTGGCTCCGATTCAATGTCGCCGCCGGCCATCGAGGCGTAGAACGCAGCCTCACCATTTTCGTCGACGGTAAAACTGCCGTCCGCCGCCGGACGCACCCGAACTACGACCTTGTCTGCCGTGCCCGGGTACTCGATAGGCGTAACAACCCGCTGCACCCCGTTCTCGTCAGAATAGACGTCAAAGAGGGAACAAATTGAGCGCTTTATGTCGTCCTTCAGAAGTTCCATAGGTCGGGTTGGACAGGATCCTGATTGCCCGCAAGCGTGATGCCACAGGCCTCGCAAAATCGATTCACAAGCTGCTGGCGGTCACTGTCGCTTCTGGGGTCCAGTAGCAGCGACCCTGACAGGCCCAACTCGGGCGCGCCTACAAGGAATCGATTGGTGTAGTTTAGTTCAGTTTCACATGGGACTTTACAGTGGATTCCCTTGTGACTGGGATGTCAGTGGAATTCGAATATGACGCCCAACGCGTCCTGCGCGAGATCACACATAAGATAGCCGTAGAACGATGCATCTGCCAACGTCTCGCCATCTCGCCACAAAAATAACACCTGGTGGTCGACGGAGACCCGGATCAACTTCGTAGCATGCATACGACTCCCCCCCATCTTACTGAATGGCTTGGGCAGCTTGCCGCGCTTCATGGGTTGAAACGTTGGCACTTCCGTCAGTTTCTTCGCAGCGGCCTTATGCGCTGCCAATTCTCGTGGTGTCACATCACCCCCAATTGCCTGTTCGACCTGACCCAGCCGTGGATGGGCGCAGCGAGCAATCGCCACTTGCCCTCTTCTTCGCTATGACCCTCGCGAGCAGGTCGCCAGTACGTCAGTGCGCCTGCCCCGTCGGACACCGCAACGGCAACCCGATCCCAGCCCGAACCTCCGCCATCTTCGCCGGCGAATCCGACAACACCGCATCCATACCGAGACACGCCGCTACGCGGTAATCATCCGCGCTATTTATGGCAATCGCGACGAGCTGCACGTCTGGCCGCTGCCGGAAACACGCCACGGTCGCGGGGGTCCACAGGGTCGCGTTCACCTCCGAGCGCCCTTCCCCCAGCGTGAATTTCTCCACCACCGTCACCGTCCGATGCAACTCAAACGCGGCCGAACTATGCTCAGCCGGCGCATCAATACAACCCTCGTTGAGCAGCACGCGCACGAGCCGGCCCCGCGTCGCATCTCGTGATTCAAAGATCTTCGCCTGCGGGTAAGCAGCAAAACTTCGTTGATACTCGGCCTCAGTCGAATACAGCGTCACGCGTGACCATGCATTTTCCTCGCTCAGCACTTGCGCGACCGCCTGGGTCTGCGGCTCGGCAGGCAGGGCTTTCATATCGAGGATCACCGGCATCGTCGCCGGAATAGCGCGCAACGCTTCGCGTAGCGTAGGAATCCCAACCGACCGATGGCGATACGGATACGCATCAGCCCCCTCGGCGCCGGCCTGGCGGAAATTCCACCCGGCATTGACACGGGCAAGCTCCGCCGCCGTGCGCGCGGACACCGGCCCCTTAGCATCTGTCAGTGCCGCAAGATCCGCCGGCCGGTACAGCACCGGCACACCATCCTTACTTAGTTGTACGGTCAACCACATCGCGTCGGCGTGATGCTTGAGCGCAAGCCGAATCGCCTCAAGCGTGTTCTCCGGCGCATCGCCGGTGCCACCACGATGAGCGACGATCCGCGGCAGCGCCGTCTTCGACGCATCGACAGAGGCCGCGGGAGGAACCGCACAACCGGATATCAATGCCGAACAGAAGGCGAAAACTAACCCAGCGCAAAGCAAACGAGGCATCTGGACTCCTGAATGGAACGAACCGGACTGGAGCACCTATCTTAAGGTCTACCAATCTCAAAGCAAGGCAGCACACGCGGATCCGGCCGGAAAAAAACCCTGCCACAAGCATCGGAGCAGCCTCAGCACCCGCCTCTCCCGCTTCACTTCTGTTTCAAATTTGCCAGTGTTACATTGCGGCTTCCGGCGCCGCTGAAGCCGGCTGCTGTCGATATCAGAGACCCCGGCAGGCACGCCCCCAAGAGAATAACGCTCAACTTATGACTGTCATCGAGTCCAACTAGAATCGCGCAACCCTGGGCTACGTGCCTTCCGACCAAGGAGACCATAGATGAGTTGCAAACCCCTGTTCCGTACGCTCGCCGTGGCGGCAGTTTTCGCCGTCGGCGCTAATCAGGCCGCTCAGGCCGCGACGGAAATCCAGTTCTGGCATGCCATGGAAGCGGCTCTCGGCGAACGCCTTAACGTCATTGCCAACGACTTCAACGCTTCGCAGAGCGACTACAAGATCGTCCCTGTCTTCAAGGGCTCCTACGACCAGACGCTGGCGGCCGGCATTGCCGCCTATCGCAGTGGCAATGCGCCGGCGATCCTGCAGGTCTACGAAGTAGGTACCGCCACGATGATCCAGGCCAAGAAGGCGGTCATTCCGGTGTCCGATGTATTCAAGCAGGCCGGCGTGCCGCTCGACGAAAAAGCCTTCGTGCCGACCATCGCGAGTTATTACAGCGATTCCAAAACCGGCGAACTCATCTCCATGCCGTTCAATAGCTCGACGCCGGTGCTGTACTACAACAAGGACGCGTTCAAGAAGGCCGGGCTCGACCCGAATCAGCCGCCGAAGACGTGGGACGAGTTGCGCAAGGATGCGCAGAAGCTGAAGGCGTCGGGCATGTCGTGCGGCTACTCGTCGGGCTGGCAGAGCTGGATTCAGCTCGAGAACTACAGTGCGTGGCATGGCCTCCCGTTTGCGACGGAGAACAACGGCTTCGACGGCGCCGACGCACAACTCGAGTTCAACAAACCGCAGCAGATCGCGCACATCCAGTTCCTGCAGGACATGGCGAAGGAAGGCACGTTCAGCTATGTCGGCCGCAAGGACGAACCGGTGTCGAAGTTCTATAGCGGCGACTGCGGCATCATCACGAACTCATCGGGCTCGCTTGCCAACATCAAGAAGTACGCCAAGTTCGACTTCGGCACCGGCATGATGCCCTACGACGCCATCGTGAAGGGCGCGCCGCAGAACGCCATCATTGGTGGCGCGAGCCTGTGGGTGCTGTCCGGCAAGGATCCGCAAGTCTACAAGGGTGTAGCGAAATTCCTCGCCTACCTGGCCACACCGCAGGTTGCGGCCAAATGGCATCAGGACACCGGCTATCTGCCCATCACCACCGCCGCGTATCAACTGACGCAGCAACAGGGCTTCTACGAGAAGAACCCCGGCAGCGACACTGCCATCAAGCAGATGCTCAACAAGCCGCCACTGCCTTTCACCAAGGGCCTGCGTTTGGGCAACATGCCGCAGATCCGTACGATCATCGACGAGGAACTCGAGCAGGTTTGGGCGGGCACGAAGACGCCTAAGGATGCACTCGACTCCGCTGTCTCACGCGGTGACGAATTGCTGCGACGCTTCGAAAAAGCAGGTAGCTAAGCTTACCGGGTGCCCCGCAACTTGGCGCGCATCGCGCCAGGTCCCCAATCAAGGGGAAGAGAAAATCCTCGGGGCGCCCGACGCTTTTAAAGAGGGATATCCTAATGGAAAAGCGATCCCGCTTCGGCACAGGCGCACTGCCCTATCTGCTGGTCGGTCCGCAACTCGCGATCACGTTCGTGTTCTTTCTTTCGCCGGCCGGCGTGGCGTTGTGGCAATCCACACAAAGTCAGGACGCGTTCGGCACCTCGAGCGAATTCGTCGGCCTTGCCAACTTCAAGCAGCTTTTCACCGATCCGCTCTATCTGGCGTCGTTCAACACCACGCTGATTTTTAGCGCCCTCGTCACCGTCAGCGGGCTCGTCATTTCGCTGCTGCTCGCCGTCTGCGCCGATCGCGTGACGCGTGGTGCGAAAACCTATCAGACGTTGCTGATCTGGCCGTACGCGGTCGCGCCCGCAATCGCCGCCGTACTGTGGTCATTCCTCTTCAATCCGAGTATCGGACTTGTGACCTACGCGCTCGCCAAGTACGGCATCGTCTGGAATCATGCGCTCAACGCGGGCCAGGCCATGTTTCTCGTGGTGCTCGCATCCGTCTGGAAGCAGGTCAGCTACAACTTCCTGTTCTTCTACGCGGGCCTGCAGGCGATTCCGCGCTCGCTGATCGAAGCGGCCGCCATCGACGGCGCCGGGCCGGTGCGGCGTTTCTTCGGTATCGCGCTGCCGCTGCTGTCGCCGACGAGCTTCTTCCTGCTCGTCATCAATCTGGTCTACTCGTTCTTCGACACCTTTCCGATTATCGATGCGGCCACCGGCGGCGGCCCGGCCCAATCCACCCGGACGCTGATCTACCGCATCTTCGCCGAGGGCTTCCAGGGCCTCGACATCGGCAGTTCGGGTGCGCAATCGGTCGTGCTGATGGTGATTGTCGTTGCGCTGACCGTGGTGCAATTCCGTTTCATCGAGCGGAGGGTCCAATACTCATGATCGAGAATCGTCGCGGTTTCGACCTGTTCTGCCACGCCGTGCTGATTATCGGCGTCGTGCTGGTGGTGTTTCCGGTGTATGTCGCGTTTTGCGCGGCCACCATGAGCGAGCACGAAGTCTTCACGGTGCCGCTTTCGCTCGTGCCGAGCACCCATCTGTTCGAAAACATCGCGACCGTCTGGGTGCACGGCAGCGGTAACGCCGCGAGCCCGTTCGGCCGCATGCTGCTGAACAGCCTCGTGATGGCGCTGGTGATTTCGATCGGCAAGATCGCCATCTCCATGATCTCCGCCTACGCGATCGTCTTCTTCCGCTTCCCATTCAGGAATCTCGCGTTCTGGCTGATCTTCGTCACGCTGATGCTGCCCGTCGAAGTCCGCATCTTTCCGACCGTGCAGGTCGTGTCATCGATGCATCTGTCCAACACCTATGCCGGGCTCACGCTGCCGCTGATTGCCTCGGCCACCGCCACGTTCCTGTTCCGGCAGTTCTTCATGACGCTGCCCGACGAACTGATGGAAGCCGCGCGCATCGACGGCGCAGGCGCCCTGCGCTTCTTCTGGGACATCGTGCTGCCGCTGTCGAAAACGAATATCGCCGCGCTCTTCGTGATCACCTTCATCTACGGCTGGAATCAGTACCTGTGGCCGATCCTGATTACGAGCCAGCAATCGCTGACCACCGCCGTGGTGGGTATCAAGAGCATGATCGCGTCGGGCGACACGGCCACCGAATGGCATCTCGTGATGACCGCGACGCTGCTCGCCATGCTGCCGCCGCTCGCCGTCGTGCTGACGATGCAGCGCTGGTTCGTGCGCGGTCTCGTGGACTCCGAAAAGTAAGCCGGCCACGCAACCAGCTGATGAACTGGACAACCTCGCGGCGACACGCAGCCTTCAGGGCAAGCGTGTGACCGCGGAAGAAAACAAAGGCGGATGGAATGGCTGCATTGACGCTAAAGGGCGTAAAGAAAAGCTACGACAGCAAACAGTTCGTGCTGCATGGAATTGACGTGGACGTCGCCGATGGCGAGTTCGTCGTGATGGTCGGGCCTTCGGGCTGCGGCAAGTCGACCCTGCTGCGGATGGTGGCAGGACTCGAGAGCATCTCCGAGGGTACGATCTCGATCAACGACAAGGTGGTCAACCGCCTTGAGCCGAAGGACCGCAACATCGCGATGGTGTTTCAGAACTACGCGCTTTATCCGCACATGAGCGTCGCCGAAAACATGGGCTACGCGCTCAAGATCAGCGGTGTGGAGCGCGCGGCGATCGACCGCCGCGTGCAGGCTGCCGCGCAGATTCTCGAACTCGAAGCGCTGCTTCAGCGCAAACCACGCGAACTGTCAGGCGGGCAACGGCAACGGGTGGCGATGGGCCGCGCGATTGTGCGCGAGCCGGCCGTGTTCCTGTTCGACGAGCCGTTATCGAACCTCGACGCCCGGTTGCGCGTGCAGATGCGCCTCGAAATCCAGCGCCTCCACGCCCGTCTGGCGACGACGAGCCTCTACGTCACGCACGACCAGATCGAAGCGATGACGCTCGCGCAGCGCGTGATCGTGATGAACCGCGGCCACGCCGAGCAGATCGGCGCACCGACTGAGGTCTACGAGCGGCCGGCCACGGTGTTCGTCGCGAGCTTTATCGGCTCGCCCGGGATGAATCTACTGGAGGGCCGCGTGTCGGATGATGGCGCCACCTTCGAAGTCGCCGGCAATGGACCGAAACTGCCGCTCGCGGATGCGCCGAACGTCGGTCGCGAAGTGGCGCCCGGGCGCGACTGGGTCCTCGGCATCCGGCCGGAACATATGACGCCTGGGTTGCCCGACGCTCCGCACGTGACCCTGACGGTCGACTCGTGCGAGCTGCTCGGCGCGGACAACCTCGTGCATGGGCGCTGGGGCAAACATGATGTCACGGTGCGCCTGCCCCATGCGCACCGGCCGGCTAACGGCGAAGCGTTGCCGGTAGCGCTGCCCGCGCAACATCTGCATTTCTTCGACCCGGCGAGCGGCAAGCGGGCGAACTGAGCCATTGCGCCGCGGCGGCGCCAGCGGCGCCAGCGGCGCCGCAATACGATGTGTAGAATGAGCCGCAGCACATCAAGCGACGCCACGTCGGACATACGCTTCGACGCGGTCTGACAAGGAGGAAGGCAGATGACGAAGCGAGTGATTGTCACCGGTGGCAGTGGACTGGCCGGCAAGTGGGTGGTGGAAGATCTGGTCGCGCACGGTTACGAAGTACTGAACCTCGACCGCGTGCCGATGGCGAAGCAAACTGTCCGCACCCTGATTACGGACCTGACCGACGCGGGACAGGTGTTCAACGCGCTAGCATCATGCACGACGCAGGATTTCGGCGCCGACATCGAGCCGAAGCCGATCGACGCCATCGTGCACTTTGCAGCCATTCCGCGCATTCACATCACGACCGACAACGAAGTGTTCCGCATCAACGTGATGTCGACGTATAACGTGCTCGACGCGGCGTCGAAGTACGGCATCAGGAAGGTGATACTCGCTTCGAGCGAGACGACCTATGGCGTGGTGTTCGCGCACCGCCATCGCGATCCGGCATATTTCCCGCTGGACGAAACGTACCCGGTCGATCCGATGGACAGCTACGCGACCTCGAAGGTCATCAACGAGGTGACCGGCAAGGCGTTTCATGCGCGCACAGGAGCGGACATCTACTGCTTCCGGATCGGCAACGTGCTCGATCCGTCCGACTACGCGAACTTCCCGACGTGGCTGAAGGATCCGGAACTGCGCAAGCGCATTGCGTGGAGCTATATCGACGGCCGCGATCTGGCTACCGCGTGCCGCCTCGGCATCGAGAAGGATGGCCTCGGCTTCGAGGTCATGAACGTAGCCGCGGATGATGTCTCATCGGATCTGCCGACGGCGGAACTGCTCAAGCGTTTCTATCCGAATGTGCCGGTGAAGAAGCCACTCGGCGAGTTCGAAACGCTGTTGAGCAATGAAAAGCTGAAACGGCTGCTTGGGTGGCAGCAGCAGTATCGTTGGCGGGAGCAGGTTGGCAAATAACGCAGCTGAGTCGCCACACGCACATCACCACGGGCCTCTCCCGTTCGGCCGACTGACTGCGCCGCCGTGCCCCGAAGTACAATGACACCTCTTCCCGCCCCGCGCGCTGCCACGCCGACCACCTCGGCGTCGCGCCCGCGGCGGCCGGAGACTGGCAACACCGCGGCAACACCGAACTCCCATCCACCCCACGACCGCCCGCCCCCAGCGCGGCCGGCGGCGTCAACGCCCTATCGCAAGCAAAATGGCCCAATACGTCTTCACCATGAACCGGGTCGGCAAGATCGTGCCGCCCAAGCGTCAAATCCTGAAAGACATCTCGCTGTCATTCTTCCCTGGCGCGAAGATCGGCCTGCTCGGCCTGAACGGCTCGGGTAAGTCCACGCTGATCCGCATCATGGCAGGCGTCGACAAGGACATCGAAGGCGAAGCCACGCCGATGCCGAACCTGAACATCGGCTACCTGCCGCAGGAACCGCAGCTCGATCCGCAAAAGACGGTGCGTGAAGCGGTCGAAGAGGGCTTAGGCGAAGTGTTCGGCGCGCAGAAGAAGCTCGACGAGATTTACGCCGCCTACGCCGAACCGGACGCGGATTTCGACGCGCTCGCCGCCGAACAGGCCAAGTACGAAGCGATCCTCGCCACGACCGACGGCAGCGCGGAACAGCAGATCGAAATCGCTGCCGACGCACTGCGTCTGCCGGCGTGGGACGCGAAGATCGAGCATCTGTCGGGCGGTGAAAAGCGCCGCGTCGCGCTGTGCAAGCTGCTGCTCGAAAAGCCGGACATGCTGCTGCTCGACGAACCGACCAACCACCTGGACGCCGAATCGGTCGACTGGCTCGAACAGTTCCTGACGCGCTTCCCAGGCACGGTCGTCGCCGTCACCCACGATCGCTACTTCCTCGACAACGCCGCCGAGTGGATTCTCGAACTCGACCGCGGCCACGGCATTCCCTGGAAGGGCAACTACAGCAGCTGGCTCGACCAGAAGGAAGAGCGTCTGAAGCAGGAAGAGTCGTCGGAATCGGCACGTCAGAAGGCGATCAAGAAGGAACTGGAGTGGGTGCGCCAGAACCCGAAGGGCCGTCAGGCGAAGTCGAAGGCGCGTATTGCCCGCTTCGAGGAACTGAACAGCCAGGACTACCAGAAACGCAACGAAACCTCGGAAATCTTCATTCCGGTCGGCGACCGCCTCGGCAATGAAGTGATCGAGTTCAAGAACGTCTCGAAGGCATACGGCGATCGTCTGCTGCTCGACAACGTCAGTTTCAAGATTCCGGCGGGCGCGATCGTCGGCATCATCGGGCCGAACGGCGCGGGTAAGTCCACGCTGTTCCGCATGCTGACCGGCAAGGAACAACCGGATTCGGGCGAAATCGTGCAAGGGCCGACGGTCAAGCTCGCCTACGTGGACCAGAGCCGCGACGCGCTCAACGGTTCGAAGACCGTGTTCGAAGAGATTTCTGGCGGCGCGGACGTACTGACGGTGGGTCGCTACGAAACGCCGTCGCGTGCGTACATCGGCCGCTTCAACTTCAAGGGCGGCGACCAGCAGAAGATCGTCTCCAACCTCTCGGGCGGTGAACGCGGCCGTCTGCATCTGGCCAAGACGCTGATCGCGGGCGGCAACGTCCTGCTGCTCGACGAACCGTCGAACGACCTCGACGTCGAAACGCTGCGCGCGCTCGAAGATGCGCTGCTCGAATTCGCCGGCTCGGTGATGGTGATCTCGCACGATCGCTGGTTCCTCGACCGTATCGCCACGCACATCCTCGCGTTCGAAGGCGATTCGCAAGTGACGTTCTTCGACGGCAACTACCAGGAATACGAAGCGGACAAGCGCAACCGCCTGGGTGAAGAAGCCGCCCGGCCGAAGCGTCTGCGTTACAAGCCGATCGCGCGCTAAACGCGCTTGCCGGATGGGCCGCTCTGTATAGGGCGCGGCCCGCCCGGCAGCCGGCGGCGCGGTACGGGGTTTGCTCACCTACGAACGGCCAGCCGCGCCTTGCGCGGCTACGAGGAGGCAAGCATGGCGATGTCGACTGCAAGACGCGTGGCCATTGCCGTCGCCGGCATTGTGCTGGTGTTGGTCGTGGTCGTCCTCGGTGGTCTTTACTTCGCGCAATACGAAGTCAAACAGCGAGTGATCGCCGCACTCGGACCGCTCGGCAGCGCGGAGAGCATCGACGTCGGCTTCACCTCCGTGCGCCTGACTCATGTCATTCTCAAAGCGCCGCCCGGCTGGCCCGCCGCCGACTCGCTACGCGCCGACCAGATCACTCTTATCCCCGACGTCCGCGAACTCGTCCAGCAGCGAGTGCACATCCGTTCGGTCGTGTTGAGCGGCTTCGACCTTTCGGTGGTGCGCCAGGCGGATGGCACCCTCAATCTGCTACCCAATCTCAGGGAGTCGCTGAACCGGCCAAATACCGGCGCGGGTCCCGGCGAGACGCCGCTGCCGCAAGACAAACGCATCGATCACATCGCCTTCGAACAAGGCACCTTCGAGTTCTACGACTACACCGTGCGCAAGCCGGCGTACAAGGTCTCCGTCACCAACGCCAACGCGACCGTCGACAACCTGCATCTGCCCGCGCTCACCGAGCCGACCACGGTGGCCGTCAATGGATCCATCGTGGGTCCGTCGCATGCAGGCACGGTGTCGTTTGGCGGCTGGATCAAGATCGCCAGCAAGGATTCGCAGACCACCAGCACGCTGCGCGGTGTCGACGTGGTGATGCTCGACCCTTATCTCCTGAAGAAGGCCGGCGCCAAAGCCCTGGTCACTGGCGGGACGGTCGACATGACAGTCGAATCGACGGTGAGTAACTATCACCTGCATGCGCCGGGCACGCTGACCCTGCATAACCTGCAACTGGCCGATAGCGGCAATCCGCTCGACACCTTCCTGTCCATTCCAACCAAAGCCGCCGTCGCGGCGCTGAAGTCGCGCAACGGCGATATCACCGTGCACTTCGTGCTTGATGGCAATTTGCGCGATCCAAAATTCTCGGTGAACGAGAACCTGCTGAACAAGCTCGGTACCGGCTTCGCGCAGGTGATGGGCGTGAGCGTTGAAGGCGTGGCGAAGGGCGCAGGCGAAACGGTCAAGGGCCTGGGCAATGCGCTGAAAAACCTGCTCGGACAGTAGTCGCCGCACGGCATGCCCGGCAATGTCGGGTCTGCACGTCTTGACATGCCTTCGATATAGTCCGACGATTTGTCCATAATGTGATTTAAATATCCATATAGTGGACAAACAGGAGACGCAATGTCAGCTCCCTCCGCTGGCGGCGATGCGATGACACCGTATCAGCTGCCTAATCCGCCCGAAGCCCTGCGCGAGATCGTGGTCGAATCGGCTGTCCCTCAGGACGAGCGCCTGTGGGTGCCGCAAGCCGAAAACGTCTGGTTCCGCCCGCTGTGCCTGAACGTCTCGACCGGCTACTGGATGAACCTGCTGCGCGTGCGCAAGTCCGGCGTGCTGAGTCGCCATCGGCATCCGGCCGCCGTGCATGGGCTGGTCCTCAAAGGCAAATGGCGTTATCTCGAACACGACTGGATCGCCACCGAAGGCAGCTACGTCTTCGAGCCGCCGGGCGAGACGCACACGCTCTACGTGCCCGAGGACGTCGAGGAAATGATCACCTACTTCCAGGTGAACGGCGTGATGTACTACTGCGATCCGTACGGCAATTTCACCGGCTACGAAGACGTGTTCACGAAGCTCGAGATGTGCCGTGAACACTTCGACAGGGTCGGGCTCGGCGCCAGTTACGTGGACCAGTTCGTGAGGTGAGGTAGCGTCGAGGCGCTTCAGGCATTCGTCAGCCGCACCATTCCATCCAATAGACTCAAAAGAGCATCGGAGGAGGAGACAACCATGCAGGCAAAGACACCGCGCTTACGGCGCATCCAGTGGATCGCAATCACGTTCCTGACGCTCGCGGGCATCGTCAACTATCTCGATCGCAGCACGCTGTCGATCGCCAATCATTCGGTAAGTGGCGAACTCGGCCTCTCCGCCTCGCAAATGGGCCTGCTGCTGTCGGCGTTCTCGTTTTCGTACGCGTTCGCGCAATTGCCGATGGGCGCGCTGCTCGACCGCTTCGGCGCGCGTTTGATGCTCGGCGTTGGGATGTTCGTCTGGTCGGTGGCGCAGTTGTTCGGCGGCTTCGTGCACAGCCTGCAGCACTTTCTGGTTGCGCGGATCTTCCTTGGGATCGGCGAGGCGCCGCAGTTTCCCGCCGGTGCGAAGGTCGTCAGCGAATGGTATTCGTTGCGCGAGCGCGGACGGCCTACCGGCATCTTCATCACCTCTTCGACCATTGGCCCGGCGCTCGCCCCGCCTATTCTCACGGGGCTGCTGCTCGCGTTCGGCTGGCGCTGGATGTTCATCGTGATGGGGGTGATGGGCATTGCGGTGGCAATTGGCTGGTACCTCGTGTATCGGAACCGGCGCGAGGTTACGCTAGCACCCGAAGAGCTCACGCACCTCACCGAAGAGGAGCCGCACGCGCGCGCCGAGCGCCGCATGACCGGCGCCGAATGGCGTGGCCTGTTCGCCTCGCGGACTACGTGGGGCATGATCTTCGGCTTCATGGGCGTGATCTACATGGTGTGGCTGTACCTGACCTGGCTGCCGGCCTATCTCGAACACGAACGGCATCTGTCGATCGCGAAGACCGGCTGGATCGTATCGATTCCGTATCTGTTCGGCACACTCGGCATGCTGTCGAGCGGCTTCGTCGCCGACGGACTGATGGCGCGCGGCATCGCACCGATCCGTAGCCGCAAGTGGCCGATCTGCACCGGCCTGATTTTTGGCGCCGTGTTTACGGTGCCCGCGGCCTACACGCCGAATGTCACGCTCGCGATCGTCTATCTGTCGTTAGCGATGTACTTCATCAACATGGCCAGCGGCGGCGCGTGGGCACTCGTCAGCGTAGCGGCGCCGCGGCACCTGGTGGCGTCGCTCGGCAGCATCCAGAACTTCGGCGGCTACTTCGGCGGCTCGTTCGCGCCGTTCATTACGGGCGTGGTGGTTGATCAGACGCATTCGTTCGTCGATGCCTTTCTGATCAGCGCGGGAGTGTCGTTCGCGGCGGCGCTTGTCTACATATTTGTGGTGCGTGAGCCGATCGCCGAGCGCCCGGACACCGCCGCAGCCGCCACGCTGGCCTGATCGCCCGGTCTCATTGATCTTCACCTGTTCGCCTCTTTGCACAGACACTCGCCATGACGTTTCAGCAGGATCTCTTCAAAGGCAAGACCGCCGTCGTGACCGGCGGCACGCAAGGCATTGGAGCGGGAATTGCGCGCCAGTTCGCTGCACTTGGCGCGCATGTGATCGCGGCGGCCCTCGCGCCCACGGATGCGCAACGCAGCGCGCTCGGACCCGGCATCGAAATCGCCGCACTCGACGTCAGTTCGAACGACGAGGTCGCCGCCCTGTTCGCATCACTCACGTCGCTCGACATGCTGGTGAACTGCGCGGGCATGATTCGCCGCGCCGCGGAGCATGAGCTCGATGTATTCGAGCAGGTCATCGACGTGAACCTCACGGGGACGATGCGCGCCTGTTCGGCGGCGCGCGGGCTGCTGCGGAAAAGCCGTGGCACGATCGTCAATACCGCATCGATGCTGAGCTTTTTCGGCGGCGGCCTGGTGCCGGCTTATAGCGCGAGCAAAGGGGGCGTGGCGCAATTGACCAAGTCGCTTGCGCTGGCTTACGCACAGGACGGAATTCGCGTGAACGCGGTCGCGCCCGGCTGGATCGCGACGCCGCTCACTCAGGCGCTGCAGGACGATGATGCCCGCTCGCGGGCGATTCTCGAACGCACGCCGCTCGGACGTTGGGGCGAGCCGGACGATGTCGCGCAGGCGGTGGTGTTTTTATGCTCGCCGGCGGCGGCGTTTATCACAGGCACGATCGTTCCGGTGGACGGGGGGTATCTGGTGGCGTGAAGGGTTTGTCCCCGGCGGGCAAAATGCGCGCCGCTATAATCGCCGCCACCCGGCGCGCCGGCTGCAAACCTTCCGGTACGGAAGGTCACATTACCCGTCATCCGTTCAACCCTTAATTGGCCGTCCTCAACGGGCCGTCCCCAATGCGATGCCGAAATTCTCCGTCCTCGACGCGCAAGACGCCATCGAAGCCCCTGAGGCCGGCCGGTCCACCGGCACCGCGGCCTTTTCAAAGTTCATGGCGGTGCTGCAACGAATTGCCGATGCCGGAGAACCGCTGAACATCGCGCAACTCGCGGCCCAAACCGGCTACCCGCGGCCGACGGTCTACCGGATCGTCGGCGCGCTGATCGCGGAAGGGCTCGTCATCGAAAGTCTGCGCGGCGCGACCGTCGAGCTCGGGCCGCGGCTGATGTCGCTGGCAAGCCGCAGTTGGGAACGCTCCGACCTGCGCGTCGCCGCCACCGAAGCGTTGCAGACGTTGCGCGACGCCACTCAGGAGACCGTGCACCTCGCCGTCCGCAGCGGCGCGGAGATGGTGTACATCGAGAAGCTGGAGAGCCCGCACGCCGTGCGGATGGCCTCGCGTATCGGCACGCGGGTCACGCTCTATTCAAGCTCGGTGGGCAAGGCGTATCTGGCGTCGCTCGATACGACCACGCGGGACGGTCTGCTGCAAGGTCTGCGACTCGAGCGCTTCACCGCCAACACGATCGTCGAACCTGGCGCACTCATCGCCGAACTTGAAGCAACACGGGCGCGTGGCCATGCGGAAGATCGGGAAGAAAACGAAGCACAGATTTTCTGCTACGGCTGCGCAATCCGGGGCCCGGACGGTCAACCGGCAGCCTGCATCAGCGTGAGCATTCCGCTGTTTCGCAAGAGCGCGACGCCGATGGAAACCTATGTGAAGCCGTTGCGCGCCGCGTGCGAAGCGGTGGCTGAACGGCTGGCGCCGATGTCGCGCGGCGCCGTCTAATGCGGGTGTGCTGAGCCGGGCGTGCTGACCGCGAGCCGAACCACCTGAATCAAACCGGCAATCCCAGTTCGCGCAGCTTCGCCTCGGTTTGCGCTGCGGATGTGTGATGCACGCCGTGCCAGCCGAGTACGGTCGCGGCCTCGGCGTTCTTGAGGTTATCGTCGATAAACACGAGTTCGTGCGATTCGATGCCGGGCAGTTGCACCTCGATGCGCCGACGCATTTCAGCGAAGATCGCCGGATCCGGCTTCACCATCTTGACGCGCCCGGACACCACGATGTCGCGAAAACGCCGCAGCACCGGGAAATGCTCCCATGCATACGGAAAAGTCTCGTCGGACCAGTTCGTGAGACCGAATAGCGGCACGCCCGCCGCATCGAGCTTGTCAAGCGTTGCTACGGTGTCTTCAAGCACCCCGCCGATCATCTCGTGCCAGCGCTCATAGAAAGCGCGGATCAGCGGCTCGTGATCGGGAAACCGGGCGACCAGCTCGGCGGTGCCTTCCGCGATCGGCTGACCGCCGTCCTGACGGATGACCCACTCCATCGAGCAGACATGCGTCAGAAACCAGCGACGCTCCGTCTCGTCCGGAATCAGCTCGCGAAACAGATATTCAGGGCTCCAGTCGATCAGCACCCCGCCGAAATCAAACACCACCGCTTTGATGCTCATGCGAACTCCGTTGCGAGGACGTCGGCGAGCGGGCGGACCGAGATCCGGTTGCCCGACAGGGAGGAATGCGCCCACACATGGTTGTAGTGCGCGACGATCTGCTCGGGCGTGAGATCGGAAGTGTGCTGGGTGGTGTGGATATCCGAGACGACCGTGGTCTGATACCCAAGCAAAGCGGCACGGCGGGCGCCGGTATTGACGCAGTATTCGGTCGCGTAACCGCAGATCAGCAGACGGTCGATACCCAGCCGCTCAAGATGCGCCTTGAGCGGCGTTTCGTGAAACGAGTCGCCGACCGACTTGCTCACGAGGATATCGTCGCCGGTGCGCACGAGGGAGGCAGGCAATTGCCAGCCCTCGCTGCCATGCTCGACTTCCTGGTCACCCGCTTCATCGTGCTGGACGATGAAAACCGGTGCCCCCGCCGCTCGCGCCGCCGCGGTTAGACGGTTGATCCCGTCGATCACCTCAGCGCCGCGATACGAGGCGTTCGGGCCGGAGAAAAACGCCTGTTGCACATCGATCACTACGACCGCCACGCCCGCCATCTGTCGCACTCCTAGCGTTAAATCGCCTGCGTCCGTGTCTCCAGCCAGGCCTTCGCGTCACCCGAAACATGCGGCGCGATGCGTGCACGCACCGTCTCGTGATACGCGTTCAGCCACGCGCGCTCGTCCTCGCGCAGCATCGACAAGTCGAAGCAGCGCGTATCGATCGGGCACATCGTGAGCGTCTCGAACTTCAGGAAATCGCCGAACTCGGTCTTCTCCGCAGCGCGGTTCAGCACCAGGTTCTCGATCCGCACGCCCCACTTGCCCGGCCGGTAAATGCCCGGCTCGACCGAGGTAATCATGCCCTCTTCCATCGCCGTCCACGGCTCAGCCGGCGCGTAGTGAGAAATGATCTGCGGGCCTTCATGCACGTTCAGGAAATAGCCGACGCCGTGGCCCGTGCCGTGACCGTAATCCGCTCCGGCCTCCCAGATCGGCGCACGTGCGATGGAGTCCAGCATCGGTGAGCGGATGCCACGCGGAAACTTCGCACGCGAGAGCGCCATCATGCCCTTCAGCACCAAGGTGCAATCGCGCCGCTGCGCGTCGCTCAGCGTACCGATCGGCACGACACGGGTGATATCAGTCGTGCCGGTCAGATATTGGGCGCCCGAGTCGATCAGCAGCAGCCCGTTGCCTTCGATGGTCGAATGCGATGCGGCCGTGGCGCGGTAGTGCGGCATGGCGCCATTCGCGTTGAAGCCGGCGATGGTCGCGAAGCTCAGCGAGATGTAGTCGGGGCGCCGCACCCGCGCGGCCGTGAGGCGTTCGTCGACGGTGAGTTCGGTAATCGTCTCACGGCCCAAGGCGCTTTCGAACCACGCGAAGAATTCGACCAGCGCCGCGCCGTCCTGGTCCATGGTGGCACGCACGTGTTCGGCGTCCGCCTCAGTCTTTTGCGACTTGAGGAACGTCGACGGATTCACCGACTCGACGATGTTCACCGTCGAAGGCACCGATTGCAGCAGACCAAACGTGATCCGGCGCGGATCGATCAGCAGGGTCGAGCCGCCCGGCAGCGCGGCGAGCGCATCGGCAGCCTTTCCATATGATTCGACATGGATGCCGTCGCGCGCCAGCGCCTCAGCCAGCGCCCGCGCCACTTTGCCCTCGGCCACGAACAGCGAGACGCGCTCCAGTCCGATCAACGCATGCGCGACGAACACCGGGTTGTAGCTGACGTCGGCGCCGCGCAGGTTGAACAGCCATGCGAGATCGTCGAGCGTCGAAACGAAGTGCCATTGCGCGCCCTTCTCCTGCATGGCGCGACGAATCTGGCCGAGCTTGTCGAGGCGCGCGACCGTCGCGTGTGGAGCTGCATGTTCGAATACTTGTTCGGTGGGCAGCGTCGGACGCTGGGGCCAGATTGCGTCGAACAGATCGACATCCGTGCGCAGCTTCACGCCGTGCGCGCTCAACGCCGAGGTCAGCGAGCGGGCCGCGGCGAGGCCAAGCACCGCGCCGTCAACGCCGACGGTGCCGCCGACCGCCACGTTCTGCGCCAGCCATTCGAAGTACGGTTGTGACTGCTGGCCCGCCATCATCTTCATCAACTGGACGCCGGTGCCGGCCAATTGCGCTTCGGCCTGCTCCCAGTAGCGGCTGTCGGTCCACACGCCGGCAAAGCCGTCCGTGACGACCAGTGTGCCGGCCGAGCCGGTAAAACCCGATAACCATTGCCGGCCCTGCCAGCGTCCGGGTAGATACTCGGACAGGTGCGGATCGGCGGACGGAACCAGATAGGCCGCGAGGCCTTCGCGCGCCATCGCGCCGCGCAGGTGAGCGATACGCTCAGGAATAGAGGAGGTTTCGGGAAGTCGGGCATTCATCGGATTCACCTGCATATGTTCAGCGACGGGAGAACAAGCCGACCGTCACGGCAACGGCAATCAGCGCAACAGCCGTACATACCGGCCATTCGAGCGTATCACCGTCATGGAAGAGACCCACTACGTTGCCGGCCAGGCGGGCGAACGCTGCGCCCAACACACCAGCCAGCAGCGCCACCCAGAAACGTGTGCGGCTACTGCGCCGCAGCGGATGCAGCCACCAGCCCGCGAGGCCGATCACCGCACCCAGCAACACGATACCGGGCCAACCCATCAGTGGGGAACCTCGCTCACTTTCGGACTCTTCTCATAGGCGTTAAGCGTTCGGGCAGCTAGCATTTTTGTCTCGTTAACTATAAAGGTCAGCACGGCGCTTTCCGCGTAGCGGTTGAGTTTAGGGGCCGGGGTCATATTTAGGCAAGCCGTAAGGTTCGCCGCCCTCGCCCGCCACGCTGAAAGCCGTGTCCTATGCGAATCGCCCTCATCGACCCTGACGTGCGTCACGCCGAACTCGTCGACAGGCTGATCTTTGCCGGCGGCCATTCCTGTCAGCATTTCGTTGCAAGCACACCCTTTCTCGCGAGCGCGTCCACCCTGTTCTTCGATCTGCTGCTGACCGATAGTTGGGCAGGCGACCGCTCTGCCGAAGACGTCATTCCCCGAGCCCGCAGCATTCTGCCCGCCTTGCCGGTCATTATGCTGATGTCGTCACCGCGCGAAAGTGAGATTGTCGCAGCATTGCACGCCGGTGCCGACGATTGTCTGACGAAACCAGTGCGCGGCCCCGAAATGCTCGCACGCGTCGACGCCCTGCTACGCCGCGCCGGCCTGCGCCGCCCGTCCAACCGGCGGTGCGACGTGTTCGGCAACTACGTATTCGACGCCGCGAACTTTACCGTTACATTTCACGGACAGACAGTGGCACTAACCCCCAAGGAGTTCCGCTTCGCGCTGCTACTGTTCAATAATGTGTCGCGGCCGGTGTCGCGCGCGCACATCCTCGAAACAGTGTGGGCCCGTCGGCGCGACGTAAGGTCGCGCACGCTCGACACGCACGCATCGCGGGTGCGCACCAAATTGCAGTTGCGACCCGAGCACGGCTATTGCCTGACACCGCTCTACGGCTACGGTTACCAGCTTGACGCGGTCCCGCCGGACAGCGGTACCGGCGCCTGAAGTGTCCCGCAGGCTGAAAGAATTGCGAAAAAGCTATAATATTGGGCTAAACCATAGCCCCGCATATGCAGCTTCTAACGATCGGAATCAATCACCACACCGCGCCCGTCGCCTTGCGCGAACGCGTGGCGTTTCCGCTCGAACAGATCAAACCTGCACTGGCGACCTTTAAGGACATCTGGCTCGGCCCCGCCGCCCGGACTGCGCCTGAAGCAGCAATCCTCTCCACCTGCAACCGTACCGAGCTCTACTGCGCGACCGACGACCAGGCAGTCCGCGAAGCCGCCATCCAGTGGTTCTCGCGCTACCACAATCTGCCGGTCAGCGAACTCGCGCCGCACGTGTACGCGTTGCCGCAGTCGGAAGCGGTGCGTCACGCGTTTCGTGTCGCTTCGGGGCTTGATTCGATGGTACTCGGCGAGACGCAAATCGTCGGACAAATGAAGGATGCGGTGCGTACCGCGTCCGAAGCCGGCGCGCTCGGCACCTATCTGAACCAGTTGTTCCAGCGCACCTTCGCGGTGGCGAAGGAAGTGCGCACTACTACAGAGATCGGGTCGCAATCGGTTTCGATGGCCGCTGCCGCGGTGCGTCTCGCGCAGCGCATTTTCGACAAGGTGGCAAACCAGCGCGTGCTGTTCATCGGCGCCGGCGAGATGATTGAGCTGTGCGCGACCCACTTCGCGGCCCAAAAGCCGCGCGAGCTGGTGGTGGCGAACCGCACCGCCGAGCGCGGCACGCGGCTTGCCGAACGCTTCAACGGCCGGGCGATCCCGCTGGCGGATTTGCCGGCACGGATGCACGAGTTCGACATCATCGTGTCGTGCACAGCCTCCACCTTACCCATCATTGGCCTTGGCGCGGTCGAGCGTGCCGTGAAAGCGCGCCGCCACCGGCCCATTTTCATGGTCGACCTGGCCGTACCGCGCGACATCGAGCCCGAAGTCGGCAAACTCGAAGACGTATTCCTTTATACCGTCGACGACCTCGGCGCCATCGTGCGTGAAGGCAATGCGTCGCGCCAGGCAGCCGTCGCGCAGGCCGAAACGATCATCGAAACGCGCGTGCAAAACTTCATGCAGTGGCTCGACGCGCGCAGCATCGTGCCGGTGATCCGCCATATGCACACTCAGGCTGACCTGCTGCGCCGCGCCGAAGTCGAACGCGCGCAAAAGATGCTCGCCCGCGGCGACGATCCCGCTGCGGTGATCGAGGCGCTATCGCAAGCGCTGACCAACAAGCTGATCCATGGTCCGACGCACGCACTCAATCGCGCCAGCAGCGAGAATCGCGATAAGCTCATCGAACTGATGGGCGGGTTCTACAAACACTCCGACGCTTCGGAACGTTAGCGGCGCTGCCGCCGCGCGCAGCCTCGCCAGGTGGTTTCGGCAGGCCGGCGCCAACCTTCAGGGCCTGCGCCCGCCTCCCCAGTTACGCCGTCCTTTCCGGAGCCCGCTCCGTACCGTCCGATGAAAACGAGCATGCAAAGCAAGCTCGACCAGCTCACTACCCGGCTGGCCGAACTGAACGACCTGTTGAGCCGCGAGGACATCACCGCGAATCTCGACCAATACCGCAAGCTCACGCGTGAGCACGCCGAGCTGGGGCCGGTGGTCGAGCATTACGCGCTGTGGCGCCAGGCCAGCAACGACGCGCTCACTGCGCAAGAACTGCTGGCCGACACGTCGATGCGCGATTTCGCCGAAGACGAGATCCGCGCGGCACGCGAGCGGATGGACAAGCTCGGCGCCGAGCTGCAGAAAATGCTGCTGCCGAAAGACCCCAACGACGACCGCAACATCTTCCTCGAAATCCGCGCAGGTACCGGCGGCGACGAATCGGCGCTGTTTGCGGGCGATCTGCTGCGGATGTATCTGCGCTTCGCCGAGCGCAACCGCTGGCAGGTTGAAATGATGTCGGCGAGCGAATCGGATCTGGGCGGCTACAAGGAAGTGATCGTACGGATCGCGGGCGAAGCGGCGTATTCGAAGCTCAAGTTCGAATCGGGCGGCCATCGCGTGCAGCGCGTGCCGGCGACCGAAACCCAAGGCCGGATTCATACGTCGGCATGCACGGTCGCGGTCATGCCGGAAGCGGATGAAATCGGCGAAGTCGAGATCAATCCGGCGGACCTGCGCATCGATACGTTCCGCGCGTCCGGCGCGGGCGGGCAGCACATCAACAAGACCGATTCGGCCGTGCGGGTCACGCACCTGCCCACCGGCATCGTCGTGGAATGCCAGGACGACCGTTCGCAGCACAAGAACAAGGATCGCGCGCTGAAGGTGCTCGCCGCGCGCATCAAGGACAAGCAGTATCACGAGCAGCACGCCAAGGAAGCGGCGACCCGCAAGAGCCTGATCGGCTCGGGCGACCGTTCGGAGCGCATCCGCACCTATAACTTCCCGCAAGGGCGGCTCACCGATCACCGCATCAACCTGACGCTGTATCGCCTCGAGTCGATCATGGACGGCGATCTCGACGAACTGATCGCCGCGTTGGTGAGCGAGCATCAGGCGGAGTTGCTGGCCTCGCTGGGCGACGCGGACTAAGCGCCGGTGCCCGCCGCTCGCCGTTCGCACCCGCCTCGCATGCACCCATCGCGCTGCCATGGATAACGCCGCCGCCCTGTTGCGCGCCTCTGCCTTGCCGCCGCTCGAAGCGCGCATCCTGCTCGGGCACGTGCTCGGCTGGCGCCGCACCGAGCTCATCACGCGCAGCGACGAGCCGCTCGACGCGGCGCTCGTGGCCCGCTATCAGGCGCTGGAGACGCGGCGTCTGGCGGGTGAGCCCGTCGCGCAATTGGTCGGCGCCCGGGAATTCTTCGGGCTCGATTTCGAAGTCACACCGGATGTGCTGATCCCGCGGCCGGAAACCGAACTGCTGGTCGAAACCGCGCTTGCTGTGCTAGAGGGAATGGCGCGGCCGCGGGTGCTGGACCTCGGCACCGGCACCGGCGCGATCGCCATCGCCATCGCATCGGTCAGGCCCGACGCGCAGGTCTGGGCGGTAGACCGCTCGGCCGAAGCGCTCGCCGTCGCAACCCGCAACGCTCTACGGCTGCTGGATAAAACACGCCACGGCGGCCCGCTCCAGTTCGTACGGAGTGACTGGTACGACGCGCTCGATCCCACCCCGCGCTTTGACGCGATCGTCAGTAATCCGCCCTATATCGCCAGCGGCGACCCGCATCTGTCCGAAGGCGATTTGCGTTTCGAACCGCGCGGCGCGTTGACCGACGAGGCCGATGGCCTCAGCGCGATCCGCGTCATCGTCGCCGATGCACCCTCGCGATTCGCGGAGCGCGGCGGCGTGCTTTGGCTCGAACACGGGTACGATCAGGCCACGGCAGTGCGCGCGCTGCTTGACGAAGCAGGTTTCGCAGCGGTGCGTTCGGAGCGCGATCTGGCCGGCATCGAACGCATCAGCGGGGGCAGGTGGCACGCGGGCGCATGACGTCGGCGCGCCGTCCGCCTGCCCCGGCGAAATCCGCTATCATTTCATCCTATCTCCACCTTATTCCGGAACCGCAAGGTCAGTCATGGATACGCAACAACGCATCAAGCAAATCGTCGACGAGAATGCCGTCGTCCTCTTCATGAAGGGCACCGCGCAGTTCCCGATGTGCGGCTTTTCGGGCCGCGCCATTCAGATCCTGAAGGCATGCGGCGTCGACGCGCCGAAGACCGTCAACGTCCTTGAGGACGACGAAGTCCGCCAGGGCATCAAGGAATTCTCCAACTGGCCGACCATTCCGCAGCTCTACGTGAAGGGCGAGTTCATCGGCGGCTCGGACATCATGATGGAGATGTATCAGAACGGTGAACTGCAGCAACTGTTTGCTGCGGTCTGATCGTTCGTTAGACGAAACCAGGTGCCGCGAGCCATGGAAACACGCGCTGCGGCGCCTCGCCGGCTGATCATTGCGATCACCGGCGCGACGGGCGCTGTCTATGGCGTCCGCTTGCTTGAAACGCTGCGCCGGCTGGGCGGCGTGGAAACCCATCTGCTGATTTCCAGCGCCGGCTGGCTCAACATCCAGCACGAACTCCAGTTAAGCAAAGAAACCCTGCACGGGCTCGCAGATGTCGTTCATTCGGTGCGCGACGTGGGCGCGAGCATCGCGTCCGGCTCGTTTTCGACCGATGGCATGATCGTCGCACCCTGTTCGATGAAAACCTTGGCCAGCGTCGCGCACGGCCTCTCGGACAATCTGATCACCCGCGCCGCCGACGTCACGCTCAAGGAACGCCGCCGCCTCGTGCTGATGGTGCGCGAAACACCGTTCAACCTCGCGCATCTGCGCAACATGACCGCGGTCACCGAAATGGGCGGCATCATCTTTCCGCCACTACCCGCCTTCTATAACCAGCCTGCCTCGATCGACGAGATGGTCGATCACACGGTCGCGCGCGTGCTGGACCTGTTCGCGCTAGGGCCCGCACTCGCACCCGCGTGGCCAGGACTGCGCGACGCATCAACCGAATAAGGCCTGGCGCCATCCGCCGATTAACAACACCGGCGACGCAATCAAATCCAGTTTCAGCCGTTTATCAAACCGCAGTACGCCCGTATATTGGTAACAAGCCAATTTACAAGCCGCACTCGCTGTGGACTTCGTTGCCATGACCCGCTTGCCGTCGCTTTTCCTGTCCCACGGCGCCCCGACGCTGCCGATCGACCCCTCCATGCCGCGGGCCGAATTCGCTGCGCTTTCTGCGCAGGTGCCGCGTCCTGAAGCCATCCTGATGCTGTCGGCCCACTGGGGCACCGCCCAGCCGCTGGCGAGCACCGCCGCCCAGCCGGAGACCATCCACGATTTTTACGGCTTTCCCCGTCAGTTGTACGAGATCCAATATCCTGCGCCGGGCGCACCGGATGTCGCGCGACGGGCCGCCGTCATGCTCAACGAGCACGGCCTGCTGGCCAACACGCAGTCGCACGGTCTCGATCACGGCGCATGGGTGCCCATGCTGCTGATGTTCCCGCACGCGGACGTGCCGGTGGCCCAGCTGTCGATCCAGCCGCACATGGATGCGGCCCACCACTTTCGCGTCGGCCGCGCACTGCGGGCGCTGAAGGATGACGGGGTGATGGTGATCGGCTCCGGCCAGATCACGCACAATCTGCGCGCCGCCGACTTTTCGGCCCGGCCCGAAGATGCCGACCCGCGCGTCACCGAATTCACCGACTGGTTCGAAGCGAAGCTGGACGCGCACGATATCGATGCGCTGCTCGACTACCGGCGCCAGGCGCCGCACGCGGTGCTGATGCATCCAACCGACGAGCATCTGTTGCCGATATTCGCGGCGCTCGGCGCTGCGGACGACGACTACACACTCGGGATCCAGTCGCTCGGGACGTACCAGAAGGCGCTGGCGATGACGAACTACGTGTTCGGCACCGCTTAACAGTTGACAGCCAGGCGCGCCACCTGCGGTACCTGGGCTGCACCCTCGCCGACAAACAAAAAGCCCGCCTGATTTCACTCAGGCGGGCTTTTTGCGTCCCGGAACAGCATCCGGGCCAAGGGTTCAGCAGCGCTGACGATCAGTGCGCGCCCATCCCTTCGAGCACTTCGTCATGGACCTGACGCTCATCGAGGTAATCGCTGCGATAACCGGCATTCACGCCCCAGTAATAGAAAACCAGCGCGACCACGGCCACCACCAGCATGTCCCAGCCGTACGGCAGAATGTTATGGCCGCCGAACTGCTTGCTGCCAATCAGCGACAGGATCGCCATCACCGGCAGGTAGGCCACCAGCCACCACGCAGCCTTCAGGTCACGCTGATAGCCGCTAAAGCCCGACTTCGCCTGGAAGTAGAAGTACACCGGCAACGCGACGATCATCAACAGGATGATTTCACCTGTCAGCGGCCACTTCGCCCAAAACAGCACCATCGACGCGCAGACGAATGCGAACGGCGCGATGATCTTCATGCCCGGAATGTGCAGCGGACGATCCAGATCGGTTGCCGCGCGGCGCAGGGCCATCAGGCTGATCGGACCCGTCAGGTACGAAATCACCGTCGCCACCGAAATCACCGCCGCCAGCGAACTCCAGCCGCGGAAGAAGAACAGGAAGATGAATGAAACCAGCAGGTTGAACCACATCGCCTGACGCGGCACGCCGTAGATCGGATGCACATTGCCGAACATCTTCGGCATCGTGTTGTTGCGCTCCATGGCGTAGATCATGCGGCTCGTCGTCGCCATGTAGGTCGTGCCCGTGCCGCTGGGGCTGACGAACGCGTCGACGTACAGAAGGAACGCCAGCCAGTTCAGGTTCAGCGCGAGCGCCAGCTCAGCGAACGGCGACGCGAAGCTGAAGTGGCTCCAGCCCTTCATCACGTCAGCCGGATTCACCGCGCCGATATACGCAATCTGCAGCAGCACGTAAATCACGAGCGCCAGCAGGATCGAGCCGATCACCGCGAACGGCACGCTGCGTGAAGGGTTACGCGCTTCGCCAGCCAGGTTGATCGGGCTCTGGAAACCGTTGAATGCGAACACGATACCGCTCGTCGCCACCGCCGTGAACACGGCCGACCAGCCGTATGGCGCGAACGTACTCGCCTCGCCGAAGTTCTCGTGGTGAAAACCGGTGAACATCAGACCGGCAATCGTCGCCGCGGGAATAATAAACTTGAAGATCGTGATTGCGGAATTGGCGCGTGCAAACAACTTCACACCCCAATAGTTCAGCATGAAATAGATAATCACGAGGATCGCCGAAAGTAATAACCCATTAGTGGTTAATGACCCGTTGACGAACAATGCATGCGCCCATGGATACGGCCAGGTACTCATGTATTGAATCGAAGCTTCGGCTTCAATTGGAATCACCGAGACGATGGCGATCCAGTTGGCCCATGCGCTGATGAACCCGACCAGTGCGCCGTGCGAATAGCGCGCGTAGCGCACCATGCCGCCCGACTCGGGGAACATTGCGCCAAGCTCCGCATAGGTGAGCGCAATCGCCAGAATCACCACTGCGCCGATGACCCAGGCACAAATGGCTGCTGGACCGGCAATTTTTGCCGCCTTCCACGCGCCGAACAGCCAGCCCGATCCGATGATCGAACCGAGGCCGGTGAGCAACAGCGCGAACGGGCCAATGTTCCGTTGAATAGAACTCTTCACGTCTTCTCCTTGTCGACCGGAGTTCGTGCCTTAGCGCTTACTCCGGTCCCATGCAATGCGGTCTGAAACATGTCGGCACCGCGGCATTGCTTGTGACGCTGGAGACGGGTGACGGCCATGATTGGGCAAGAGCTTATACCTAGAATGAGGTGCAACCCCTGCGCGGCGCGTAGTTTAACGGGTTGCACCGCGCGAGTGCAGCGAAGCCAGGGTTATCCCTAACAAAAAATTAAGGGGCCCGCAAGTTTTGTAAGCACCACTTCCGCCTGGCCCTAAAAACCTTGTAAAGATGTGCAGATACAGTTGACCTTCTCTCGAAATCGCCGTATAACGTTCGGGCAGGATTTCAAGCGGCGAGTGAATTGGTCTTTCGTAGTTCGCCCATCAACGGTACTCCGGTTGGTCCCATTACCCCCTTCCTTGATTTTCATGCACCCTCTGGGCTTCGGCCTTATTTACCATCTTTAGGAACAAGTAATATGGAAACCGGTACCGTCAAGTGGTTCAATGACGCAAAGGGCTTTGGCTTCATCACTCCCGACGGCGGCGGCGAAGATCTGTTCGCGCATTTCTCGGAAATCCGCACGGAAGGCTTCAAGACGCTGCAAGAAAACCAAAAGGTCACGTTTGAAGTGAAGACGGGCCCGAAGGGCAAGCAAGCAGCGAACATCAAGCCGGTGTAAGCGCGCGCTTCCTTCTGGACGCGAAGAAAAACCCCGCCTCGCCGCGGGGTTTTTTTACGTCTGATGAAAACGCGCCGGAAGCGTCGAGTGGGAAGTGAAGCTGAACTGAATTGAAACGTCCAGCAGAGCATCGCGCGCGGCGCGACGCCCGCGCGAGCCGCTTAACCGAACACGCGCCGCGCGTGAATGCCGAGGCCCGTGGCCACGCTGGCGAGGCGATCTCCGAACACCGGCCGCGCATCCGGAAACGCCGCGGACAGCGCGCCGGAAAGAAACGCGAGACCAGTCGAGCCGCCAGTGAAGTAAATCGCGCCCACATCGCGGGGTGCCACGCCAGCCGCCTGTACGGTATCCCGCGCCGCCTGCACGATGCGCAGCGTCTCGTCGTGACCCGCCTTGATCAATTGCGCTTCGTCGAACGCGAGGCGCAGATCGTCTTCCACCAGTTCCAGATCGATCATGGTCTCGCCGCCCGCTGCTACGCCGATCTTCGCTTCTTCCGCGTGAGCCGCCAGCGCGTGCCCCAAACGCCGGTCGACCACCCGCATCAGGCGGTCGTGGTGGCGGACGTTGCTAAATAGATGCCGCATCAGCACGAGTTCACTGACCCGCTTGGGGGCATAGACCGTGTTGATCAGGTGCCACGTGGCGAGGTCGAAATAGACCCGGTTCGGAATCTCGCGCCCTTCCGGATCGAGCGTCTGATAACCCAATTCCCGCAGGATGGTGGCAAGCTCGACGCGGCGGTCGAAGTCCGTACCGGCCACGTGCACGCCGTGATGCGCCAGCACGTCGTCCTTGCGTTCGACGCGTTTCACGCGCTCCGGCCCCACCCGCACCAACGAGAAGTCCGACGTACCGCCGCCGATGTCGGCCACCAACACCAGCCCCTCTTCCGTCAGATGCGACTCGTAGTCGAACGCTGCGGCAATCGGTTCGTACTGGAAATGGATCTCCTTTAAGCCCACCGAGCGCGCGGCCGCTTCCAGCTGCTGTTGCGCGAGCTGGTCGGCGCGCGGATCGTCGTCGACGAAGAACACCGGGCGGCCCAGCACCGCGCGGCTGATCGGGCCGCCGGCGCTGGCTTCGGCCGAGCGCTTCAGGTGGTCGACAAAAATCGCGATCACTTCGGTGTACTTGATCGCCGAGCCGTCGCCGAGGTCGGTAGAGTTTTCCGCCAGAGGCGAGCCGAGGATGCTCTTCATCGAGCGCATCAGCCGGCCGTCGAAGCCGTCGACATACGCTTCGAGCGCAGCGCGGCCGAAGCCGCGGGTGTTCTCGTCGGTATTGAAGAAGACGGCTGTAGGCAGCGTCGTGTAGGCACCTTCGACCGGCGCAAGCCGCAACGCCGTGCCGTCAGGCACGGCGACTGCCGAATTCGAGGTGCCGAAGTCAATCGCGCAATAGGTCATGGCAGAAATCGCCGCTCACGGCTGGCGCGGACAGGAAGGGGACGGGCTTTGTATCACGAAACGGCGCAGAGTATCAACTGCGACAGAAAGCAACAAAAGTTGGGACGGTCGGGCGTTTCGCGGCGAGAAATGCGCGCAAACGTGTGCCGGTTCAGGGGAACAAAAATTGCTCATTCGCACAGGATACGCCATTCAAATTTCCCGACCGCCTTGCATGGGATAGGAGACCTATCGCAATGACCGAGCCGTCCACCGCAGCGGTGCAGGAAAATCCTCGCACCGTGATCGAAACCGACCTGCCGTCGCGGCTCGACCGCCTGCCCTGGGGGCAATTCCATTCGCTGATTGTGGTCGCCCTCGGTGTGACCTGGCTGCTCGACGGCCTGGAGGTGACGCTGGCCGGCGCGGTGGCCAGCGCCCTGAAGGCCAGCCCGACGCTGCACTTTACCAACAGTGACGTGGGCCTGACCGGCAGCGCCTATATCGCCGGAGCGGTGCTCGGTGCGCTCGGCTTCGGCTGGCTTACCGACCGCCTCGGCCGACGCAAGCTGTTCTTCATCACGCTAACGCTCTACCTGGCGGCCACCGCAGCCACGGCGCTGTCGTGGAACCTGGCGAGCTTCCTTCTGTTTCGCTTCCTGACCGGTGCGGGTATCGGCGGCGAGTACACGGCAATCAACTCCACGATCCAGGAATTTACGCCTGCACGCGTGCGCGGCTGGACCGATCTAGGCATCAATGGCACGTTTTGGGTGGGCGCCGCGATTGGTGCGGCCGGCTCATTAGTGCTGCTCGATCCGCACCTGCTGCCAACCGACTGGGGCTGGCGCGCGTGCTTCTTCATCGGCGCCGTGCTCGCGCTCGCCATCCTGCCGATGCGCGCCTGGGTCCCCGAAAGTCCGCGCTGGCTGCTCACGCATGGCGAGGCGCGTGAAGCAACGACGATCGTCGAAGGCATCGAAACTCGCTTTCACCGCGCCGGACATCGTTTGACGGATGAACCACTCCGTCGACTGCGTCTAAGAACGCGGGACCACACGCCGCTCGGCGAAGTCTTCCACGCTATCTTCACGTTGCACCGGCGCCGCGCGCTGGTTGGACTATCGATGATGACCGCGCAGGCGTTCTTCTACAACGCCATCTTTTTCACTTACGCGCTGGTGCTCACGGATTTCTATCACGTGCCGGGTGACCATATCGGCTGGTATCTGCTGCCGTTCGCCCTCGGCAATTTTCTCGGGCCACTGGTTTTGGGGCGTCTCTTCGACGTGATCGGCCGACGCACCATGATCGCGACAACTTATGCACTATCAGGCATTTTGCTCACCATCAGCGGCTATCTGTTCGAACACAATCTACTCACCGTCGTCACACAAACCATCGCGTGGATGGTGATTTTCTTCTTCGCCTCGGCGGCGGCCAGTTCCGCCTATCTGACGGTGAGCGAATCGTTTCCGCTGGAGATCCGCGCGCTGGCGATTGCCGTGTTCTATGCGTTCGGCACTGCGCTCGGCGGCATTGCCGGGCCGGCATTCTTCGGACGACTGATCGATACGCATCAACGCAGCGAGGTCTTCACCGGTTATCTGGTCGGCTCGGCGCTCATGGTTGGCGCGGCGGTAGTGGCCGCGATCTGGGGCGTCGATGCGGAGCGGAAATCGCTCGAAAGCGTCGCCGCACCGCTATCGGCGCTGGCTGACGACGAGTGAATTAAAAAACGCGCGGCATGGCGGACCGCGCGTTTCTCATCTGACTAATTACGCCGTCAACACCGGCTCAGTGGGTCCACGCTGGCAAACCGCTCAAAAACCCTTCTTCCACACACCGCTATAAGCAATCTCGCCCAGCGGAAAACGCGTACGCACCGACTTCTCGCGCTCGCGCAGCACCGGGTCGAGCTTCTCGATTTCGCCGTAGTGGCCAAGCGAAATCATCGAGATGACGTCGACGTCGTCGGGGATGATGAACGCCTTGCGGAACGCAGGAACATCAAAGCCGCTCATCTGGTGCGCGGCGAGACCCAGCGCGTGGGCTTGCAGCACCAGCGCCATCGCGGCTGCGCCCGCATCGTAGGCCGCGCAACGGTTCACTTCCCCCTTGTTGGTGCGCGTGTGCGTCGTCACGGCGATCAGCACCGGCGCCGGCCCGTTCCAGCCCTGGTTGAATGGCACCAGCGTAGCGAAAGCGCGCTTGAACGAGACTTCGTCGGTGCTGCGATCAAACACGACGAAACGCCACGGTTGCGAGTTGTACGACGAAGGCGCCCAGCGGGCCGCTTCAAGAACCGCATGCAGGTGGTCCCGGCTAACCGGCTCGCTCGAATACGCGCGCGGGCTCCAGCGGCCTGCAATCAGTTCATGAAGGGGAACTGCGGTTGGGGCGGGTTTGTTGGTCATGCGCTTCTCTCAGTCGAAATTCATGATCGACGGGCGGCTGCCCGGGGCCACATAGCATAACCGGGCTTTGCCACGTGTGCTTCAAGATGGACTGATAAAGCGCATTCGAAGAGCTGCCGGGAGGCAGGCCGCAAAACGCCGGCCGGCCCACAGCGCTGCGCCTGCCCTATGCCGGTTGCGGTACGACCGGACGCTCGCCCCGGTTGATGCGCAGCACGATCACCGATGCAACGAGACACAGGCCGCCCGAGATCATCGACGCCACCGTGTAAGTGCCGAGGCTCGCGCGCAACATCCCGGCGCCGAGCGCTGCGAAGGCCGCGCCGAGCTGGTGTCCCGCCACCACCCAGCCGAATACCACCGGCGCCGCTTCCTTGCCGTAGACATCGGTCGCAAGGCGCACTGTCGGCGGGACAGTAGCGATCCAGTCGAGACCGTAGAACAACGCGAAGATCGGCAGGCCGAAGAAGTCGATGCCGAACGCATGCGGCAGATACATCAGCGACAACCCGCGCAAGCCGTAGTACCAGAATAGCAGCACGCGGTTGTTGAAGTGGTCCGACAGCCAGCCCGACAGTGTCGTGCCGAACAGATCGAAGATGCCCATTGCCGCCAGCAGCGATGCGCCCTGCACTTCGGTCAAGCCGTGGTCGCTGCACATGGCGATCAGATGCGTGCCGACGTAGCCGTTCGTGCTCGCACCGCAAATGAAGAAGCTGAAAAACAGCAGCCAGAAGTCGCGCGTCTTGCTGGCCATCGCGAGTGTGCCGAAGGCAATCGCCAGCGGGTTCTGCTTTGAGACCTGGGTGTTAAGCGGTGCGTCGGCCGGCTCGCCGAACGGGCGCAGCGTCAGGTCGGCGGGACGCTCGGGCAGCAGGAACAAGACCAGCGGCAACACGATCGCCGCCGCGCCGGCGACCACCCAGACCACCGGGCGCCAGCCGTGATGCTCCGCAATCGCCGCCAGCAAAGGCAGGAACACCAGCTGACCGGTCGCCGAACTGGCGGTGAGGATACCCATCACTAGCCCACGATGCGTGGTGAACCAACGGTTCACCACCGTCGCCGACAGCGAGAGGGCCGCCACGCCGGTCGAACCGCCCACCATCACGCCCCAGATCAGGATCATCTGCCACGGATGCGTCATCATCGACGACAGCGCCACGCCCGCTGCCATCGTACCGAGTGCGATCAGCACGGTCGGACGGACGCCGAAACGCTGCATCGCCGCCGCCGCAAACGGCCCCATCAGGCCGTAGAGCGCGATATTCACCGAGATCGCGAGCGAGATGGTCGCCCGGCTCCAGCCCAACTGATGCTCGAGCGGCACCATCATCACGCTGGGCGTCGCGCGCGTTCCCGCCGCGGCCAGCAACACCAGAAACACCACCGCCACGGTCAACCAGCCGTAGTGGAAGCGCCCACCAATCATTCTCGCTGCCCAGTTCATCGGATCTCCGGTCGGCGCCCGGTCCATCGGACGTTGGCGCCCCACTTATTGTTACGGCTTTCGTAAAGGACTTGTGACAGATCAGTCACAATGGTGTTGCGATATTAGTTACCGCTCGGTAACATGTCAAGGCATCGACCACCGAAGGTGGAATCACCATGTCACAGCGCGAAACCGCAACGCCGGGCAAGGCGGCCCGTCGTACCCGCACCCAGACGACCGGGCCGCAAGCACAGGAGCATCTGCTGCAGGCTGCCGGCGAGTTGTTCTATGAGGAGGGCGTGCGCGCGGTGGGCGTCGATGCGGTCGTCGAGCGGGCTGGCGTCAACAAGATGAGCCTGTACCGCCAGTTTTCCTCGAAGGACGACCTAGTGCTCGCTTACCTCGAGCGCCAGGACACGCGCTTCTTTGCCTACGTCGAAGCGAGCTTCGCCAAACATCCGGGCGAGCCGGCCAAACAGCTTTTGCAGTACTTCGATGACCTGACCGTGCGCGCGTCGGACGAACGCTATCGCGGATGCCCGTTTGTGAATGTCGCAGTCGAGTTTCCGGACGCATCCCATGCAGCGAGGCGCTTTGTGGCCGGCAACAAGGCGCGCCTGATGGCGCGCATCACCGCCCTCACCACCGAGGCCGGCGCCGATGACCCCGTGGCGTTGGCCAACGCGCTCGGGTTGCTGATCGAAGGCGTGTATGCGGCGAGCCAGACTTACGGGCCCGGTTGTGGACCGATTCTGGCCGCGCCTCGCGTAGCGGCACAGTTGATCGCGGCGGCTTGTTTAAAGACAGCGGGCGGCGTTTAGACATTTCCACTCCGCTCGGTAGACACCCGGGATGGATGGTTGCAACCCGCGCCGCCGGTAAAATGGCGTTTTCAGCACGTTGCCCCGTCATGCCGCCGTCCACCGACTCCCACGCCGCCATCCTTGCCGCGACCCGTCACTGGCTAACCCGTGCGGTCATCGGCCTGAACCTGTGTCCGTTCGCCAAGGCCGTGCACGTGAAGAACCAGATCCGCTACGCGATCAGCGAAGCGACCGATCTGGAAGGCGTCCTGACGGATCTCGAAAACGAATTGCAAGCGCTAGCGCAGGCCGACCCAGCCGAGGTGGATACCACGCTGCTGATCCTCCCGCACGCACTCGCCGATTTCATCGAGTACAACGACTGTCTGTTTTTCGCGGAGCGCATGCTCAAGCAATTGCGCCTCGAAGGCGAACTACAGATCGCGAGCTTTCATCCGCAGTATCAGTTCGAAGGCAGCGAGGCTGACGATATTGAGAACTACACGAATCGGGCCCCGTATCCGATCCTGCATTTGCTGCGGGAAGCGAGCATCGAGCGCGCGGTGGATGCGTTTCCCGACGCCGCGGATATCTATGAACGCAATCAGGAAACGCTGCGCCGGCTTGGATTAACCGGCTGGGAAAAGTGGATGAGCGAGCCGGAGCCGGCTGACGAATAAGCCGCGGCGCTTCGCGGCAGGCGGAATCCAGCCCGCCTACTTCAATATGCTCAGGCCTCCTTAGGCCCCATCAAGCCTCGACGAAAAACCGCTCGCGCAGGTCCGCCAGCCCGAGCGTCTCCATCACCTCATTCAGGCGCTCCGTCGGCCGACGCCGCGGCAAGTCCTTGTACTGGGCGATGATGAGTTCGTTCTTCATCGAATGCTCCCAGCCCACCAGCTCGGTGACGCTCACCTGGTAGCCGTGCGCCTCGAGTTGCAGACAGCGCAACACGTTGGTGATCTGGCTGCCGAATTCCCGCGTGTGCAGCGGATGGCGCCAGATTTCCGTCAACGCGTTGCCGAGCGACTTGCTCTTGTTCTGACGCAGCACACCGGCCACTTCGGCCTGACAGCACGGCACCACCACGATGTATTTCGCGTGTTTCTGTAACGCGAAGCGAATCGCGTCGTCCGTCGCGGTGTTGCACGCGTGCAGCGCCGTGACGATATCGATGGTGGGCGGCAAGCGGTCCGAAGTAATCGAATCCGCCACGGACAGATTCAGAAACGACATCCCCTTGAAGCCGAGCCGCTCCGCCAGCGCCTCGGAACTCGTCACGAGTTCTTCGCGCGTCTCGATGCCGTAGATGTGCGAATTATCCTGTTGCTCCTTGAAAAACAGGTCATACAGGATAAAACCAAGATACGACTTGCCGGCGCCGTGATCGACGAGGGTCAGGTCGCCCTTGGTTTCTTTCAGATCTTTCAGCAGCGGCTCAATGAACTGGAACAGGTGATAGACCTGTTTCAGCTTGCGGCGGCTGTCCTGATTCATTTTGCCGTCGCGCGTCAGGATATGCAGTTCCTTCAGCAGTTCGACAGATTGGTTGGGGCGAATTTCGTGAGTTTTGCTAGACATCGTACGGACCGCCATCGATTGCACGGCGAACGTGCGACAGGCGACGGAAAAAGAGAGAAGTTGCTGCCAGTTTACCCAAAGCGCGGCACACCCACCGATTGATTGCCGCCAACGACGCGCAAACCACGTTTTCCTGGAACACTTCCTGCTCTAAAAAGGGCGCGCGAAGGTAGGCAAAGCACAACGTGAGACGCGCAGCAAGCGAAGCATGCGGCCAAGGCCCAACGGCCGGCCGCATGAACAACAATGACACGCAGCCGGCCGCCAGTTCGTTCAGGCAAACCGCATGCGTGTGGGGAGGTCGGACCCGGAACACGGGAACGAACGTTACGTAACCTGCAGCGCGCCGCGATCTCAAGGGGAAGCGCGCTCAGAAAAGAATGAGGCGGCAATGGACACGATACCCAACGGCAACGCCGAACAGAAGTTCCAGGAACTGTTGACCAAGCTATTGGCGACACCTGCGTGGACAGAGAAACAGCAGCTCGAACTAGAAATGGCGCGTGACATCTCCGTCGAGATGCTGCGCCTCGCCGAGTTGATGCGCGATGGCAGCGTCGACCTCGAAACCTGTCTGACCATGCTCAAGTACGCGAAAGTCCTCGATTTCGTCATGACCACGCTCGCGTCGCGGCGCGATATCAAGCCACAAACGCTGCGTGTGATTTTCAAGCTCGCTGGACTCAAGGTCGATGAGGAGTATCCGGGCTAAGGCTCGGGGTAGTGCTGAGCAGGTGAGCAAACTCACCCAGGCCGCAACTCGCAGCAGCGCGGCCGCGCTCAGTGCTTTGATTGGATGATCAGACGTGTATAAATAAAAAAGCTTCGGATAACGCTGCGTCGCAACATGCGCCCGCAACGGGTCGCACGCTTCGAGCGGCTCAGGAATCGCGCGATGTCCTTCGAGCGCGGCTCTCCTATTTCCTCCAGAAAGTGCGCAGGTGCAGCGTCATAAACTGGCTTGACCAGTATGACGGCACCCTCCTATTATCGGCAACTAGTCAGACGATTTAAGCACGCACGCAAGGCAGTCTCGCCGGCAGAGCGGGACGCACAGCAGATGCACCGCCCGCCCGGCATCGAAGCGGACCGCGCAATCCACACCAGGGATGCCGCCCACGGAGGAGACGTTGTCATGAGGAAAATGCGTTGGGTCGTGATTTTTCTGTGTTTTCTGGCAATTGCAGTCAATTACGTCGACCGCGCCAATCTCGCGGTCGCCGCGCCGCAGATCGAAAAGGCGCTCGGCATCGGACCTGCGGAAATGGGCCTTATCCTGAGCGGCTTTTTCTGGACCTATGCGTTCATGCAGATGCCGTTCGGCTGGTTCGTCGACCGTGTCGGCGCCCGCATCGCGCTGCCGCTGGCGGTGGGCTGGTGGTCGCTGTTCACGGCCGCCACTGCCGTCACGACGAGCGTCGGTGCGATGTTCGGCTGCCGCTTGATGCTCGGCATCGGCGAGGCGGGTGCTTACCCGTCCTGCGCGAAGCTCGTCGCGCAGTGGTTCAAGCCAGCGCAGCGCGCCATCGCCACCAGCATCTTCGATAGCGGTTCGCGGGTCGGCTCGGCGCTGTCGATTCCGGTGGTCGCGTTGATCATCGGCACTGCAGGGTGGAAGGCGTCGTTTGTTGTCACGGGCCTGCTCGGCGCGGTATGGATTGTCGGCTGGCTGGCGATCTACCGCAGCCCCGCCCACGGCGACATGACCGGCCCCGAAGACGTAGTGCCGCAGCGGCAGGCACGCGCCAACGAGCCGCGCGCGAGCTGGGCATCGCTGTTCCGCCACCGCACGCTGTGGGGCATGATGCTCGGCTTCTTCTGCCTGAATTTCGTGATCTACTTTTTCATCACCTGGTTTCCGAGCTATCTGGTGCAGACGCGCGGCTTCTCGCTCAAATCGCTCGGCACGCTCGGGATGATTCCGGCGTTGATCTCGATTCCCGGCGGCTGGCTCGGCGGCTTCGTCTCCGATGCGCTGTACCGGCGCGGCTGGAGTCTCACCGCTTCGCGCAAGACCTGCATGGTGGGCGGGATGCTGATGTCGTCGGTGATTACCTTGTCGGCGTTCACCTCTGACATCTACCTGATGCTCGCTTTCTTCGGCATCTCCTACGGCAGCCTCGCGTTCGCCGCTGCGAGCATCTGGTCGCTGCCCGCCGACGTCGCCCCCACCCCATACCACGTCGCATCGATCAGCGGCATTCAGAACTTCGCGTCGAATCTGGCCGGCATTGTCATCACCACCTTTACTGGGGTAATGGTCGCGCTGACCAAGGGCTCATTCACAATCCCGCTGATCGTCGCAGGCGGATTCTGTTTTCTGGGGGCGTTCAGCTATCTCGTGATAGTCGGGCGAATCGAGCCTTTGCCGACCAAACCGGGCCAACACGACGAGCCTGAGACGGCGCACTCGCCGGTTTGAATCGTCGGTGCGCGCGACGATCTTCGACCGCGAGGCGCACCGAATCAGGATGGCTCCTACGTCACGCGTGCGGCGCGTCGACGGGCGGCGTGCCGTCGTGGAACAGCGTCTCGCATTACCGGCGTCCCGCCACCGTCCCAGGCCATGCGCAAGTGCCTCGTTTGCTCCGGAGTTGTGTGCAGTGTGAAAATAGCGGGCTTCGCGACGCGAGCCGTGGCAAGCTGGCCGCGCACACCGATTTTCTCCCTCTCACGCCCTCACCCGAATGCACAGGATGTCCACCTTGCCCGATTCCGCATGTGTCGCCGTCATCGGCGGCGGCCCCGCCGGGCTGATGGCCGCCGAAGCGTTAGCCGAGGGCGGCGTGCACGTTGACGTGTACGATGCGATGCCCTCGGTCGGACGTAAATTCCTGATGGCGGGCAAAGGCGGCATGAACATCACGCATTCGGAAGCGCTCGAGCCGTTTCTTGGGCGCTACGGCGCAAGACAGCCGCAGATTGCGCCGCTACTCGATGCTTTCGGCCCGGATGCGCTCCGGACCTGGCTGCAGGGCCTCGGTGTCGAAACCTTCGTGGGAAGTTCAGGACGCGTGTTTCCCTCCGACATGAAAGCGGCGCCGATGCTGCGCGCCTGGCTGCATCGTCTGAAAGAGGCCGGCGTGCGATTTCACATGCGGCACAAATGGGTGGGATGGAACAACGACGTCGCTGCGGACACGGCGCGCCCCACGCTGCGTTTCATGACGCCAACCGGCGAGCAACAAGTGGCCACCGACGCCGTGGTGTTGGCACTGGGCGGCGCGAGCTGGCCGCGTCTCGGCTCGGATGCGGCATGGGTTCCCCTGATGAGCGCGCGCGACGTGCCGGTCGAACCGTTACGTCCGGCGAACTGCGGCTTCGACGCGACCTGGAGCGACTACTTCCGCGAGCGCTTCGCGGGACAGCCGGTGAAGCCCGTGGCCATCACGCTGACCGACGTGGATGGCAACGTGCAGCATCGGCAAGGTGAGTTCGTCGTGACCGAGACCGGCATCGAGGGCAGTCTGGTGTATGCGCTGTCGGCGCCGATCCGCGAGCGGTTGCGGGCCGACGCAGAGGCGACGATCACGCTCGATCTCCTACCGGGGCTTACCGCACAACGCGTGCTGGACGAAGTGACCCGGCCGCGTGGCTCACGCTCGATGTCGAGTCATCTGCACAGCCGTATTGGTCTCACCGGGGTCAAGCTCGGACTACTGCACGAAGCACTCTCGAAGGAGGCGTTCGCCGACACGACGCGCCTCGCCCGCACGATCAAGGCGCTGCCGTTGAAGCTCGTGCGCCCTCGGCCAATTGCAGAAGCCATCAGCAGCGCAGGCGGCATTCCGTTTGAGACGCTGGACTCACGGTTGATGATCGAGCATTTGCCAGGCGTATTTTGCGCTGGCGAAATGCTCGATTGGGAGGCGCCGACCGGCGGTTACCTGCTCACTGCGTGCTTCGCGAGCGGGCTGGTGGCGGGACGCGGGGCGCTAGCTTATGTGGCTGGGTCAGGGAGTTGAGGCCGCCAGGACTGACGGCGCGCTCGCGCTCAGGTTCACCGTCCACGTTGGCGCGTCAGTTCGTGCACGATTCGCGGCCGCCTTCGAAGGCAGGCGGACGTTCAGCCTTCTAGCGCGCCTTCAAACGCCACAGCGACGTCACTTCCGCCACGCGCGCGGCGTGCAGCGGATCGGTTTCATCCGACGACTTCGGATGACGCGGACGGATATCCTCCCGTCCGACGACCGTCAGTCCGGCCTTGTCGATCGCCGCGAGCAGAAACTCCCGAGTGCGCAGCCCCAAATGCTCGGCGAAGTCCGAGAGGATCAGCCAGCCTTCGCCACCGGGCGACAGATGCTCCGCCAGACCGTTCAGGAAGCCGAGCAGCATGCGGCTCTCCATATCGTAGATGGCGTATTCGATGGGCGACGCGGGTCGCGCCGGCACCCAGGGCGGATTGCAGATCACGAGCGGCGCGCGGCCCTCGGGGAACAGATCGGCCTCGATCACATCAACCTGCTGGGTGTAGCCGAGCCGCGCGAGATTCTCGCGCGCGCACGCCAGCGCACGCGGGTCCTGGTCGGTGGCGACGATCTTCTTCACGCCGCGTTTGGCCAGCAAGGCGGCGAGCACGCCCGTGCCGGTGCCGATATCGAACGCCTTGTTCAACGACGGCAGCGGCGTACGCGCCACCAGGTCAACGTATTCACCACGCACCGGCGAGAACACGCCGTAGTGCGGATGAATGCGCTCGCCGAGCACGGGAATCTCCACACCCTTCTTGCGCCATTCGTGCGCGCCGATCAGACCGAGCAGCTCACGCAGCGAAACCACGGACGCTTCATCGGCCGGCGGTCCGTAGGTCTCCGTGCAGGCTTGCTGCACCTCCGGAGCACGGCGCAGCGGGATCGTGTAGGTGGCGTCGAGCGGGATCAGCAGCATGCCAAGCGTGCGCGCGCGCTGCGACTGCGCCTGGCGGTGAAAATTGAAGGCGTCGATCAGCGTATCGGCCTGCTTGCGCGGCTTGCGTTCGACGCGGCGCGTCACCGCCTGCAAAAGCTGGCGGGCATTCTGAAAGTCGCCTTGCCACAGCAGGGCCGTGCCTTCGCAGGCGAGGCGGTAGGCGGTGTCGGCGGTGGTGCGGTCATCGGCCACGACGACGCGTTTGGGCGGCGGCACTGCCGCTTCCGAGCGCCAGCGGGCGGTACGCGGGCCGTCGGCTTCAGGCCACGTAATCGTGGGGGCTTGCGTAGGGTGCTGCGAGGGGTGTTGGGTCATTGAGCGAGGTGGGGGATCCGATATGACAGGGATATCGAATAGAGCTACATGGTAACTGATTGATGCCGCCTGCCAGGTAGCGGTCTCGTTCTTCTTGGCTTATAATAGCGCGCTGCTTTCGCCCCCTTAGCTCATTTGGTAGAGCACTTGACTTGTAATCATGAGGTGGTCTGTTCGAATCAGACAGGGGGCACCAATAGATTCAGGCACTTAGCCCAGTCCTCGTGACTGGGCTTTTTGCTTTCTGGCGTTCATGCAGGCATTGCCGGGGTATTGGGTCCGCATCGATGCACCTCGATCCGTGCGCCAATTCCCTGTTACCCGACCTCCCGCGACTAACTATTCGACGCCACAGCCGAGCCCGGCTCCGCATGCCCGATCCGGGTAAGCTGGAACGTGCGACGTATCTCGAACCCGAGGCGTTCGTACAGGCCAATCGCGAGACGGTTGCCACCAAGCACGTGCAGGAACGGCGTCTGCCCCCGTTGCTCGATTTGCCTGCGCAATATCGTCACAAGCCGACCGGCAAGCCCCCTCCCGCGCCAGTCGTCGTCCACGCAAACAGCGCTTATCTCGACGTATCCGTCGATGCACATCCGTTCGCCGGCCATCGCAATGAGACGCCCCTGGTCGCGAATCCCGATGTAGTTGCCCATCTCGTGAGTTCGCTTGGCGAAAGGACCCGGTTTGGTCTTCTGGACCAGATCGAGCATGTCTTTTGCATCTGCGTGACTCAAGGCGATCACCCCCTGATCATCCACGCTGCCGGATTTGTGTTGCGTGGCGAGCATTTGATGGAGATCGCCCACTCGCGTCGTTTGCAGCGCATCGATTGGACTGACAGAATCCTGCGACAGCAAAGCGACTTGTTCGCCAGGCAGCAGGAGCTGGTGAAGCGCCTCATAGGCCGCTGGGGTTTCGGACGCCAACGCGGCAAAAGGCGCCACATCGGGATGGTACCGACGGGCAAGCGCATCTCCCTGCCCAAGATGGGCCTGCCTGGTAGTGAGCGCCGTCCAGATCGGGTAGTCGAGGCTAACTTGTGGTGAACGACTCATGACGTCTCCTTCAGTGCGCCAATCACTATGACTTTCATGGTCGGCTCCGGTTACTAAGGATATTGAGAACGCCGTCCGGACAATACGGGCGGTTGCGTTCGGATGGGTATCACTCTAGACGGGAACCGGAGTCCGCACCATTGTCGGAAGTGACAACTTTAGAGTCGTTTACGCCACATGAGCGGCGATTCTATATGGCGAGCGCTTGTGCAGTCGCATGGCTCATCAAGGCGACGGGCAATACGATGGCCCCGGCCTGGTACATGATTGGGTGCGTGATTATTTCGCTGATTGCCGTTTCGATGCTCGAAGAAACCGGCGGCCGCGAACTGGCCACTAAAAGAAGCTACGGCGTATCCAGCACGATTAGCTAGCTGGATCCGCCCGCAGCATCATCTCACTTCACTTTACGACCTTCAGGTGGCCGCGACCGCCGCCCTTCGATCCATCGTCATCGGGAGTCGGCGTATCGTCAGCGTCAGCCTCATCGGCCTTCGCCCGCGGCGCAGACGCAGGCTCAGACTCAACGGCCCGAGGGCCACCGCCCGCTGACTTCACCGGCGGCGTCGCCTCATCGGCTTCTACCGCGTCAGCACCGGAATCCGTCGCCTCGCCACCCGCCGAGTCGACCGGGAACGCCATGCCCTGGCCATTCTCACGTGCGTAAATCGCCAGCACATTGGCGACCGGCACTTCGATCTTGTGCGACTTGCCCGAAAACCGCGCGCTGAACTCGACCCACTCGTTGCCCATCTGTAACTGGCTGGTCGCCTCGAAACTGATGTTCAACACGATTTCGTTGTCCCGCACGAACTGGCGAGGCACCCGCGTCTGATTGTCGACCCGTACCGCGATGTGCGGCGTATAGCCGTTATCCGTGCACCACTCGTAGAGCGCGCGCAGCAGGTAAGGCTTCGTGGAAATCTCTTGCATCAACAGTCCTCTTACTGGGCAAGGCGCCGCAGCTTCACGCGCAGACACTCACGGGCAGCGCGCGACGCCCCTACCCTCAAGCCAAACTCAACGACGCATCACCTTTTCCGACGGCGTCAGCGCTTCGATATAGGCCGGGCGGCTGAAAATCCGCTCGGCGTACTTCATCAGCGGCGCGGCGTTCTTCGACAGTTCGATGCCGTAGTGATCCAGACGCCACAGCAGCGGCGCGATCGCCACGTCGAGCATCGAGAACTCTTCGCCGAGCATGTACTTGTTCTTCAGGAAGATCGGCGCGAGCTGCGTCAGGCGATCGCGGATCGCGAGGCGTGCTTTCTCGTGATTCTTCTCGGCGGCCTTGCCCTTCTCGTTTTCGAGCGTGCCAACGTGCACAAACAGTTCCTTCTCGAAGTTGAGCAGGAACAGGCGTGCGCGGGCGCGTTGCACCGGGTCGGCCGGCATCAGTTGCGGATGCGGGAAGCGTTCGTCGATATACTCGTTGATGATGTTCGATTCGTACAGAATCAGGTCCCGTTCGACGAGGATCGGCACCTGACCATACGGATTCATCACAGCAATGTCTTCCGGTTTGTTGAACAGGTCGACGTCGCGGATCTCGAAGTCCATGCCTTTCTCAAACAACACCAGCCGGCAGCGCTGGGAGAATGGGCAAGTTGTGCCGGAATACAGAACCATCATGTTTACGTTTCCTCAAAAAGCTGAAGGGCCAGCGCGCGGAAAAACCGTCCAGCAGGTTTTTCCTTGCGCCGGCCCCACGCCGGTTATGGCGTGATTATTTGATATCTTTCCAGTACGCGGCGTTCAATCGCCAGGCGAAAAAGCTCAGGACGCCGAGGAACAACAGCACCCACACACCAAGCCGGTGGCGGGTTTGCTGCGTCGGTTCGGACATCCAGGACAGGTACGACACAAGGTCGGCCACATCCGAATCATAATCCACCGCGGACAACGTCCCCGGCGTGACCTGCTGGTAGCCGACGAATTTATGGACTGTTTCCCCGCTCCTTTCGTCGATTACGTCGTCGAACTTCGCCGTACGCTGCCCCTGAAGCTCCCACAATACATTGGGCATGCTCACGTTTTCATACACCAGATTGTTCCAGCCGGTCGGCCGTGTATCGTCGCGATAAAAGCTGCGCAGATACGTGTATATCCAATCCCGGCCGCGCGCCCGCGCCTCCACTGACAAATCCGGCGGCGCCGTGCCGAACCACGCCTTCGCGTCGTCGGGCTTCATGGCCACGGACATCGTGTTGCCGATTTTATCGGTGGTGAAAAGCAGGTTTGTCTGAATTTCCTGCGGTGAAATGCCCAAACTGGTCAATGCGCTGTAGCGCATCAGGTTCGCACTATGGCAATTCAGGCAGTAGTTTACAAACAATTTGGCGCCATGCTGCAAAGAAGCAAAATTGTCCGCGTTATCGGGCGCGCGGTCGAGCGGGAAATTGTCGTCCGCGTAAGCGGGCGCCGCCAACAGCGCGAGCGCCAGAGTGACCGATGCGGCCCCGATCACCGCGAGCCTCGAAAGCATTTTTCTCATCTTCTTGTCTCCTTGGCCTGCGATTAGTGAGGCTTGAACCGCACCCGTTCGGGTGGTTGCTTGAAAGTGCCAAGCGGCGTCCAGAACGGCATGCCAAGGAAAAACGCGAAATAGACCAGCGCGCAGATCTGCGCAATCAGGGTCGCGGCGGGAGACGGCGGCTTGGTCCCGAGGAACGCCAACGTCAGAAAAACCAGCACGAAGATCCCGTAGAACACCTTGTGGAAGAACGGCCGGTAGCGGATCGACTTCACCGGCGAGCGATCCAGCCACGGCAGGAAGAACAGCGAAATCACCGCGCCGCCCATCACCACCACGCCCCAGAACTTCGACTGGGTGAAGTACATTGCCAGAATCACCAGTACGGCAAGTACCGGCAACCCCACCTTCCACTTACCGCGGGCCCGCACCAGTGCGAACAGCCCCAGCAGCGCGATCACGATCATCAGGACGATCTTGAACGGATCCGTGGTGGCGCGCAGCATCGCATAGAACGCCGTGAAGTACCACACCGGCGCGATTTCCGGCGGCGTCTGCAGCGGGTTGGCCGGGACGAAGTTGTTTGCCTCGAGGAAGTACCCGCCCATCTCCGGTGCGAAGAAGATGATCGCCGCGAAGATCAGCAGAAACACGGTGACGCCCATGAAATCGTGCACGGAGTAGTACGGGTGGAACGGGATGCCGTCGAGCGGAATGCCGTTCGCGTCCTTCTTCGCCTTGATCTCGATGCCGTCCGGGTTGTTCGAGCCCACTTCATGCAACGCCACGATGTGCGCAACCACCAGCCCGATCAGCACCAGCGGGATCGCGATCACGTGAAACGCGAAAAAGCGGTTCAGCGTGACGTCCGACACCACGTAGTCGCCGCGAATCCACAGTGAGAGGTCCGGGCCGATGAAGGGAATCGCCGAGAACAGGTTCACGATCACCTGGGCGCCCCAGAACGACATCTGGCCCCACGGCAGCAGGTAACCGAAGAACGCCTCGGCCATCAGGCACAGGAAGATCGCGCAGCCGAAGATCCACACCAGTTCGCGCGGCTTGCGGTACGAGCCGTACATCAGCCCGCGGAACATGTGCAGATAGACCACCACAAAGAACATCGACGCGCCCGTCGAGTGCATGTAACGGATCAGCCAGCCCCACGGCACCTCGCGCATGATGTACTCGACCGAGCCGAACGCGAGCATCGAATCGGGCTTGTAGTTCATGGTGAGGAAAATGCCGGTGACGATCTGATTGACCAGCACCAGCAATGCCAACGAGCCGAAGAAATACCAGAAGTTGAAGTTTTTCGGCGCGTAGTACTCGGAGACGTGCTTCTTCCACGTCGAGGTCATCGGAAAGCGGCGGTCGATCCAGCCGACCAGCCCGGTCGTCTCCACTTCGTGATCGATCGCCATTTACGCTTCTCCTTTCTCGTCCTTGCCGATCACGAGCTGGGTAGCCGACGTGAACATGTAGGGCGGGATGTCCAGGTTTTGCGGTGCAGGTTTGTTCTTGAAGACGCGGCCGGCCAGGTCATAGGTCGAGCCGTGGCACGGGCACAGGAAGCCGCCGGGCCAGTCGTCAGGAAGATTTGGCTGCGCGCCTTCCTGGAAACGCGGAGTCGGCGTGCAGCCCAGATGGGTGCATACGGCGACGGTAACTAACAGGTTCTTGTGATCGGGCCGCGAGCGGAATTCGTTGTTACAGTACGCCGGCAACGGCATCGAGAAGGGATGTTCGGTATGGGGATCGGCTACTTCGTTATCGGCTTTCTGGACGTCGGCGAGCATCCGGTCGGTGCGGTTGAGGATCCATACGGGCTTGCCGCGCCAGGCGACCGTCATCATCTCGCCCGGCTTCAGATTGGTAATATCGGCCTCGACCGGCGCGCCGGCGGCCTTGGCTTTTTCAGATGGTGCAAACGAACCAACAAAGGGTACGACAGTGGCAACGCCTCCTATGCCACCTGCTACGGTCGTCGCTATCAGCCACGTACGGCGGCCGCCATCGACGAGCTCATCATCTTTGTCTCGCATCACACGCCCCACTTCTGAGTTGGATTTTTCCTTCACGTCGCTTCTACCGAACGCTAGTTTGCTCGAATGGAGTCGTCATTTACAAGGCCCGAATGCCAAAAACCATGCGAAGTCTTTGATATCCAAGGGTTTCCCCGCACCAATCAGAAACTTTTTGGTCGTTCTTTTTAAGTGGGCCCTGCGTATTTCGTGCGTTTTAGTTCGGTAATCAGACTGGATTGTGGATATCGATAAACAGGTGTTCGATATCAAATGATTCCGACAGATGTGCACCGAGCGCCTGCACCCCGAACCGTTCGGTCGCATGGTGACCGGCGGCGAGAAACGCGACGCCGCTCTCCATCGAAGTATGCATGGTTTGTTCGGAGACCTCGCCGGTCAGGTAGACATCGGCGCCGGCTTCGATCGCCGCGTCGAAATAGCCTTGCGCGGCGCCCGTGCACCAGGCGACACGCCGCAGTTCGACGTCCGGATCGCCGAACACGAGCGGCGTGCGGCCGAGCGTCTCCTCCACCTGGGCGGTGAAGTGCGCGAGCGTGACCGGCATGGGCAGCGTGGCGATCCAGCCAATGTCGTTTTCGCCGAAACGCGCGTCGGCGATCCAGCCCATCTTCGCGCCAATCTGCGCGTTATTGCCGAACTCGGGATGGTCGTCGAGCGGCAGATGGTAGGCGAACAGGTTCAGGTCATTGGCCAGCAGCAGTTTCAGCCGCCCATATTCGCGGCCGGTAATTTGCGGCGGTTCATTGCGCCAGAAGTAGCCGTGATGGACCAGCACGGCGTCGGCACCCCAGTCGAGCGCAGCCTCCAGGAACGCCAATGAAGCGCTCACACCGGTGGCGATTTTATTGACCCGGCGGCGCCCCTCGACCTGCAGCCCGTTCGGGCAGTAGTCCTTGAAGCGCGCGGTTTCAAGGACTTTGTTCAAGTACAATTCAAGTTCGATCCGATCCATATAAACCTCTAATCTTCAGATGCTTAGACGCTTTTGGCTGTTCTTTGCCCAAGCGGTGACCGTGCTGTTGGCGCTGATGTTCATCATTGCGACCCTCAAACCGCAATGGCTGCAGCGACAAGGGCAATTCGGCAAGCAACTCGCCGAGCCGATCGTCGCACTGCGGGAGGTAGCGCCTGGCATCGGTAGCGGTCCTGCTCAGGCTTCCTATGCCGACGCCGCGCAGAAAGCATCGCCCGCGGTCGTCAATGTGTTCTCGAGCAAGGACGGGTCTTTGCCGCCCGACCCTCGGGCGAAAGACCCACTGTTTCGTTACTTCTTCGGCAACAAGAACAACAACAAACAGCAGGAGCAACCAGCCGCCAATCTGGGCTCGGGTGTCATAGTGAGTTCGGAAGGTTACATTCTAACGAACCAGCACGTGGTCGACGGCGCGGATCAGATTGAAATTGCGCTCGCCGACGGCCGCACGACCACCGCCAAGGTGATCGGCGTCGATCCGGAGACCGATCTGGCGGTCCTCAAGGTCAACCTCACCAACCTGCCTACGATCACGCTCGGCCGCATGGACCAGACGCGCGTGGGCGACGTGGTACTGGCGATCGGCAACCCGTTCGGCGTCGGTCAGACGGTGACCATGGGCATCGTCAGCGCGCTCGGCCGCAATCACCTCGGCATCAATACGTTCGAAAACTTCATTCAGACCGACGCGGCCATCAACCCCGGAAACTCGGGCGGCGCGCTCGTTGACGTGAACGGCAACCTGCTCGGCATCAACACCGCCATCTATTCACGCTCGGGCGGCTCGCTCGGGATCGGTTTTGCGATCCCCGTGTCGACGGCGCGCAGCGTGTTGGAGAGCATTATCACGACCGGCTCGGTGACGCGCGGCTGGATCGGCGTCGAGCCGCAGGATGTCACGCCAGAGATTGCCGAGTCGTTCGGGCTCGACCAGAAGTCGGGCGCGATCGTCGCCGGGGTCCTGAAGAACGGCCCGGCGGACCGTGCCGGCATCAAGCCGGGCGACATTCTGGTCAGCGTGGACGGTCAGGACATCACCGATACGACGCGCCTTTTGAACCTCATCGCGCAGATCAAGCCGGGCTCCAACGCGAAGATCCATCTGGTGCGCAAAAACCGCGAGCTGGACTTGGAGGTGATGATCGGCAAGCGTCCGCCACCGCCGAAGCAGCCTGCCGACGACAGCGGCGATCAGGATGACGACGGCGGTTAAGCAAAGCTCAAAATCCGCCAAACAAAAAGGGCAGTCCGTGATTGGACTGCCCTTTTTGTATCTTGATGCCACTGAACTCAAAGCATGCGAGGCGCGCTGCGCCACGAATAGGCCCGGCCAGGCGGCTCCGGCAGGCTAGCGCCAACCTCGCCCTAGCCTTAGTCTCACCCTCAACTCGCCGCCGACTCCTCTTCGTCGACCTTTTCAACCTGCTTGCCGACAATCAGCCGCGCCGCGATGATCCCCGCCTCGTACAACACGATCAGCGGCACCGCGAGAATCAGCTGCGAAAACACGTCAGGCGGGGTCACCACAGCCGACACCACAAACGCCCCGACGATCACATACGGACGGATCTGGCGCAGCTTCTTGACCGTCAGAATGCCCATCCGGACCAGTAGCACGACAACGATCGGGACCTCGAAGGTCACCCCGAACGCGATGAACATGGTCAACACGAAACTTAGATAGTTGTCGATATCCGTGTTCATCGCCGCGCCAAGCGGCGCGTTGTAGTGCGCCATCACGCGGAAGATGGTCGGAAACACCACGAAGTACGCGAACGCCATGCCGCACAGAAACAGGATGTAGCTGCTGCCCACCAGCGGCACGACCAGCTTCTTCTCATGCTGGTAGAGCCCCGGCGCGACGAACGCCCAGATCTGGTACAGCACGACCGGCAGCGCGATGACGAGCGCAACCATCATGGTTACCTTCATCGGCACGAAGAACGAGCCGGTGACGTCGGTCACGATCAGCTTGCCGTCCTTCGGCAGATTCATCATCAAGGGCCGCGCGAGCAGCTTGAAGATGTCCGGCGCCCAGTAGACGAGCCCGAGAAACACCACGATGACGGAGATGCCGGCGCGGATGATGCGGTCGCGCAGTTCGACGAGATGCGAGATGAAGGTCTCTTCAGTGCCTTCGCTCTGGGTTTGCTGGGGGTCGCTCACACCGGCCCTCGGTAGGAGATTATCGTTAGAGTCATCAGAAGAAGCGCGTCGGCCGGCGCAGGCTCACCGGCGTATGACGCGCCACGCGCGCTGCGCCCGACTGCACACGCGTACGGCGCGTGGTGGCGCGCTTGTACCACGTTGGCATGGCCGTTTGCTTGACGCGCCAGTTCTTGCGTTTAGGCGCAGCGGCGGCAGGCGCGCTGCGCCAAGACGTCGAACTGGACGTGCTGCCGCTCCCCGCGGCACTTTCCAGCGAACCGCCGGCAATGCTAGGGCTCACCGACGAGCCTGAGTTCCAGGCCTCATTCAGCTCGGTCTCATGCTTGCGCAGATTGTCGTGAACGCTTGTTTCAACGTTGCTCGCCGCCGTTTCGAACTCGGTCTTCATGCGACGCAATTCGTCGAGCTCAATTTCACGCGTGACTTCGGCCTTCACGTCGTTGATATAGCGCTGCGCGCGACCGAACAGCGCCCCCGCCGTGCGGGCGACGCGCGGCAGCCGCTCCGGCCCGAGTACGACCAGCGCGACGACGCCGATCAGCGCCATCTTGGTTAGACCGAGGTCCAGCATGAAGTGGGGTTCCCGTCAGTACGCGGATGGACCGCGGCTTAGCGGTAGTCGCTCGAGCGCGGCGTCTTTTCTTTTGCGTCGACGTCGACCGTGTCGGTACGCGGCAGTTCGCGCTGTTGCGCGTCGCCCGCCGGTGTCTCCGCTTCTTTCATGCCTTCCTTGAAGCCCTTCACTGCGCCGCCCAGATCGGTGCCGATATTGCGCAATTTCTTCGTGCCGAATACCAGTGCCACGATCAGCAAAACAATCAGCCAGTGCCAAATACTCAACGAACCCATGACTACTCTCCTTAACCCCGACATCGCGTTTGCACGCGTCGAACATCTGCGCCTTTACGGCCCGAATCGAAGCGCGTACGCCTCATCTATACGTTGCCGCCGCTGCTTCAGATCCGGCAGAGCGGCTCTGCGCGTGATTGTGTCCAGACAATCGCGACGGCGTCATTACATCGCAAGAGGAAAAACACCTTTGCCTCACCGACCGCCATCATACGCAGTTCAATACGCCCCTTGAACGCGACGTAACCGCCGGCGTTCGCGGCCCCCGGCCCTTACCCCATCCGTTGCCACGGACGCGGCCCAGCCAGAATATGCGCATGCAGGTGGTACACCTCCTGACCGCCGCCCGGCCCGGTATTGATCACCGTGCGAAAGCCGGTCTCGCCGCCGGTGTAGGCCACCCCGAGCTGATCGGCAAGACGCCCCACCAATACAAGCATTCTACCAAGCAGCGGTGCATCGCTTTCGCTGCAGTTCGACAGGGTTTCGATGTGCTTGCGCGGAATCACCAGCACATGGGTCTCGGCCGCCGGACGGATGTCGCGAAAGGCGACGAACTCGTCGTCCTCGTGGACTTTGGTAGACGGAATCTCGCCCGAGGCGATCTTGCAGAAAAGGCAATTTGAGTCGTGGCTCATGGGTGTCCTGAAGCGCAAACGTACGGGCGGGGGAACCTGGCCTCAGAACCACGCCCGCGGATTCAGCAGCGGCTTGTTATCGTACAGATACAGCCAGCCCTTGATGATACGGTACAACATCCAGATACCGACAGCCCACAGGATCGGAATTCCAATCACAACGAAAAACAGCAGGCCGCCAATCAGGTAGCCGAGCATGCACCACCAGAACGTGCGCATCTGCCACTGGAAGTGCGCTTCATACGGCGTGCCTACGACGTCCGGCCGCTTCACATAATTGATGATGATGGCGATCAACACCGAGATGCCACCTGTCAGCCAGTAGACCGCGTAGAGCGCGTACAGGACGTGCGTCAGCGTGCGCGCGCCGCGTTCGCGGTCGGATTCGAGGGCATTGCGGTACGACGGCGGCGGATATCCGCCTTGCGACTGTTCCATGTTTGCGTCCTCCTTCCTATTGGCGGTCAGTTGGCGTTCAATCGCCCTTCTGCTCGCGTTCGCGGCTCTTACGCAGCGCTTTCTCTTCGATCCCGGACATGCCTTCGCGGCGCTCGAGCTCGGCGAGCACGTCGGCCGGACTCAGATCGAAGTGCGACAGCATCACGAGGCAATGGAACCAGAGATCGGCCACTTCGCCGACCAACGCGGTGGGCGCGCCGCCCTGGCGCACGTCCTTGGCGGCAAGCACGACTTCAGTCGCTTCTTCGCCGATCTTCTTCAGGACCGCGTCGTCGCCCTTGTGGAACAGGCGCGACACATACGATACGTCGGGATCGCCGCCCTTGCGGCCGTCAATGACTGCGGCGAGGCGCAGCAGGGTATCGTTCGTCGATTCGGAGTTTTGCGTCATTTGTAGATGTGTTCGGGGTCTTTCAGGACAGGCTCGACTGCGATCCAGTCGCCGTCGTCGACCGTCCCTTCGAATTTCTGGAAAAAGCACGAATGGCGGCCGGTGTGGCAAGCAATGCCCGACACCTGCTCGACCTTCAGCAGCACGACGTCTTCGTCGCAGTCGAGCCGCACTTCATGCACATGCTGCACGTGGCCGGACTCCTCACCCTTGAACCACAGCCGCTGACGCGAGCGCGAGAAATACACCGCGTGGCCGGTCTCGACCGTCTTGGCGAGCGCCTCACGGTTCATCCACGCGAACATCAGCACGTCGTTGCTCGAGGCTTCCTGCGCGATCACCGGCACGAGGCCGTTCGCGTCCCACTTCACTTTGTCGAGCCAATCCACAGCAGTAGGGTTCACCACGTCACAACCTCACCGAAATGCCTTGATCGGCCATGAAGCGCTTGGCTTCGCTAACCGTGTGTTCGCCGTAGTGGAAAATGCTGGCGGCCAGCACGGCGTCTGCGTGGCCGTCCTTGATGCCGTCTGCCAGATGCTGCAGCGAGCCGACGCCGCCCGAGGCGATCACCGGAATCGACACGGCGTCCGACACGGCGCGCGTGAGCGCCAGGTCGAAGCCGCTCTTGGTGCCGTCGCGGTCCATGCTGGTGAGCAGGATTTCGCCCGCGCCGAGTTCGGCCATCTTGCGCGCCCATTCGACCGCTTCCAGCCCGGTCGCCTTGCGCCCGCCGTGCGTGAAGACTTCCCAGCGCGGCGTTTCACCGTCGGCGGAGACGCGCTTGGCGTCGATCGCGACCACGATGCACTGCGAGCCGTACTTATCCGTCGCGTCGCGCACCAGTTGCGGGTTCGCGACCGCCGACGAGTTCATGCTGATCTTGTCCGCGCCGGCGTTCAAGAGACGGCGCACGTCTTCGACCGCGCGCACGCCGCCGCCAACCGTCAAGGGAATGAAGACCTGCGAGGCCACCGCTTCGATGATCGGCAGGATCAGATCGCGCTGGTCGGAGGTGGCGGTGATGTCGAGAAAGGTGAGTTCGTCGGCGCCCTGCTCGTCGTAGCGACGGGCAATTTCCACCGGATCGCCGGCATCGCGCAGTTCGACGAAGTTGACACCCTTGACCACGCGGCCAGCCGTGACGTCGAGACAGGGGATGATGCGTTTAGCTAGAGCCATGATCTTGCAAATTCTGCCAATACCGCTGATGAGGCCGCTCATACCGGAGCGGCGCAATGCCGGCGCGCGTTGCCGTGCCGGGCTGGCCTGGATGGCCGGAATGGTCCAGATCGACTGGAACGTCCGTTTCGGCCCTGGAAAACCGGGCTGGCCTGCTTGTTGACCCGGTTGGTTGCCCGGGCTCACCTGAAAAGCCTGGAACGCCGAACAAACGTTGACGGCCGGCGCCGCCTTCAGCCTGGGGCCGAAACCCCGCGCCACCACGCGTTCGCGCCGCGGCGCTAAAGCCCGTCAGGCGTCGTCCGATTCGCGCAGCTTGTCGGCGAGTGTCTGGGCGGCCGCAAAGTCGAGGTCGCCCGAATAGATGGCGCGACCGCAGATCACGCCTTCGATGCCTTCGACTTCGACTTCGCACAGCGCCTCGATGTCGGCGAGATTCGACAGGCCGCCGCTCGCGATCACCGGAATCTTCACCGCACGCGCAAGGCGCACCGTCGCTTCGATGTTAATACCTTGCAGCATGCCGTCGCGGCCGATGTCGGTGTAGATGATCGACTCGCAGCCGTAGTCCTCGAACTTGCGCGCGAGGTCGGCGACTTCGTGGCCGGTCAGCTTGCTCCAGCCGTCGGTGGCCACCTTGCCGTCCTTCGCGTCGAGCCCGACGATGATATGGCCGCCGAACGCCGTGCAGGCGTCCTGCAGGAAGCCCGGATTCTTCACCGCCGCCGTGCCGATGATCACGTACGACAGACCGTCGTCCAGATAGCGCTCGATCGTATTCAGGTCGCGGATGCCGCCGCCCAGCTGGACGGGAATCTCACCCCCGACTTCCTCGATGATCGCGCGAATCGCGTCTTCGTTCTTCGGCTTACCAGCAAATGCTCCATTGAGGTCGACGAGGTGCAGGCGCCGGGCACCGCGGTCGACCCAATGTCGGGCCATCGCCGCCGGTTCCTCGGAAAAAATCGTCGCCTGGTCCATGTCGCCCTGTTTGAGGCGTACACACTGACCATCTTTCAGGTCGATGGCGGGAATCAGCAGCATAGCAATCGGGTCTAGTCAGGGAAGAAGGTTTAAAGTCGGGCGGCGCCGGGAAGCCATAAGCCTGCTCGCGCATCGTTTCGCTAGTTTAGTACAACTCGTTCAGGAGCCCTGCGCACGTACATTGGGCACAGGGATGCAACAAAGACGCAGCTCCGGCGGCCACCACGATACGAGTCAGGCGGGAGACGGCAGCACGGGACTGGAGACGGTTGGCGCTCACGGGTTCCAGTGCACGAAGTTTCGATACACACGCAGGCCCGCTTCGGCGCTCTTTTCCGGATGGAATTGGGTTGCAAAGATGTTATCCCGCGCCACCGCCGAGGTAAAGGGCACACCGTACACGGTCTCGCCCGACGTATGCGCCGCGTTGTCCGGCCGTACGTAATAGCTGTGCACGAAGTAGAAGAAGCTGCCGTCCGCAACGCCGTCCCAGAGCGGGTGCGGCAGGGTCTGACGAACGCGGTTCCAGCCCATCTGCGGCACCTTGAAGCGCGAGCCGTCATCCTGCAACTGGCCTTCCAGGTCAAAACGCAGCACCTTGCCGGGCAACAGGCCGAGTCCGCGCGTGTCGCCCTCGGCGCTCCAGTCGAACAGCATCTGCTCGCCCACGCACACGCCCATCAGCGGCTTGCTGCGCGACGCTTCGATGACCGCTTCCTGCAAGCCGGATTCGCCGAGGCTGCGCATGCAATCAGGCATCGCGCCCTGGCCGGGCAGCACCACACGGTCCGCCGCGCGGATCGCTTCCGGCTGGTCGACGATCGCCACGTCCACTTCCGGCGCGGCCTTCCTCAACGCCTGGGCGACCGAACGCAGGTTGCCCATTCCGTAATCCACAATCGCAATCGAAGTTTTCATTTCAAGTTAGGCAGTAACGCCTTCAGACCGTCGACGATGAATTCCACCGCCAGCGCCGACAACATCAAACCCATGAGCCGCGTGCCGATATTGATGCCCGTTTGCCCCACCCAGCGGGCGATCGGTTCAGCGAGCCGCAGCGAAAAAAAGCAGATCGCCGCCAGCACGGCACCGATAACAATAAGACTAATCCGGTCGTACCAATGCGGCGAGTGAGCCGCGTAAATGATCACCGTGCTGATGGCGCCCGGCCCCGTCAGCAACGGAATCGCGAGCGGCACCACCGCGACGTTATCCTTCTGCTCGGCCTCGTGACGCTCTTCCGGCGTCGAACGGCTATTGCCGATCTGCGCATTCAGCATGTTGATGGCCATTAGCAGCATGATGATCCCGCCGCCCACCTGCAGCGATCCGACCGAGATGCCGAAGAAGCTGATGATCTGCTGTCCGAGCAGCGTCGTCACCGCAATCACGAAGAACACCGACACCGCAGCAATCCGGATCGTCCTGCGCCGCTCGCCGTCCGACTGCTGGGCCGTGAGGCTCATAAAGAACGGAATGGCGCCGACCGGATTGATTAGCGCCAGCAGCGAGATGAACGACTTGAGGATATCCATCGCAAGCCGGGCTCACGCAATGCGCGCCCGGTCCGGTTAGTCTGGCTTACAGGCTACCCTTGGTCGACGGAATTTGCCCCGCCGCGCGTTCATCCAGTTCCACTGCCATGCGCAAGGCCCGTCCAAACGCCTTGAACACTGTTTCCATCTGATGATGGGCGTTCAGGCCGCGCAGGTTGTCGATATGGAGCGTCACGCCGGCGTGGTTCACAAAGCCGCGGAAAAATTCGATGGAGAGATCGACGTCAAACGTCCCGATGCGCGCGCGCGTGAACGGCACGTGGAATTCGAGGCCCGGGCGACCGGAGAAATCGATCACGACGCGCGACAGCGCTTCGTCCAGCGGCACGTAAGAGTGACCGTAGCGACGGATGCCCTTCTTGTCGCCGACCGCCTTCGCGACCGCCTGGCCCAGCGTGATGCCGACGTCTTCGACCGTGTGATGGTCATCGATATGCGTGTCGCCATGCGCTTCGATGTCGAGATCGATCAACCCATGCCGCGCAATCTGGTCGAGCATATGGTCGAGAAACGGCACACCGGTGGCCAGCTTTTGCTTGCCGGTGCCGTCCAGATTGATCTTGATACGGATCTGCGTTTCGCTAGTGTCGCGAACGACTTCCGCCTGGCGCATGGTAATTCCTCGAATCTGACTATGAAAGATGGGGAGTTGGGGGAACGCCAAGCGCCGCGCCCGCTGTACGGTGCGCAGCGCGACGGCACGCCGTTTAATGCAGCACGAGTTTCAGTGCGGCCAGCAGTTGCGCGTTTTCTTCAGGGGAACCGACCGTCAGACGCACGCAATTCGCCAGCAATGGATGCATTTTACTCACGTTTTTGATCAAAACCCGTGCAGTAAGCAGCGTTTCGAACATAACGGATGCATCAGGTACCCGCACCAGCAGGAAGTTGCCCGCGCTCGGGAACACTTCGGCGCCGGGCAACTGGCCGACGGCCTGGGCCAGTTTCGTGCGTTCTTCGCGCAATTGCGCGGCCTGCGCGTCGAGCACGTCGAGGTGATCGAGCAGGAAATCGGCGGTGGCCTGGGTCAGCACATTGACGTTGTAGGGCGGGCGCACCTTGTCGAATTCGGTCAGCCAGGCCGCGCGTCCGACCAGATAGCCGAGGCGAATGCCGGCGAGACCAAGCTTCGAGACCGTGCGCATCACGACCACGTTGTCAAACGCGTCGGCGCGCGGCAGCCAGCTTTGCTGCGCGAACGGCTGATACGCCTCGTCGATCACCACCAGGCTCTTGTCCGCGGCGGCGATGATGCGCTCCATGTCGGCGTCGTCGTACAGCGTGCCGGTCGGATTGTTCGGATACGCCAGGTAGACGATCGCCGGCTGATGCTCGGCGATGGCGGCGAGCATCGCTGCGGTGTCGAGCGTGAAATCGGCCTTGAGTGGGACGCCGACGAATTCCAGGTTCGCCAGTTTGGCCGACAACTGGTACATCACGAAGCCCGGCACCGGCGCGAGCACCTTGGCGCCCGGCTTGGCACAGGCCATCGACACCATGCTGATGATCTCGTCCGAGCCGTTGCCCAGCAGCACTTCGCAGTTGGCCGGCACGCCCATGGCGCGTTTGATCTTTTCAAGCAGCGCTTCCGGGCGTGGCGCCGGATAGCGGTTCAGCGCGACACCGGCCAGACGCTCGCCGAGTTGCGCGGCGAGCGCCGTCGGCAAGGAAAACGGGTTTTCCATCGCGTCGAGCTTCACAAAGCCCGTTGCGTCCGGAACGGGATAGCTCGTCATCGCGAGCACGTCGCGGCGAATGATGTCTTGAGGTGTCGTCATGGATGGGCGGACTGTTCCGTACAACGGACCAGTCATGCAAGGGCGGCGCGAGAGCCGCCCCGGTTGGTCAAGGTCGATGAGGCGCCGGCTGGGTTACATCAGCCTGGCGCGTTCAGCCGTTCTGCTTCATCCGGTATTCGGCGCTGCGGGCATGCGCCTGCAGTCCTTCGCCATATGCGAGTTCCGCGGCGATCTCGCCGAGCGTCTGCGCGCCTTCCGCGCTGACTTCGATCACGCTCGAGCGCTTGAAGAAATCGTAGACGCCAAGCGGCGAGGAGAACCGTGCGGTACGCGACGTAGGCAGCACGTGATTCGGCCCCGCGCAGTAGTCGCCGAGGCTTTCGCTGGTGTAGCGGCCAAGGAAGATCGCGCCAGCATGGCGGATCAGCTTGCCCCATTGGTGCGGCTCCAGCGCGGAAATCTCGAGGTGTTCCGGGGCGATGTCGTTGGCGATCGCGCAGGCTTCGGCCATGTCGCGCACCTTGATCAGTGCGCCGCGCCCTTCCAGCGAGGCGCGGATCACGTCGCGCCGCGGCATGGCGGGCAGCAGTTCGTTGATCGCGTCATGCACGCGGGCAATGAAGGCGTCGTCGGGGCACAGCAGGATGGATTGCGCGAGCTCGTCGTGCTCGGCCTGCGAGAACAGGTCCATGGCGACCCAGCGCGGATCCGTCGTGCCGTCGCACAGCACCAGGATCTCCGAGGGACCGGCGATCATGTCGATGCCCACGGTGCCAAACACGCGGCGCTTGGCCGACGCGACATACGCGTTGCCCGGGCCGCAGATCTTGTCGACTGCGGGCACGGTAGCGGTACCGTAAGCCAAAGCGCCGACAGCCTGCGCGCCGCCAATAGTGAACACGCGGTCAACCCCGCCCAGCAGCGCCGCCGCCAATACCAGCGGATTCTTCACACCATCCGGCGTCGGCACGACCATGACGATTTCGCGCACGCCGGCTACCCGCGCCGGGATCGCGTTCATCAACACCGACGACGGATACGCGGCCTTGCCGCCCGGCACATAGATGCCGGCGCGGTCCAAAGGCGTGACCTTCTGGCCCAGCACGGTGCCGTCGGATTCGGTGTACTGCCAGCTATGGCTGCCGCATTCGATCTTCTGCTTCTCGTGATACCCGCGCACGCGTGCCGCGGCGGCTTCAAGCGCAGCCCGGCGGCGCGGATCGAGCCCTTCCAGGGCGGCTTCGAGTTCCGACATCGGCAATTCGAGCGCAGCGACACTCGACGCTGCGAGACGGTCGAAGCGGTTGGTGTACTCGAGCACGGCGGCGTCGCCGCGAGCCTTCACGTCGGCCAGAATCTGCGCGACCGATTGTTCGATCGCTTCGTCCTCGCTCGCCTCGAACGCGAGCACCGCGTGCAACGCCTTGTGGAATTCGGGAGCGCTGGAATCGAGTTTGCGAATCTTGATAGACATGCTGGTATCCGTTTCGGTAAGGCGCGCCTGATGCCCTTCAAACAACATCAGACGGCATCTGGCACCTGCAGGCGCTCTCAGGCCGCCGCATCGGCGCGCCGCGACGCGCGTTCGAACGCGTCGAGGAACGGCCGCAACGCGGCGCGCTTGAGCTTGAGCGCCGCCTGGTTCACAACGAGGCGCGACGAGATCTGCATGATCTCCTCCACCTCGACAAGATTGTTCGCACGCAGCGTGCCGCCCGAGCTGACCAGGTCGACGATCGCGTCCGCGAGGCCCACCAGCGGTGCGAGTTCCATCGAACCGTACAGCTTGATCAGGTCGACGTGCACACCCTTCGCGGCGAAATGCTGGCGCGCGGTTTCCACATATTTGGTTGCCACCCGCAGACGCGCCCCTTGGCGCACCGCGTTCTCATAATCGAAGCCCGCCGCCACGGCGACCGACATCCGGCAACGCGCGATGTCGAGGTCCACCGGCTGGTACAGGCCGCTGCCGCCATGTTCGAGCAGCACGTCCTTGCCCGCCACGCCGAAATCGGCTGCGCCGTATTCGACATAGGTCGGCACATCGGTGGCGCGCACGATGATCACGCGCAGGTTCGCATCGGTGGTCGGCAGGATCAGCTTGCGCGAAGTTTCCGGGTCTTCGGCGACCTGGACGCCGGCTGCCTCGAGCAGCGGCAACGTCTCTTCGAAGATACGCCCTTTTGACAGTGCTAGCGTGAGCGGCGCGCTCACCGCCGTCGAGGACGAGGTTTGCGGCAGCGCGCTCATGCCTGGCTCCCCGCAATACGGCGTACCTTCGCGCCCACGGCCGTCAGCTTCGACTCCATGCGGTCATAGCCACGATCGAGGTGATAAATGCGGTCGATCAGCGTTTCGCCGTCGGCACACAAACCAGCGATCACGAGGCTCGCCGACGCGCGCAGGTCGGTGGCCATGACCTTGGCGCCCGATAGCTTGTCGACGCCGCTTACGAGCGCCGTGTTGCCGTCAATCGTGATGCTGGCGCCCAGGCGGTTCAGTTCCTGCACGTGCATGAAGCGGTTTTCGAAAATCGTCTCGACCACTTGCGACGTGCCGTTGGCAATCGCGTTGAGCGCCATGAATTGCGCCTGCATGTCGGTCGGGAAAGCCGGGTACTCGGAAGTGCGCACGCCTACGGCATGCGGACGCTGGTCCATGCGCACGCGCATCCAGTCGTCGCCCTCTTCGATCGTCACACCGGCTTCGCGCAGCTTTTCCGTCACGGCTTCGAGGATCAGCGGACGTACCTTGCGCAGGATCACATCGCCGCCGGCGGCCGCGACCGCGCACAGGAACGTGCCCGCTTCGATACGATCCGGAATCACCGTATGCTTCGCGCCGTGCAGCTTGTCGACGCCGTGGATCACCAGACGGTCCGTGCCGATGCCGTCGATCTGCGCGCCCATTTCGACGAGCAGGTGCGCAAGGTCGCCCACTTCCGGCTCGCGCGCGGCGTTCTCGATCACGGTCTCGCCTTCGGCCAGTACCGCTGCCATCAGCAGGTTCTCGGTACCGGTGACGGTGATCATGTCGGTCACGATACGCGCGCCCTTCAGGCGCTTCGCGCGGGCTTCGATGAAGCCGTGCTCGATCGTGATCTCCGCGCCCATCGCCTGCAGGCCCTTGATATGCTGGTCGACCGGTCGCGCGCCGATGGCGCAGCCGCCCGGCAGCGACACCTTCGCCTCGCCGAAGCGCGCGAGCAGCGGCCCCAGCACGAGGATCGAGGCGCGCATCGTCTTCACCAGTTCGTACGGTGCGACGAGGTTGTCGACCTTCGACGCGTCGAGCGACACCCGTCCCGCGCCTGCTTCGGTCCGCACACCCATCTGGTTGAGTAGCTTGAGCGTGGTGCGCACGTCTTGCAGGTCCGGCACGTTCTCGAGATGAACCGGCTCCGCGCTCAGCAAGCCCGCACACAGGATCGGCAAGGCGGCGTTCTTCGCCCCCGACACAACGATCTCACCGGCCAGCCGCTGGCCGCCTTCAATGACGAGTTTGTCCATACCTGTCAGTTCCTGATCGATCCGGCTTTGTACCGGGGCTGCATTGCTTTCTGCGGCGGCGCCACTACCGGCCTCGCGCCTGTCTTGTGTAATTCGCACTAACGTTCCAGATTACGCGTTTTGCCATTCGGCGGGCGTCAGCGTCTTCATGCTGAGCGCGTGGATTTCTTCGCGCATGCGGTCGCCGAGCGCCGCATACACGAGTTGATGGCGTTGGATCAGCCGCTTGCCTTCGAAGCTCGGAGACACGATGGTCGCAAAGAAATGCTGACCGTCGCCTTCGACTTCGAGATGCTCGCAGGCGAGCCCAACCGCGATGTATTGCTTGACCTGTTCGGGAGTCGGTAACATGAGAAAGCTCCTCGTCAGTGGCGCAGTTTGAAACCGGAGGCGAGCATGCGCATCGCCACCACGGCCAGCACCACGAAGAAACCGGCGACGATGGCCAGGCTCACGAGCGGATCGATATCCGAAACCCCGAAGAAACCGTAGCGAAAGCCGTCGATCATGTAGAAAAAAGGATTGAGCCGCGACACTTCGCGCCACACCGGCGGCAGCGTGTGCGTCGAGTAGAACACGCCCGACAGGAACGTGAGCGGCATGATCAGAAAATTCTGGAACGCGGCGAGCTGATCGAACTTCTCGGCCCAGATGCCGGCGATCAGACCAAGCGTGCCGAGAATCCCTGCGCCCAGCACCGCAAAGGCGATGATGATCAACGGCGCGCTGAAGCTGAGCGGCACGAACCAGATCGTCACGATAAACACGCCGAATCCGACCGCCAGCCCGCGCACCACCGAAGCCAGCACATATGCGCAGTACATCTCATAGTGGGACAACGGCGGCAGTAGCACGAACACCAGGTTGCCGGTGATTTTCGACTGGATTAGAGACGACGAACTGTTGGCGAACGCGTTCTGCAACACGCTCATCATCACGAGGCCCGGGATCAGGAAGCTCGTGTACTCGACGCCCGGGTAGACCTGCACATGGCCGCGCAGCGCGTGGCCGAAAATCGTCAGGTACAGCAGCGCGGTGATCACCGGAGCCAGAACGGTCTGGAACGCGACCTTCCAGAAACGCAGAATTTCCTTGTAAAACAGCGTGCGAAATCCACCAAAGCCGCTCATGCAAGCCCCTCGATCACTTCCGGACCGTTCATCACCTGAACAAAAACATCTTCGAGGTCGGCCTTGCGCACCTCGACTTCTTCCAACTTGCAACCTGCGTTGCGGCATTGCGCGAGAATCCGCTCGACGTCGTCATAGCTCGCGAGACGCAGCAGATGTTGCCGGCCATTGCCGTTGCCCGCGCCGGACTCGACTTCGAGCGGCCGCAATTCGGACGGCAGCACGCCCTCGGTAAAACGCAGGAACAGTTGCATGCCCGCGAAGCGTTGCAGCAGCGTGCTGGTGCGCTCGAGCGCGACCACTTCGCCGCGCCGCAACATCGCAATCCGGTCGCACAGCGATTCCGCTTCTTCCAGATAGTGCGTGGTCAGGACAATCGTGTGGCCCTCGCGATTCAGGCGCGAGATGAACTTCCACAACGTTTGACGCAGCTCGACATCGACGCCCGCGGTCGGCTCATCGAGCACGATCACCGGCGGCCGGTGTACCAGCGCCTGCGCGACCAGCACGCGGCGCTTCATCCCGCCTGACAGGGCGCGCATGTTGGCGTCGGCTTTTTCGGTGAGGTCGAGGTTGGCCATCACCTCGTCGATCCACGCGTCGTTGTGGCGCAGGCCGTAATAGCCGGACTGGATGCGCAAGGTCTCGCGCACCGTGAAGAACGGGTCGAACACGAGTTCTTGCGGCACGACGCCGAGCGCCCTGCGGGCGTCACGGAAATCGGTGACGACGTCGTGGCCGCGGACCGCGATGTTGCCTTCATCGGCGCGCGCGAGACCGGCGAGGATGCTGATAAGCGTCGTCTTGCCGGCGCCGTTCGGACCGAGCAGTCCGAAAAACTCGCCTTCTTCCACCGTGAGGCTGACGCCCTTGAGCGCCTGAAGATCTTTGTAGCGTTTCTTGACGTTACGAATTTCTATGGCTGGCATGACTGTGCGCCGCTTTGGATCACGGCGCCTGATAGGTGCGCAAAGTGCTGGAGGGAACGAAATTGGGGCTCATTGAAAGCCCCAAAAAACGTTTGATTATAGGGCAAAGTTGGGAGCCCCGACTTTGCCAGGGAGACCGGGAGGTGACGCCGGACGCGTCAGTTGAGCGTCAATGTCGCCCGGAGAGGAGCGTATCGACGCCGTAGGCTTGCGCCAGGCTGGCGAGACCAGCCGGCAGATTGACGACTTCGAGCGCAGCGCCGCGTGCCTGGGCGGCACGCTGCCATGCGATCAGCACGGCGAGCGCCGACGAATCGAACTGCGCAAGCGGCGTGCAATCGACGCCGGTCGCGCCCGCCGCGATACGTTGCAGCCCGGCCGCGAGCGCGGCTGTGGCGCTCGCGTGGGTCAGCGTGGCGCCGGTTTCGAAACGGCCCGCCACTGAGCAGGACTCGGCGTTCGCCGCTGTGCTCACGACTGCTTGCCCGCAGCGAGTTGCTGGTTACGCTGCGTGAGGAACTGGATCAGCCCATCGACGCCGTGTTGCTGGATCTGCTCGTTGAACTGTTGCTGATACGCCTGGATAAGCCATGCGCCGAGCACGTTGATGTCATACACGCGCCAGCCTTGCGGCGTCTTGTACAGGCGGTAGTCGAGTTCGACCGGCGAGCCGTTGTTCATCACGACCGAGCGCACCACCGTGTCGGTGTCGTCAGGGTTCATGCGGAACGGCTTGTACTGGATCTGCTGGTCTTTGACCTGCGCCAGCGCGCCCGAATACGTGCGGATCAGCAGCATCTTGAACTGCTCGACCACCGCGTTTTGCTGGTCGGGCGTGGCGGTGCGCCAGTTGCGGCCCATCGCCAGTTGGGTCGTACGGCGGAAGTCCGTGTAAGGCAGGATCTTCTCGTTGACGAGCTGGGTGATGTGAGAAATATCGCCGTGCTGGATCGACTTGTCGCTGCGCACGGCGTCGACCACCTGCTGCGTGACGGTCTTGATCAGGGCATCTGGCGCGCTGCTATCAACCGTTTGCGCGAACGCTGCGTTACCAGATGAAAACAACGCAACAAAAAACGAAATGAGGAAGAATTTTTTCATATTGAGCCTGACAGAAAGAATAGTGCAGTGCCAACCTTGGAGCCGACAATAGCACGCGAGTTCATCCGCGATCCACGCGCAAACTGCGAGAGTCGTTTCGAGGTGTTACGACTGCGCCCTCAATGCAACCTGAACGTCGGGAAGTTAAGCCGCGGCGGCACGACCTGATCGGCCGGCACCTGGTCGTTTTCCGGGCCGCCGTTCATATCCAGCGGCGGCGACGCTGAGGTACCGGAGGCCGGCGTCGCGGTTGCGGCGGTGGTGCCCGAAGCACTCTCGGGAGCCGCCGCGTTAGCAGGCGCAGACACCGTGCCCGGCGCAGAAGCCGCGCCCGGAGCCGAGGCGGCCGTTGCGCCAGCAGCCGGAGCCGCGGCGCTGCCGTCCACGTCGTCGTACTTGGGCAGCGGCGCGTTGTCGCCGTAATCCGGCAGCGATGCAGTGCCGCCCGCCTTGCCTTGCGACAGCAGGTAGTTCCGGCGTTGCAGGTACGCATTACGCACAAACGAATACTTGTCGAGCGCCGCGCCTTCCAGCACATCGCTCGCGCCCAGCAGGTTCGCCCGCGTGTTGACGATGTTCACGCCGTACAGCGCCCAGCTGAGGCCATCCGGATGAATGTACGACAACGGATTGACATAGTAAGCGCCAATCGAGCCCACCGCGTCGCGCACCGTGCTTGGCCCGAACAGCGGCAGCACGAGGTACGGGCCTGCCGGCACGCCGTAGTGACCGAGCGTGAGGCCCAGGTCATTGTCGTGCTTGGGCAGCTTCGCGAGCGTTGCCACGTCGAACAGGCCGCCCAAACCGAACGTGGTATTGATGACGATCCGCATGATGTCTTCGACACCATCGGTAATCTTCAACTGCAGCAGGTTGTTCGCTGCAATGTAGACGTCGCCGATGTTCGAAAAGAAGTTGGTCACGCTGTCGCGCACCGGCTGCGGCGTGATGTACACGTAGCCCTTGGCGACCGGCTTCAACGCGTACTGGTCGACCTTGTCGTTGAACTTGAAGACGGTACGGTTAAAGCCCTCGATCGGATCGCCCTTGGTCGGGGTCTGGACGGTCGCACAGCCGGCCAGCATCGCCGCGCCGAACGCGAGCGCCGAGATACGGACGCGCATGGTCTGCATTCTTGTTCTCCTTATTGACCCGACGCGCCCGATGCGGGCACGGCCGGTGCCGGTGCCGCCGGTGCGGGGGCTGCAGCGGATGCGCCCGTCTTGGCGGCACCCGAGTCTGCCGCCTTGCTATAGAGGAATTGTCCAATCAGGTTTTCGAGCACGATGGCCGATTGCGTCATCGAGATCGTGTCGCCTGCTTTCAGCATTTCGCTATCGCCGCCCGGTTCGAGACCGATGTACTGCTCACCGAGCAGCCCCGCAGTCAGGATCTTGGCGGAGGTGTCCTTTGGAAACGGGTATTGCTTGTCCAGATCGATCGTCACCACGGCCTGGTACGAATTGCTGTCGAAACCAATCGAATCGACCCGGCCGACCGTCACGCCCGCACTCTTCACCGGCGCACGCGCCTTCAGCCCGCCGATATTGTCGAACTTCAGCTTGACCGGGTAGGTTGCCTGAAACGACAACGAGCTCATGTTGCCGGCCTTCAGCGCCAGGAACAGCAGTGCTACGAAACCCAGCACCACAAACAGGCCGACCCAGAAGTCGAGAGCAGTCTTTTTCATCGTCATCCCAAAGAGAATCCGTCGCGCCGGCCACACCTTCCGCGCGGCGCGGGCAAGCCAGTGCCCGCGGCGGAAAGCACGTCGCGCGGTTTTTTTAGCTGAACATCAATGCGGTCAGCAGGAAATCGAGGCCGAGCACGGCCAGCGAGCCGTACACCACCGTCTTGGTCGTCGCCCGTGAAACACCTTCCGGGGTCGGTTTGGCTTCGTACCCCTGAAAGAGCGCAATGAACGTCACCGCAAAGCCGAACACAATACTCTTGATCACGCCGTTGCCTACGTCAGCCCAGACGTCGACGCCGCCCTGCATCTGCGACCAGAACGAGCCGGCATCAACGCCGATCATCAACACGCCCACCACGTAGCCGCCGCCAATCCCGACCGCGCTGAAAATGGCCGCGAGAATCGGCATGGAGATGATGCCCGCCCACAGGCGCGGCGCGATCACGATCTTGATCGGATCGACCGCCATCATTTCCATGGCCGTCAGTTGCTCGCCGGCTTTCATCAGACCAATTTCCGCGGTGAGGGAGGTACCAGCACGGCCCGCGAACAGCAGCGCGGTGACGACCGGACCAAGCTCGCGCACCAGCGACAGCGCCACCAACAGCCCAAGCGCCTGCTCGGAGCCATAGCGATTCAGCGTGTTATAGCCCTGCAGCCCCAGCACGAAGCCGACGAACAGCCCCGACACCGCGATGATCACGAGCGAATAATTACCCACGAAGTGGATCTGCTTCGTGACAAGACGCGGACGGCGCAACAACGGGAAGAATTCCAGCACCAGACGGAAGAAAAGCCGCGTGGCATAGCCGGCGGTTTCAAGTCCGCCGATCACCGAACGTCCGATCGTACTGATCATGCCTGTCCCCCGCCGATGCCGAAATCTGCCGCAAGCGGCGTGTTGCTGGGATAGTGGAATTTGAACGGACCGTCCGGGGCGCCGTCTATGAACTGGCGCACGGTGGGATCGCTTGAGGCCCGCAATTGCTCGGGCGTGCCTTCGGCGTGTACGCCACCGTTGGCCAGAAAATACACGTAGTCGGCAATCGCGAACGATTCCGGCACGTCATGCGTCACCAGAATCGAGGTGGCGCCTAGCGCCTGATTCAGCGTGCGGATCAGGTTCGCGGTGATGCCGAGCGAAATGGGATCGAGGCCGGCAAACGGCTCGTCGTACATCATCAGGTCGGGGTCGAGCGCGATGGCCCGGGCGAGCGCCACGCGCCGCGCCATGCCGCCGGAAATTTCCGCTGGGGATAGATCCCGCGCGCCACGCAGGCCCACCGCGTTGAGCTTCATCAACACCAGGTCGCGGATCAGCTCTTCAGGCAGATCGGTGTGCTCGCGTAGCGTAAAAGCCACGTTTTCGAACACCGACATGTCGGTAAACAGTGCGCCGAACTGGAACAGCATGCCCATTTTGCGACGCAGGGCGTAGAGACCGTCGCGCGTCTGCGCGCCGATGTCCTGCTCCTGGAAAAGGATCTGCCCGCGCTGGGCGCGCACGAGGCCGCCGATCAGCCGCAGCACGGTGGTCTTGCCGCACCCCGAGCCGCCCATGACCGCGACGACCTGGCCGCGCTTGAAGCGCAGGTTCAGGTTCGACAGGACGAGCCGGTCGCCGTAACCGAAGTCGACGTCGCGAAGCTCGAGAAGGGTCTCGGAGGAGGAAGGCACGAAGCTGACGATCCTTTTACACAGAAGGCCGAATTATAGGGCCATCGTGCAAAAGCTGCCGTGACGCGCCCTGTCCCGAAAAGGCAGGGACGTCGCGATTATGGCGTAAACCCTCGTTGCATCGCAGATACCGCGGCAGCAGGGTCGGCCGCCTCTGTGACGGCGCGCACAACGGCCGCGCAGCCGACGCCCGTCGCCAGCACCTGCGGCAGCACCTGCTGGTCGATCCCGCCAATCGCCACCAGCGGCACGACGCCCTCGAGCAGGCGCACGTAGCGGGCAAGACGCGCGAGTCCTTGCGGCGCCGTGGGCATCACCTTGGTGGTGGTCGCGAACACCGCGCCGAGCGCGATGTAGCTGGGCCGGAAGTGCAGCGCGGTGAGGATTTCGTAGTAGCCGTGGGTCGACAGGCCGAGACGCACGCCCGCAGCGGCGAGCGTGGCGAGATCAGCCTTGTGCAGGTCTTCCTGGCCAAGGTGAACGCCATACGCGCCGGCTTCGAGCGCAAGCTGCCAGTGATCGTTGATGAACACTTGCGCGTCGTGCGTGCGGCCCGCCGTGACGCAGCGGGCGATTTCCTGCGCCAGTTCGCCCGGTTCGGCCGTCTTGCGACGCAGTTGCACTGTCTTCACCCCAAAGCCGACCACCCGCTCGACCCACTCGGCCGTCGGCAGCACCGGGTACAGGCCAAGACGTTCAGGGCAGCGCGCGAACGGCTGCTCCGGTGCAGCCGGCAAACCCATCACGCGTGGGAAACGGGACAGATCCGTGGGCCAGGCGTCGTCCGCGGTGGCTTCATCGCCGTCGCGCCAGGCGAGCGCCAGCACCAGCGCGTCGTGCGGCGCAAAGCCACAATCGAGAATGGCAGCGAGCGCCGGGATCCAGTCTTCGGCCAGATGGCCTTCCAGCGGATAACGCTCGCCGCCCAGATGCAGCGTCGCACGGCCCGCAGCCGCTTCGATCACACCTGCGCCCTGTACCTGCCAACGCGCCACCTGCTCGCCGTGCTGCTGGGCGTCGGCGACGATAATCAGATCGCCGCCGTTGGCGTCGTCCGGCGCGGTCAGGCAAATGCGCCACGGCGCGTGGGTAGGCGGCCAAACGCCCAACCGCGCGCGGATGCGCTCGGCGGCTTCGGTCAATTCGTCAGCGGGCGGCCAGAACAACTCGCGGCCGCCGAGCGGCGAAGTCTGCGTCGATGTCTGGTTCATGCTGCGCTCCCGTCCTGATGCCAGAACGGCATGCCGACCACCGGCGTGCTCGCATGGGCGGTTTCACGTTCGGCCATCGGCCCCGCGAGGTAAGCCTGGCGCCCCGCTTCGACGCCCAGCGCGAACGCGCGGGCCATCGCGTCGGGATGGGTAGCCTGCGATACGGCCGTATTCAGCAGCACGCCGTCGAAGCCCCATTCCATCACTTGCGCGGCATGCGACGGCACGCCAAGACCCGCGTCGACGATCAGCGGCACGTCCGGCAGCCGCTCGCGCAGCACCCGCAGGCCATACGGATTGATCACGCCCTTGCCGGTGCCGATCGGTGCGCCCCACGGCATCAGCGCCTCGCAGCCGGCGTCGAGGAGACGACGGCCGATCACCAGATCTTCGGTGCAATACGGCAGCACCTTGAAGCCGTCCTTCACCAGCCGTGCAGCCGCTTCGATCAGGCCGACCGGGTCGGGTTGCAGCGTGTAGTCGTCGCCGATCAGCTCGAGCTTGATCCAGTCGGTCTCGAACACTTCGCGCGCCATATGGGCGGTCGTGACCGCTTCGCCGACACTCTGGCAGCCGGCCGTGTTCGGCAAGAGCGGCACGCCGTGGCGTTTGAGCAGGTCGAAGAAGCCGGCTTCGGCGCCGCCTTCGTTCATCTGGCGACGCAGTGCGACCGTGATCATGCCGGGCTTCGCTGCATCGATCGAGTCGGACAGCGACTGCAGCGATGGATAGCGCGAGGTGCCGAGCAGCACACGACTCGCGAAGGTTTCGCCGTACAGCGTGAGCGCGTCGGCGGGAGTGGGAGAAGTCATCTAAAAATCCTTGTCTCTGGCGATACGCGGCCGCTTGGCCGCAGGCGTTCGTTTAGCCGCCGGCGACGGGTTGCACGACGTCGAGCTTGTCGCCCGCCTGCAGCGCGCGCGCGGCGTGCTGGGTGCGGGCGACAAAATCGCCGTTCAGCGCGACGGCGAACGGCGGACGCGCGCCGAAGGCGGCAAGCGCGTCGGCGACAGTCGCCCCGTCGGGCAGCGACAACGGCTTCTGATTGATGTGAATGTCCATGGTGTTCAGATACGGTTCAATCAATAACGCAAATAACTAGCCCAGCGGGCGCCGCGTAACAGGCCGCAACGCTCATGCCGGCTCCTGCGAGCAATCGTGTGGGTCAAGCCGGGCGAGCTGAAACAGCTCGCTCCAGCGGGCATCGCGCCGCCAGCCGGCGAAGGCGTCGGCGTCGCCGATACGTCCCTCGAGCAGCGCGGCGGCAAAGCGGGCGGCTTCGTCCGCGACTTCCGGCACGATCATGTAGCCATGCCGGTACAGGCCGTTCACGCGCAACGTCTGCGCGCCATCCCAAACCAGCGCCGGACGGTGATCCGGCAAGGTCGGGCGACACTGCGAATTCAATTCGAGTATGCGTGCCTCGCCGAAGCCGGGATGAACCGAAAACGCTGCGCTGAGCAATTCGAGCGCGGAACGCACACTGACGGGCGACATGTCCTCGCCTTCCACTTCGGTGGCGCCGATCACGTAGAGATCGTTCTGCTTCGGCGCGATATACAGCGGGTAGCGCGGATGCAGCAGGCGCACCGGGCGCGTCAGGCCGATACCAGGCGCATGCACACGGGCGACTTCACCGCGGACACCGCGCAAGGTGGGCAATACCGCTTTCGCGCCGAGCCCGCGGCAATCGATCGTCACGCGTGCTGGCGGCAGGGCGTGCTCGGCGACCGGTGTGTTCCAGTGCGTCTCGACACCGCGCTCGGCCAGACCTGCGGCCAACGCGCTGAGCACCTGGCGATTGTCGAGCTGGCCTTCGTGTGGCAGCAGCCAGCCTTGCGTGAAGCGGCCGGCCAGCGCGGGTTCCGTCGCGCCGACCTGAGTACCCGATAACGTAACGAAACCGCCATCCAGCAGATCTGCGGGCGCGTTCGAGCGCACGCGGCGTTCGAACAGCGGTGCTTCGGTGCGATCGGCGTGATGCCAGACGACCAGCGTGCCATTGCGTTGAAAGAACACCGGTTCGGGCAGTTGGGCCAGGATCGTCGGCCAGGTATCGAGCGAGGTGGCGCCGAGGCGCGTGATCAGCAACTCGGCGCTGGCCGCTTCGGCGAGCGGCGCGAGCATGGCGGCCGCCACCCACGCCGCGGCCTGCGAGCCGGCCGCATCGCCGCGCTCGTACAAAGCGACGCGGTGTCCCGCTCCGGCGAGCCGCCAGGCGACCAGCCGGCCGCACAAGCCACCGCCGATGACGGCGAAATCCGGTTGAGCAAGCGTGTTCATCGCCGTCCCGCCGGCACGCGCAAACAGGCATGGCCCGTGAGGGGGCGAACGAAGCAATAAACTGAAGAATGAGCGGTCATCGTATCCTTTCCGTACGGCATCAGGCGCACGTACCCAAGGACGAAACCGGCGGGCGAGGCCGGCCGGGCAAAAGGCGCATCCAGTGACGGACGCTGCCCGGCGGGAGAATGGAAGAAAAGCTGACTTCCGGAAACTTCCCGCGCCGGTATTACCCGGATCGGGTGCAAAGGGTCTCTCTCAGCCTCGCCGCGGCGTGTGGCCCGCGCGCAAAGCACCCCTGTTTCGTCGAGAGTCATTAGACCATAAAAGGCGCGGAGGCCGCAAACCGACTGCGTCGGCGGGGCTGCGGCCGCCGATTGATGCAGCCACGCGCGGCGCTCTGGCACAATGCAACGATCGGACGCCCGCGCCATTGGCGCGGCTTCTTGCCCCACACCCGGTAGTCGCCTGCCCGCGTCTCACGCGATTAATTTTCGCTTAAGGCGCTCGCGCCAAAATCGGGCGACGGGCGGCCGGTGTCGGGCGACGGGGTCGAGACCCGGGCCGCAATCGCAATTCCGCCGTGGCGCCGACTCGCTATGGACTGAGCTATCTGGGCCGGTCATAGTGGGTTAGCCCAAGATGAGCCAGCATTACTTCAGGATGGTCATGACACCCAATACTTCCCCTGCCCACCCGCTAGAGCCGGACGACAAAGTCTCTGCGTGGAGTCTGATCAAGCCCTACTGGGTCTCAGAAGAATGGAAGATCGCGTGGGGGCTGCTCGTCACGATCATTGCGATCAACCTCGCCAACGTCTGGCTGAGCGTGAAGTTCAACACCTGGAATGGCGACTTTTATAACGCCCTGCAGGCCAAGAACGTTCACGACTTCCCGCACCTGATGGTGGTCTTCTCGGTCATCGTGTTCGCGATGATCATCCTGTTCGTGTACGGCCGGTACCTGCGTCAGATGCTCGGGTTCCGCTGGCGCCAGTGGCTCACGCACCGCTACCTTGAAGAGTGGCTCGGCGACGGCGCGTTCTACCGCATCGAGCGCGACCGCCTCGCCGACAACCCCGACCAGCGGATCAGCGACGACCTGCAGTCATTTGCGACCAGCACGCTCACGCTGACGCTCGACCTGCTGTCCACGGTCGTCACGCTCATTACGTTCGTCACCATCCTCTGGGGTCTGGCGGGCTCGCTGAGCGTCACGCTCGGCGGCGTCCCACTCGTGATTCCCGGCTACATGGTATGGGTCGCAGCGCTCTACGCACTCGGTGGCTCGTACATGATCTACAAGCTCGGCCACCCGCTCGTTTCGATCACCTACCAGCAGCAGAAGGTTGAGGCAGATTTCCGTTTCGGCCTGATCCGGGTGCGCGAAAACGCCGAACAGATCGCGTTTTACGATGGGGAAGCAACCGAACGGGCCGCTGCGGGAAATATCTTCCAGCGCATTCGCGACAACTGGTGGCGAGTGATGAAGTACACCAAGCGCCTGAGCTTCGTGCTGAGCTTCTACGGCCAGATCGCGATTATCTTTCCGATCGCGGTCGCCGCTCCGCGGTACTTCGCCGGCGCATTCACGTTCGGCGTGCTGATGCAGATCCAGAACTCGTTCGGCACAGTGAGCGATTCGTTCTCCTGGTTCATCAACAGTTACGGCAGCCTTGTCGATTGGCGCGCCACGGTAAATCGTCTGCGCGAATTCAAACGCGTCATCCATGCGTCGCATCTGAAAGAAAGCACTTCGCCGGCCACCGCTCATGGCGGCATCAACCTGCACTTCGTCGACGAGGATAAGCTCACCACCGAAGGCCTGTCGCTCTCCTTGCCGAACGGCACCGCGCTCTCGCAGATCCGCGATATCACGATCCAGCCCGGTTCGCGCTGGCTGGTACGCGGTCCGTCCGGATCGGGCAAGAGCACCTTGATGCGTGCGCTCGCCGGACTTTGGCCGTTCGGCGACGGCTCGATCGACGCGCCGGTCAATGCGCGCATGATGTTCATTCCGCAGCAGAGCTACATGCCGATCGGCACATTGAAAGGCGCGCTCGCCTACCCGTCCACCGCCGACACCTACACTGACGACGAATGCCGCGAAGCGCTGCGCGTGTGCCACCTCGACGACTATGTGGAGCGTCTGGCGGAATCGGGACACTGGGCGCGCGTGCTCTCGCCAGGGGAACAACAACGGCTCGCCGCTGCCCGCGTGCTGCTGCACAAGCCCGACTACCTGTTCCTCGACGAAGCCACCAGCGCGCTCGATGCAGCGAACGAGGCGCGGCTCTATCACCTCTTCACCGAGCGTCTGCCTAAGGCCGCGATTGTCAGCGTGGCGCATCGTGAATCGCTCGCGGCGTTCCACGAAGAAACGCTGGATGTCGAACGCTCGGGCGAACCGGTCGCCGCATGAGCAGCGGGGCGTTCGAGCGGGTCGCATCAGAGCGGGCCGCGCTAGACCGGGTCTCGTCAGACCGCGTCGCATCAGAGCGGGCCGCGCTAGACCGGGTCGTGCTGATCACCGGTGCCGGCTCCGGCATCGGGGCGGCGCTGGCCCGGCGCATCGCTGCGCCGCGCACCGCGTTGATGCTGCATGCACGCGGCGCCGATACGCCCTCGCGCGAGCGCCTCACTGCCGTCGCGACGGAGTGCTCGACACCCGGCGCCACATGCGCCACGGTCTTTAGCGATCTCGCCGAGCGCGGTGCAGCCGAACACATCGTGCACGAGACGCTCGCCCAATTCGGCGCACTCGATCAACTGGTCGCCAACGCCGGCCATGCGCAGCGTCAGACGCTAGGCGCACTCGACGCCGATACTTTCTACGAAACCTTCGCCGCAATGCCGGGCGCCTTCGCTGCGCTCGTCAAGCGCGCTTCAGCGGCGCTCGAAACTTCGCAGCGCGGCCGCGTCGTTGCGCTTAGTTCGTTCGTCGCACATCGCTATCGCGCGGACGCACCGTTCGCTGCAACGGCGGCAGCCAAGGCCGCGATTGAATCGCTGGCGAAAACCGCTGCCGCCGAACTCGCCCCGCATGGTGTCACCGTCAATTGCGTTGCGCCGGGCTACACGCGCAAGGAGCGCGGCCCCAGCGCCGCCAACGCCGCGGCGTGGACGCACGCGGCCGAAGCCACACCGCTCGGCCACGTCGCCGAACCGGCCGACATCGCCGCGCTGATCGCCTTCCTGCTCTCCAACGAAGCGCGACACATCACAGGCCAGATCATCCATATCGACGGCGGGCTCACGCTGGGTTGATCACCAAGACGCTGCCCGAATCTGCGGCAGTCCCAGGCAAACTCCAGTCAAACTGCAGCAGCATTCCAACAGGCACGTTGCAACTTCCTGAAATACGCGACAACAGTTCGGAAGCATTTGCGAACCGTTCAGGCTGTTCCATGCTTTGAAAGTACCGTGCTGGGGCGACGATTGACATGCGGGCCAAACACCACCTTGCGACTCGCACGCCACTCACCGCTACCGGACTTCCCGCCCATGTCATCCGATCGCAGCTTCTATCTTTTGACCCAACGACTCACGCGGACGAGCCGTTCCCTTTTCACCGCTGTCGGCACCGGCTTTGGCGCGGGCGCCTTGTTGCTGTCGGTCGGCGCCCACGCCGCGCAGATGGTGCAGGCCGCCGAGCCCGCGAACGTCTGTCCCGCACTGAAGCACATCGTCGCCGCCCCCGACTTCAAGCAACTGCACGATGAACCGGCCGCGCAGTTGCCTGGCCTCGCCAGCGCCGACGATTGCCGCGCCAACTCGAACGCCTACGACTGCCATTGGCACGCTCACTGGGAAGCTGACGGCGTGGTCACGGACCCGCTCGAAGAACTGGGTGCCGACATCGCCGCCTGTTTTCCGAATGTCGTGCACGACCTCAACACGCCAACGCGTCAGCATTTCGTCGTGACCTCGGGCGAGCGCCGCATCACCGTCACGGCGAGCGTGCAGGGGCCCAACGAATTGCGTCTGCGCGTCGCACGCTAAGCGTGCCGGCCCGCGTTTGACTCCCGATCCGACACGCCGAGGTACTGCATCGTGACCGCCTTGCGCTCATCGCTCTTTCCGGCCGTTCTGTGGACCATGAGATTTCCGCGGGCCATGGGGCGGCGCTCCTGCGCATGGGCCGCGACGGCAGCGATCCTTTGCGTCGGACTAAACGGTTGTGCGTGGACGCTGATCACAGCAGCCGACGCCACCGGCTCGGTGATTCAGGCGGGCTATGCGATTGCATCGAACTACTCGTCGCCGACCTTCGTCAACGGTCAGCCCGCGTCCGTTAGCGCGGTGTGCATCGAAGTGAACCGGATGGTGTCCGTTGGCGATTTCGTCCCGTCGTTGCAACTCGCGCTCAACCGGCGCGGCATTCGTTCGGACGTCTACAACCCGGGCACCGCCCCTGCAAGCTGCGAGGCCAGGCTGGTCTACAACGCGTCGGTCGACTACGGCCGGCGAGAGTTTAACGACAATCCGATCCAGTACCTGTCCGTGATCGATCTGACGCTCATGCAGCAGGGCCACATTCTCGTCACCGCGCGGTATCAGACTGGCGAACTCGGCCTGGACCGTTTCTCGAATGCGTCCGTCAAGCTCAATGGCATGATCGACAAGATGGTGGTCAATCGCCTCGACTTGCGCCCGCAAACCATTCAGACTTCACAGGCCAACTAAACTCGCCTCAGCCTCGGCTGAGCCCGACCGCACACACACAGCGACGACCCACTCGACTTCAAACCGTTCGCACACGCTTGCCTACAGTTATCCCGGAAAGGTTTAGAAAGCATTGCGCGCTATGAGCGCCCCGGCTTATCTCCTAAGATTGCCGGAATGAACCAATCCATTCTCGTCGTCGATGACGATGCCGTCGTACGCGACCTCGTACGCGAATACCTGCAAGGACGCGGCTTCTCGGTAACGGTGCTCGAGCACGGCATGGCGTTGCAGCGCGCGCTGCAAAACGAGCGCCCCGCGCTGGTGGTGCTCGACATCATGATGCCGGAGCTGGACGGCATCAGCGCATTGCGCGCGCTGCGTCTGGCCGGCGACGACATTCCGGTGATCCTGCTGACGGCGCGCGCCGATGTGATCGACCGGGTCATCGGTCTCGAACTTGGCGCGGACGATTACCTCGGCAAGCCGTTCGAACCAAGCGAGCTGGTCGCACGTATCCGCACCGTGCTGCGGCGGCGCGGCGCGATCGCGCCTGGCGCGCCGGAGAATCGTGCGCCGTATCGCTTCGGCCGTTTCGAGGTGAATTTTCCGGCGCGCGAGTTGCGCCGCGACGGCGAACGCATTCCGCTGCGTTCGAGCGAATTTGCCATGCTCAAGGTATTCGTCACGCACGCGATGACGGTACTCACCCGCGCGCAACTGCTCGAAAAGCTGCACGGCAATAGCGAGGCGCACCGCAACCGCAGCCTCGATGTGTCAATCTGGCGCCTGCGGCGTCTGATTGAAGTCGACCCGTCCGAGCCACGCTATGTGCAAACGGTATGGGGCCGCGGCTATGTGTTCGTGCCGGATGGCGAAATCGGCGCGGCCGAGCGGGTCGCGCCGCCGTTCGCCGACGCTTAGCGCCGCTGGCCACCTCAAATTAAGGCGGTCTGGCGCAAAGCACCCGCTTCGGGGACGCTCAGAATGTCAGCACGCTCAGGAACATCCGCTGCAGCCAGCCCACTGTCGTCGAGTCGCTCACGATGCCCCGTCCGGCCTGCTCGATCCGCGCATTCGCCACTTTGCTCGACGACACATAGTTGCCTGCTTCGATGTCCTTCGGATTGACGATGCCGGAGAGTCTGAGGCGGTCATGATTGCCGTTCATCGCGATCAGCTTTTCCCCCGCCACCATCAGATTGCCGGTCGGCATCGTACCGATGACGGTAACGGCCAGCGTGCCGGTCATACCGTTGGTGTCGGTCATCGCGCCCTGCCCCTTGAAGTCCGTGTTCGCGGAGCCGATGTTGAATAGTCGCGCCAGTCGGGCAGCGGCGCTGGTCGACTGATCGGCCGCGGTGGCGCTAATGTCGCTCGCGCGACTTGCAGTCGTATTTGCGCTGCTGTTGCCGCTATACGATTCGGACAAGCGAATGGTCAGCACATCGCCCACGTGCTGCGCGCGCGGCGTCTCATAGAGCAAGAGCGACGACCCGGCCTGATAGATCGCGCCCTGCGTATTGATGTTGAGCGGCGCGCTCACGAGGGGCGGCAGCATCGGCGTATCAACGATCGAATCCGGATGGCTCGCGCAGGCGGCGAGACACAGCGCCGTCGTCAGCGTGGCAGTGAGGCGTAGCGCGGACATGGAGATTCCTCTACCGGCGTGAAGATTGGAGAAATGGGTGTCGGCAAGCATGCGACGCCTCATCCCGCCTCAGGACTGCTCGCCTGCCATTGGCGCACGAGCGACTTCACCCACGCATCCGGATCTTTCAGCAGATAGGTCAGCGTGCCGTTGTGGGTGGACGGCAAAAAGCACAACGTGATTGAGCTCACGGCGTTTTCCCAGACGTACATAGGGACCACGCTGCCCGCCGCCGAGGTGTTCTTCGTCACGAGCCGCGGCATCCCATAGCGGTCAGCCAGCGCATCGCGCAGATCACCGGCGGTGACCTCGTCGATCACGAACGAAATCTCATAGAGCCGCAACGCGCTCTGGCCGGCGACCCGCGCAAAGCGCAGCACGTGGTCCTGTGCCGGCGCGCCGTCGACGACCGCCTGCGAGACCTGCCAGCGGTCGGCCGACCGATGCGCCCAGCGGCAGGCCACGGTCAGGCTCTCGCTCGTCTTCATGCTCATGCCGAGCGCGCCCGCCAGCATGTCCGTCTCGCAGACCGGCACGCTGCCCACCGGCGTCGCCCGCACGGTCGAGCCGGCGCGAAATTCGTCGAGCGTGATGCCAAGCGGAATGCCGCGAAACTCGAACGGCGTATCCGCGGCACGCTTTTTCTCATCAGCAGTACTACGCTTTGGCGAGAACGCTACGCTTGCAGCAGGATCCGCGTGCGCGCCGGGCGCCGCCACGCCCAGCCACACGGAGAGCAGTAGCGGCGCCAACGCGCCGAAACACTGATGGACGGACGGTCGGGAGATCATGGCTCAGTCAATCGCTGAAGCACACGCGTTGAACGGCGTGGCCGCGGCGTGCCCGACCACCGGCAGGATGTCGAGCGTCGCGGCCGTCAAACGACACGGCAGCGCCGCGACCCCGCAGCCGTCGAGAGGCAGCAGCATCGCGCCCAACATCAGCCAGCTTGCGGCTCGCAAACAGCGCTTGAACACAGTCAGAGTGGACACGGGCGCCCTCGTCAGATCAGGCTGTGGTGTTGACATGATTGCCGACCAGGCCCCCGGGCGACACCGGCGCGGCGGGTTCGCTCGGGAGCGACTCCGGTTTGGCCGTGCTGTCCGGCGTGGACGCCGGCCGCTCGCGCTGCACGGGCTGGAAAGTGGTGGGGCGGAGATTGTTCGTGACGGTCATGGTCTGCCTCGCGTGACACTTGGGTGCGGATTCGATTGCCGCACTCACGCAGACGCTGAAAGCAGAGATTCGAACCTTCAGGCCAACGTAATGCGGCGGCGATGGACTACAGGTGGAATCATCACGCTGCGAGGACCGTCACAATGCACGAAGGAACGCGCGCTTTTCCAGGGTGCTTACGAGTGATTTCGATTGGGCGCCAATCCTTTCCCCGCAGCAATTCCGGTAAGCGATTGCAGTGCGATACGTCCCTCAATCTGCAATTTATATTGCCAGCTTTAGCGCCGGAAATTGGCCGGTTAGCCTTGTGTAGCAAGGCTTCTCACGGGAGGCCGAGGGACTGCCGCCCCGCCGGGCAGCAGCAGGTAAGTGTTGGTAAGAAAACAGTCGGCCGCTTGCCGCGCGCGCCAGTCTAAAATTTCGAAATGAATCCACAGGTCCTTATCGTCGACGACGACCCGGTTGTACGCGATCTGCTTTGCCGCTTTCTGCAATCGAACGGGTTCGACGCCTCCGTGCTCCACGACGGCACGCATTTGCAACGCCGCCTCGAAAGAGAGCGGCCTTCTGTCGTTGTGCTCGACATCATGATGCCGAACACCGACGGTCTGCGTGCGCTCACTGCGCTGCGCGCCGCCGGCGACGACATTCCCGTGATCTTCGTGACAGCGCGCGGCACCGTGGCGGACCGCATCGTCGGGCTGTCGCTCGGCGCCGACGACTATCTGACCAAGCCGTTCGATCCACGTGAACTGCTCGCCCGCATCCAGACGGTGTTGCGCCGGCGCGGGCCGTCGACCACCAGCGCGCCCGAAGCACGCAAGCCGTATCATTTCGGGCCTTTCGAACTCGACTTCGCGATGCGCACCCTGTCGCGCGACAATACGCGGCTCGCACTACGGGACAGCGAATTCGCGCTGCTGAAGATCTTCGTCAACAATCCGTACAAGGTGCTCTCGCGCGTGTTGATCCACGATCTGGTTCACCGTGACAATCTTGCCTTTCGCGACCGCAGTCTCGATGTGCCGATCTGGCGTCTGCGCCGCGTCATCGAAGACGACCCGTCGAGCCCGTGCTATGTGCAGACCGTGCGCGGCAAGGGTTACGTATTCGTGCCGGACGCCGACGGCACGCCGTTCTCGATCGAGGGCGCAGCAGACTCATGAAAAACCCGTTGAACACGCTATTCGGCAGAATGGCGTTGCTCTCGACGGCGGTATTGTTGGCAATTCAGGCCGGCTGGTTCGTACTGATCGTGCTGCAGCCCCCTCGCCACGAGGTGGACGGGTTCGCGCGCGGCATCCTGCTGATGCTGCAGGCGGCCAATGGAGAACCGGTGCACGGCGCCGATCTCGCGCCCGCGATGCGCGTGCATCTGGTGCCGACCTGGAACATGCCCTCCACAATCCATTTGCACTCGCCAACCGAACGGCAGTTCGTCGAACTCAGCCAGCATTTGCGTGGCCGCTTGCCGCCAGGCACGGAGATCGAAGTCGATGACGCGCGGCCGCCGCGCCTGTGGATTCGCTATCCGGGCAAGTCGATGTGGGTGGTGGTGCCGGTCGACATTCCGCCACGTCCGCGTTTCATCATCGAAACCATCTCGATGCTGGTGGCGGCCCTTATCCTGTCGCTCCTCGCGGTATGGCAGATGCAGCGGCCGCTGTCGCGCGTCGCGCTGGCCGCGCGTGCCTTCGGCGCGGGCGGGCGGCCCGAGCCCGTGAATGTGCAGGGACCGCGAGAATTACGCGACCTGATCGGTTCGTTCAACGACATGATGCGGCGTCTGAACGAAGCCGGTGACGACCAGGCGGTCATGCTAGCCGGCGTGGCGCACGACCTGAAAGCGCCGCTCACGCGGCTCAAGCTGCGGGCCAGCGTGCTCGTTGCGGAGAATGAACGGGCCGGGCTGATTCGCGATGTCGACTCGCTCACCAATATCGTCCAGCAGTTTCTCGAATTCGCCGGCCAGGCCGCGGATGCCGGGCCACCGGTCGCGGTCGACGCATTCCTGCGCGAACAGTTTTCCGACGCCGATATCGCCGAGTTCGCCGACGCCGCGGACAGCGCCACCCCGGCCGACGCCCTGCTCTTTAGCCTCGACCTGCGCGCGGGTCCCGACTTTACCCTGCCGCGCACCCTGCTCGACCGGCTCGTGACGAACCTGGTCGACAACGCGCTCGAGCACGGCGCGCCGCCTGTCGAAATCGCGACGGCACGCGACGCTCGGCATTGGGTTGTGAGCGTTCGCGATCACGGCCCAGGGATTCCAGACGACAGGATTGCCGCCGCCATGAAGCCGTTCGTACGGCTCGACGCCGCGCGCGGCGGCGAAGGCCATTGCGGCCTCGGACTCGCGATCGTGGCGCGCCTCGCGCACGATCGCGGCGGACGGTGTGAGGTCTACAACCATCAGGACGGTGGCCTGTGCGTGCGCATCGCCCTGCCGTTAGGACTGCAGGACGCGTGACACGGCGGCACTTACACAACCTTACCGGGTGCCCTCACCGGAGAAGCACGCACGTATAGTCTGCGCGGGCTTCCTCGATAGGCCCCCTGTTCGGTCCGCCCAGCTGTTGCCCGGGCGGGCCGCTTTTTCTGCCGTCCCCGGCTCGCTCTGCATCTTTGTGCTTTCGTCCCACGCGCCTTGTGCCGCTCGCTGTTAAGAGCGTCTTCCGGCACCAGCCTCCCCACTGCTTAAAGCGTTCAAACGACCAGGCGTTGGTGCAACGTATCAATGGTCGATTGGGGCAAGCCGAGCCCCGTGATCAGGTAACTGGACATCGTGCCGTAGCTCGCCTGCACCTGATCGAAGCCGGCCTGTAGAAAGCTGTCCTGCACGCTGAAGAACGGCGCATCCAACGTAGCCGCAGCGGCGCCGCTTTCTGCCTGGATCGCGGTGACCTGCGCGTTGATCGACGCAGCCGAGTAGGTATTCGTCAGAAGGTAGTCCTGCATGATCACATCTAGCGGGACGTTCGCAATACTAAGCAGGATGGCCGCGACCCAGCCGGTGCGGTCTTTGCCCGCGGTGGATTGGATCAGTTGCACGCCCGGCGTGTTGGCGAGTTGCGAGAGCAGCGCGCCATAACCCGCCCGCTGCGCCACGCCAGTCACGTATGCACGCTCGGCGCTCTCCATCATCGCCATGGCACCTCCCGACATTTCGGCCGGCGGCACGATCTGATCAGGCTCACCTGTGATATTGATGTTCTTATACACCGCGCCGGTAGGAATCACGTCCGCCACACGGGCAACCTCACCGGGCGTGCGCAGATCGTAGACGGTCGCGATGTCAAGCGTATCGATCACCGCCTTGTCCGCCCCACTCAACGTCAACGTATTCGAACGATAGAACATGCCGCGCCGCACCTGCCGGCCATCCACGGTCTGATAGCCACCGCCTGCGCCGCCTATATCGCGGAAATTGTCCACCGATGCGAGCCGCGGCGTGTCCGGCAGATCCGACGACAACCCACCGCCGCCGCACGCCGATAGCAGCGCGCTGCCGAACCCCGACATCAGCAGCACGCTCGCCGAGCCCTGCAAGAAGGCACGGCGCGAGCAAAGCTCACCATCCGGTACAAACTGGCGCGGCCGGCCGCTGCCGGAGCGGTTCGCAGATACGCGAACTTTCGCAATGAAATCCATTGAGTGTATTGGTAAGGCGCGCTTTCGCTGCAGGACGGATGGACGGCGTAAAACGAACTGCGCCGCAGCGGAGTGTACCGGGCAAAAATATCGGACGGGTTACAAAGTAGGCGTCGGTAAGGATCTGAAATTCGTCCCCGAACGCGGGAAACGCGGACGGGCCAGACGCATACGCGGCATACGCGGCTTGTGGCGGTATTTTGTCCGGGCTGGTCCACTCGGCTTTCCGAGCCGTAAAATAGGGGCGAACCGGGGCGCACACGGTGAACCGCGCACAACAAGGATCAGGGGCTCAGGAGACGGGATGGCGTCATTTCAGTGGTTCACCGAGTTGACGACGCACGAGCGCCGCACGCTCTACGCGGGCTTCGGCGGTTACGCAGTCGATGCGTTCGACTTCATGATCTACTCGTTCCTGATCCCGACGTTGATCGTCACGTGGGGCATGACCAAAAGCGAGGCGGGACTGATTGCCACCAGTTCGCTGATTTCCTCGGCCATCGGCGGCTGGATCGCGGGCATTCTAGCCGATCGCTATGGGCGGGTGCGCGTGCTGCAGTGGACTATCGCGACCTTTGCGATCTTCACCTGCCTGTCGGGCTTCACGCATTCGTTCTGGCAACTGCTGACCACGCGCACGTTGCAGGGCATCGGCTTCGGCGGGGAATGGTCGGTGGTGACAGTCATGATGGCCGAAACGATCCGCTCCCCGCAGCATCGCGCCAAGGCAGTCGGCACCGTGCAGAGCAGCTGGTCGTTCGGTTGGGCGGCGGCGGCGATCATCTACTGGGCGTCGTTTGCGCTATTGCCGGAGCAGATTGCATGGCGCGCCTGCTTCTGGGTGGGCATCCTGCCGGCCTTGTGGATCGTCTATGTGCGCCGCAACGTCAGCGACCCGGAGATCTTTCTCGCCACCCGCCGGGCGCGTGACAGCGGTTTCGATACCTCGCACTTCCTGCAGATCTTCGCCTTTCCTCACCTGAAAACGACGCTGCTCGGCAGCGCGCTATGCACCGGCATGCTGGGCGGCTACTACGCGATCACCACCTGGCTGCCGACCTACCTGAAGACGGTGCGGCATCTGTCCGTGTTCAACACCAGCGGCTATCTGATCGTGCTGATTGTCGGCTCGTTCACTGGGTACATTGTCGGGGCGATCCTGTGCGACAGGATTGGCCGGCGCGCGTCGTTCATCCTGTTTGCGATTGGCTCATTCGTGCTCGGCATGGTCTACACGATGTTGCCCATCACCGACAACGCGATGCTGCTGCTCGGCTTTCCGCTTGGCGTGGTCGTGCAGGGGATTTTCGCGGGAGTCGGCGCGTATCTGTCCGAGCTGTATCCGAATGAAATCCGCGGCTCGGGCCAAGGGTTCTGCTACAACCTCGGGCGCGGCCTCGGCTCGTTCTTCCCGATTCTCGTCGGGACGCTTTCGCAATCGATGACGCTCGTCAATGCGATGGGTCTCGTCGCCGGTTCAGGCTATCTGCTCGTCATCGCCGCGGCGCTGTGCCTGCCCGAAACGAAGGGCAAGGCACTCGCGGCTGCGAGCCCGGCATCCTGATGTGCATCGATCCGACATGAAAACGATTGTTCTCGGCGGCGGTGTGATTGGCGTCGCCACCGCTTTCTATCTGCGTGCCCATGGGTGCGAGGTCACGGTGATCGAGCGCGAGCCCGACGTGGCGCTCGTCACCAGTTTCGGCAATGCCGGTGTGATCGCGCCGGGTTATGTCACGCCATGGGCGGCGCCGGGGATGCCGGCAAAGCTTCTTAAATACCTCTTCAAACCTGCGTCGCCGTTGATCTTCCGGCCGACGTTCGACCCTGCGCAGTGGCGCTGGATTGCGCGTTGGCTGCATGAGTGCGACCTCGAACGGTTTCGCGTCAACAAGCAGCGCATGCAGCGGATTGCTTACTACAGCCGGAACTGTTTGCGGGAATTTCGGGCTCGTCATCCGTTTGATTACGGTCGTAGCCAAGGGTATCTGCAGTTGTTTCGCAGCGAGTATGACGTGGAGTTGGCGCAGCCTGCTCTTGCCGTGCTGCGTGATGCAGGGATTGCGTTTCGTGAGGTTAGCGCTGCGCAATGTGTGGAGATTGAGCCGGGCCTGCGGTGGGCGCGTGAAGCGCCGCTTTCCGGGCTTTATCTGCCCGATGATGAGGCTGGGGATTGTGCGCGGTTTACTCGTGAGCTTCGGTCGATTTGTGAAAGCAATGGGGTGCGGTTTCGGCTTGATACGCGGGTGACTGGGCTTGATGTTCAGGGCGGTGCGGTGCGTGGGGTGCGGGTTGGTAGCGAGCGTGGCGATGAGGTGCTTGTTGCGGATGCGGTGGTGGTGGCGCTCGGGGTTGACAGCGCGCAGCTGCTTGCACCGCTTGGGGTGAAGGTGCCACTTTATCCCGTCAAAGGGTATTCGGCTACGTTGCCCGTGATCGATGATGAGAAGTCGCCGCGGGCTGCGTTGATGGATGAGTCTTTGAAGACCGCTATCACAAGATTTGGGCGGAATTTGCGGGTGGCGGGGACTGCAGAGTTGGGGAATTGGCAGCCCACTTTACGTGAGCAGGCTTTGCAGACATTGCTCAAGGTACTCGATGATTGGTTTCCTCATGCTGCTAAGGCTAGTTCTGCTCATTTTTGGGTCGGACGCAGGCCCATGACGCCGGATGGGGCTCCTTTGCTTGGTCCTTCCGGGGTTGGGAATCTTTGGCTGAATGTTGGGCATGGGTCTACCGGTTGGGCCATGGCTATGGGGTCCGGGAAGGTTGTTGCCGATCTTGTTACGCTGCGCGTGCCCGAGATTTCCTTAGAGGGGCTTACCTTGGAGAGGTATCGGAGGTAAGGGTTTTTTGCCTGCGCGGCGGTTTGGTGGTTGTGCCTGCGGGGTTGGCCTTTCCTTGATTTCTTAGTGGTCTATTAGGCAGTATGACTCCCGTGAGGCAAAGGCTGGCCTGCCGTGAGGAATCAAACGCGGGTTAGCATTGCCAGAGCCGCACGGTGTGGAC
>NZ_JBNDMQ010000033.1:0-109573 GCF_050436665.1 Paraburkholderia sp. EB58 | reverse complement strand
GCCACGAAACGGAACCAGTCGCGTCGCTGATCTCGCATTCCGCAGTTCAGCAGCAAACCGTCGGCGAAACGGCGGCTTCTTCAGCGTAGCCTTAATATCGTCATCGGCCGCGGCGTTCGTACTGCTCTGGGCTGACGCACTCCAAGACTCAGTTGAGTACCGAGGCTCTAGGTGTGGCTTCCTCACGCGAAAAGAGTTAAGGCGTTTAATGATGAGACTGATCCGAGAGTTCTCAATCGATGTCAATCGCGGGCGCCAGCCAATGCTCTGGCTGGCGCCTGTAGCGGTTTACTTCTTCGTGCGCGGGCTACGGCTCCATGGCTCATGCCAGCCAAGTTCTTCCATCTTGCGACGAATCGTGCTCGGGTCGACGAGAACTCCGTCATGCAGGTGAATGTCCCTCGCGAGGGATGGATAGGAATGCTTCAGGCTCTTTGGATCCTTCGACCTCTGATCATACGCACGGCGCAGGCGGGCGAGGATGGCGGGATCATCAAGGACGCTCCCGCGTCCTTGGGGTTTGGCTGAGAAAGACATGCGCGGTTCTCCAGCGGATTGGGGACTCTCTCGCGCGTTAGCACAAGAGCAACTCGATGGCCGGCGGCGCCGAAGCGCTTCAAGATTTCGAGTTGACGCACGCACTCCTGCCAGAGAGCGCGATCCGGTCTGAGACAGACCATTTCAGGGAGAAGAACATTGCAGGCGCGAAAACGCGACACGACGTCGAGCAGGCTCGGCGCCGCATTACCACGTTTTGACGGCATTGCGATGTTGCCGCCGAGAATGGCGGCACACGGGCCGGACACCGAAAGTGCGGCCCATTGACTTTCATGAACCGGGCGACTTCTAGCAACGAGGTCGCCGGTAGCTTGACTTGAACTGCACATGCCGATCGAACGGCTGAAGCAATTCTACTTGAGTTGGGTCCGGGCGGGGAGCCCGCCACTGGAGAAGTTAAGGCGTGAGGAAAATCCCATACGTTACGGCCTTGCACAGGGTCATTTGAAGTACGACGCGAACGTGTTCTCAAGTTCGACTGCAAGCTTTACCGCTGGCGCTTCCTGACCGGCGGGGCGGTTGGGCGAGGTTGCTACATGTTTCGATTGGTGCAGGTGCTCGCCACTCGGGCGGTCCCTATACATTCTTGAAAGACTGGCACTGCAAGCCAGTGTTCTCTGTTGCCAAATCATCACGTCCGAGGTGAGCGACGCGCCCCAGCCGTCGTAGGATCGAATAATTAAGGCGTTTATCTAGACAGACTCTTCCCCACCAAGTAAATCTGAGCGCAATCCGTTCGTAACACATACGGATTGAGAAAACAGGATGGCTGGGCTCAGTCAATGCCTGCCCTCGTAAATGTCGAAAGCGATGAAGAGAACATGGCAAACAACTATCAAAGGATTGCCCAGAAACTCGTGAGAAAAATTGCCTTGTATGGTGTGACTAAGCGCGAGATGGGAGACGCTCATCGCAGCATCGTGCGATCGATGCAGACAGCGATTGACTATCAGAATTGCGTTGCGAATTTTCTGGCGTTCCGCGCGGCAGGCTCGGCTCCCGCGGAGGGCCCGTATTTGCGCGCGGAGATGGACGACTTTTTGTTCCTGAACAGTATGGTCTGGCAACAGAAGACACTGGATCAACATCGCCAGGCACTCGATAAAGTATTCTCCGTGGTACTCCCGAGGTACAGGGCAGGAATCGCGACCCGGTTGCGCGGTCGGGCCTACACGGAGGACGAAGTTCAGCGGATTCTTGCCGAGCTAAGCGAGCGCCACGCCCGCTCTGTGCGCCTGCTCTATGCAACGGGAATGCGCGCCTTCGAGCCACTTCGCCTGAACGATCACGACTGCCTCCCCGTGTCGCCAGAGCGCCCTTGGCGTAGTGACCTGTTCGTCGGTCTGACAGACTTCGTGATCTGCAGTTGCAGTGGCAAGGGGGGGCTGATCCGACCCATCGCAGTTCCCACCGCGCTATACCATGAGATTTGCGAACATAGGTTTGCCCGACCAACCATCGTGTGGGACCGCAGGAAGCCGTTTGCCCCTATCTTTGATCTAACAGCTGGCCAAGCCCTCTCCACGGCGTTCACGCGGGCCTCAGTCAAGGCACTCGGCTTCTCCCTTGGTATCCACGGCCTGCGACATTCCTTCGTTCAGCGCAGACTAGCGCAACTCGAAGAACTCGGCCTCTCGTATCGCGATGCGCTTGAAATCTGCGCCCAACAAGTGGGGCATTTTCGAACAGATATCACGTTGCAGTATACCATTTTACGGAAGTGACGATGAGCTATGGAACCCTACCTACCGGCCTGCGGGCGCGGCGCCAACGCAGCGGGACAATCTATTTCTACTTTTCTTCTGGTCCCGGTATTAAGGAAATTCCGCTCGGAAGCAATAAGACCAGTGCGATCGCGCAGTATCAGATACTGCAACACCGGCGACTTATGGACACGCGACCACACGGGATCACGATGCTGGATCTGCTCACCCAATATCAGTTATGCGAGCCACCGCCGGCGGAACGCCACGCAAGACTACGACGAGACAAGGAACTTACCCAGCTCCACACATATTTCTCGGAGTGCGGCAATCCAACGGTTCGCGAAAGCCCGGACATACATAACTATCTGTCATGGCTAGCCAGCCGTGCGAACCACCGAAATCTCGACTCGGTCCGGCTGTTCCGTAGGATCTGGAACTTTATGCAGCGACATGACTATCTCGATAGCCCATGTCCGTGGGCATCGCCCCCAAGTCATAAGGAACGGATCGCGCTCGAAATCGCAGACATTCTTTATCTGTACGCTCCACCTAGGCTGAAGCAGCTTCTAGAGCAAATTCTCGATCCGAAGTCGACGTCTAGTGTTCAGCGAAGCGACCCAGCGTTGGCAAGAATCGCTTCGTCGGGTGAGGAGATCGAGAATGATCTTTCCGCTACGCTTGAACACGCCCGGCGAGACGCTAGTGAGGCACTCACGAACAGTCACCGCGATGATCTCATCGGCCCGCTCGTGACCCTGACCATCGACGAGCTTCTTGAACTACGATCCTCCCCCACACGAGCCAATCATCTTCCACCGGGAAAGATCGACCTGAGCATTGGTCGCAAAACGGTCATTGCCCGTCTTCGCGCGCGGACTTCTTAGCCTCACCACAACGACGGTTTGACTGCGTCTGGGACAGCGGTGACCAGACATCCGGCAGCGTCGTTGCCAACGCAGTAGTCGACGTGCATGGTAGACAAAAGTGGCACTTACATCCGGTTTGCCATAGCTCGATGAGTATTTCTCGCGTCGCAATGCTACCAAGTCGGACTTTTAGACGACATCGGAAGCACATTGCCGTCCAGTGGCACTCTCCATGTTGCGCTAAGTCGACCGGGTTAGTGCCCATCCGTCCCAGCCACAATAGCCGTCAAATCTCCAGGTGCGTGACCACTCTCTCAAACGAAACACTCTGCTCTCTTCCCGAATTGCTCTGTTCCGAGGGACGTGTAGACCGGCACTCGCCATCCACCATCCCAGATTATCGTCGGCTGACCGCGCTCGGCGAATGACAAAACTCAACAGCACTGCCGGTGGCATCCCCATATCAATGGAGCTTCGAGGTACACAGGTTGCCGAGTCATCGACATTCCAGGTAGCCAAGTATCGAAGCGAGAGCCCTGTTATACACATCCGCCTTGCCTTGAAAGTTACGGCTGTGTCACACAACCATCAATGCGGATATCCATTTAAATTCAATGGCATACGGACGACATTTTGCTTCATGGAAGCCGTTAAACGCCTTAGAAACCTGGCACGGCTCGAAGCAAGAACGAACGATTCCTCATATGCCAGTCCGATTCGCAACGAGCGCACATGCGCGTCGATGGCCTTTGAGTCTGGACAAGCGAGCTGCTTCACGCCTTAACTTCGCATCACTCACTATTGATTCTATTCGAACCCTAACTTACGATGGATCCGTCTCACTCGCCCTCGCGGCATTAACCGGTCTAGTGGCCGGGAATACGAAACCGGCGACAGGTATGCCGCTCATGAATGGGCCTCGGTGCTGTTCTGCGCAACATCAGAATCGAGCACATGGCTTTTGAAAAGTAGTCTGTAGCTAAGGGCCCAGCAAGACTGATCCACATCAGCAGTAGCAAGGAGGCACGCAACGCAGCGCCCCCAACCCGCACTTCTGTGCAGGTTGCAAAAGCAATGCGGTCGTGTCTATCGGAGTCGAAACCGGCGGCGGGGGTTTGAAATGGAATTTCTGCTGCCGTACAACGCTTCAATCAGAGACAGATAGCGATCGCAACGAGCGTTTGCATGCCCGTTAGAGCGGGCAAATTGTGAGCTAAGTCGCGCCTTGCGAGGACGCGCTGACGTAAACCGTCATCCAACTTTCATTGCTGTGTAGTACCGGCCCCCGGGGCGAGGAGGGGGCACGCCCCTTGTCGCTCAAACGAATCGGGCCTATTCGCCAATTTTCTCAAGAGGTGCCAAGGGAATAGCCATATCCCCGCTGCAGTCTGCACGAGCAGACAACAGTTGCATCCGTGATCCCGGGTGAGAAGCTACGAACGGATTGAATCCTATCCCAGATGATTTAAGGAGCTATTGCCATGGAAGACGTGATTGAAGTTCTAGCTTGCGACGTCGGGTATTTTTCAGTGAAAGCGGCCTACCGGTCACGCGGCGCCGTAGAGAGTTTCTCCTTCCCTTCAGTTACGAACCGCTCGACCCGCGAATCCCTCCGGTCCGCGACTGAGTTCCTTGGAAAGAATGAGTCAAGGATTGATGTCTGTGTAGGCTCAACCACCTATATTGTGGATACCGGTAAGTCGTCCCTACCGAGTTCGGCAGCAATGCGGGTGGAAGTCGACAATTTCCCGCAGACTGAGCAGTACATCGCGCTTGTCCTTGCATCGATTGCAAAAACTCGTACATCGCGGATACGCTGCCTGGTTTTGGGGTTGCCGATCCACACAATGACCAGGCATGCCGCTTACCTGAAGTCGCGATTCGAGGCCATTCACCGCCTCAGCGACCATGCCTGTGTGGTGGAGAAAGTTGTGGTCCTCCCACAACCGCTCGGCAGTTTCGCGGCTCTCAGGTCACAAGACACCATTTCGATCGATCGCACGATGAGCACATGCATCGTGGATGTGGGCTGGCACACGACCGATGCAATAGTCATCGGCCCAGACGGAACCCCGGACCTTGATCGGAGTGTGGGCCTGCCGGCAGGCGCGGCTCGGGTTGTGCGCGAGGTCGCCCACATGGTCAGTGAGAACACCGGGGTTCGTATTGAGAACCTGGACCGCGTCGATTACGCGCTGCGCACCCGCAACCCACTATTGTTGGGCGGCTCCTCCATTGACCTCGCACCGTACATCCGCCTGGCAAGCAAAGATACGATTCAGATCGCCAATGCCGTGCTGACCGGGCTGAAAACCGCCGAGGACCTGAATGTGTTCGCGACCGGCGGCGGCGCAACTTTGTACGTCGACGCATTGTCGGCCTCAATGGGATTTCCAGTAAAGCTGGTGGAACGCGCACAGATGGCGAATGCGCTCGGGTTCCTCATTGCCGCGGAAGGTGCGGCCAAGGCACGCAAATAGGGAAAATATGGCCACGATCCTGGAAATCCAGCTAACCCTTAACAATGTGGTATATCCAGCTTCCTTCAAGGCTCTCGGTCGGATTGGCTCGCCAAGACACAGAGCCGACCACATCAAGAGCATTCTTGAAAGTCACTTTCGAGCGCTGGAAGAGGCGCAGTCCAGACCGGGTGGCGACCACCTGCAACAATCAACACATTTAGCAACCTCGCGCAACCGCCCTGTCGGTTACGAAGCGCCAGCAGCAGAGCCTGCAGTCGAACTTGAGAACACGTTCGCCTCATACTTCAAGTGATTCTGCGCACGGCCGTAGCCTATGGAACTTCCTCACGCCTTAACTTCTGAGCCCGGGGGACTTGCGCCCGAACCCAACTCTTGTAAAATCAGGGCTGGCCGTTCGATCGGCAGCAGTTCAAGTCAAAATTGCCGGCGACCTCGCTGCCAGAGGTTGCCCGGTTCATGAATGGTATTGAGCCACACTTTCGGTGTCAGGCTCGTGTGTCGCCATCTTCAGCGGCAGTATCACAATCCCCGCAAATACGTGGTAGTGCGGCGCCGAGCCTGCTCGACGTCGTGTCGCGTTTTCGCGCCTGTAATGTTCTTCTCCCTGAAATGGTCTGTCTCAGTCCGGATCGCGCTCTCTGGCAGGAGTGCGTGCGTCAACTCGAAATCTTGAAGCGCTTCGGCGCCGCCCGCCATCGAGTTGCTCTTGTGCTAACGCGCGAGAGAGTCCCCAATCCGCTGGAGAACTGCGCATGTCTTTCTCAGCCACACCCCAAGGACGCGGGAGCGTCCTTGATGATCCGGCCATCCTCGCCCGCCTGCGCCATGCGTATGATCAGAGGTCGAAGGATCCAAAAAGCCTGAAGCATTCCTATCCATCCCTCGCGCGGGACATTCTCCGCCATCACGGGGTTCGTGTAGTTGCGAGCACGATTCGACGCCAGATGGAAAGACTCGGCTTGGACGAGCCATGGCGTCGTAGCCCGCGCAAGAAGAAGTAGATGCGTCAGGGCGCCAGCTGAAAAATCGGCTGGCATCCCACCAATACCTATGGAAGCGACGATGCGCACAACCTGTGCAGTTTGCTCTGTGTCGACCGTCGGTCCGGTTTCGTTATGGTCGCTACATCGCTGGGGACCTGATTTCTTCCCAGCATCGAATCGACTTGCTAAACACGATTAGGAATACAAAATGGATGAACTGTATGCACACGTGTCACCTGCGCCATACGTCACCGTCGATCTTGCCTCGGCGATAACCGGGCTGACCCAGAAGGCGATCCGCCGGAAGATCGAGGACGGCAAATGGATTGAGGGGCGAGAGTTCCGGCGATCGCCAGATGGACGCATCTTCATTTCAATCAAGGGGTATCAGGAATGGGTGGAAAGAACGGTGGGGTAGAGGTTCGTGCGCGCTCCATACGCCTGAATTTTACGGTTGATGGCGTGCGTCAGCGTCCGACACTCACAGTAAACGGCAAGCCGATGCCCCCGACACCGGCCAATCTGAAGTATGCACATCGGCTCGTTATCGAGATAGGTGAGCGAATCCGTACCGGTACGTTCACCATGACCGAATACTTCCCTACCAGCGGAAATTCGACGGCCCTGACCGTGAAGGAATGGTTAGAGACTTGGCTCGGCGCACAGCGCATCGAACGGTCAACCAGGGCCAGCTACCAAAGTGCATTGCGGTTCTGGGACACCGCAATATGCGACGAGAAGCAGCGCAGGATGGGCCAGATGCCGCTGCGCACGCTAAAACATAGCCATGTTCTCACCGCCATTGCAAACCGGCCCGATGTCAGCGGCAAGACGGTGAACAATTACGTGTCGGTGCTGCGCGACGGACTTGCGCTCGCGGTCAAGGATAAGCTACTCACGGCAAACCCCGTGGACGACGTGCCGCGCGCGAAGCATCAAAAGCCGCTGCCCGATCCTTTTTCGCGCGAGGAGTCGGAGTGCATTATTTCAGAGGCCGCGCGTGCTGACGAAGGCCAGATACACAACATGGTCGAGACCTGGTTTTGGACCGGTCTCCGCACATCAGAAATTCTCGGCCTCGAATGGGCGAATGTCGATTTTCCAAGCGGAACGGCCCTGATCGCCAGCGCGCTCGTTCACGGCGAACAGAAGGACAGAACCAAGACCTCTGTGGCGCGCGTGGTGCATCTTAACAGCCGCGCTCAGGCTGCACTGCAGCGCCAACGCGAATTCACACAGGTTGGAGGCGCGCGTGTTTTTCAGGATCCACGCTACAGCGCAGACTGGAAAAGCGAAGAAGCATTCCAGCGTGTGTACTGGAAACGAATGCTGAAACGGCTGGGGATCCGATATCGCCGGCCATACAACATGCGGCACAGCTACGCGACTGCAATGTTGATGGCCGGTATGACGCCCGCGTTCTGCGCGCGCCAGCTAGGGCACAGCGTCGAGGTCTTTCTGCAGACCTACGCCAAGTGGCTAGATGGTAACCAGAACGACATCGAGATGGCACGCCTCGAAGCGGCGCTATTGTCCCCGGCCCGTCCCCACAGGAAGTAGGAAACGCGCAAGCAATTGATTGATAGAGAGTTTTCTGGTGGGCCGGGTGGGAGTCGAACCCACGGTGTCCTTTCGGAGGCGGATTATGAGTCCGCTGCCTGCAACCAGCACGGCGTCCGGCCCTAAGATGACTTGAAACCAACAAAAAGACCCGGTCTAAAAGAGGCCGGGCCTATTCGTTGATTGGCCGACATACTACACGAAAAAGGGGCTTCCGTGACCGCTTCGCATCAGCAAAGCGACCAGGAAGCCCCCGTATCCGCAGCAGCAGCCGGATGCCCCTCGCTTAATTGCCTTCGAGGAACGACTTCAGCTTGTCAGAACGGCTCGGGTGACGCAGCTTGCGCAGCGCCTTAGCCTCGATCTGACGGATCCGTTCACGCGTCACGTCGAACTGCTTGCCGACTTCTTCGAGCGTGTGATCGGTGCTCATCTCGATACCGAAGCGCATACGCAGCACCTTCGCTTCACGCGGCGTCAGCGAGTCGAGCACGTCCTTCACGACATCGCGCATGCTGGCGTGCAATGCAGCGTCGGCAGGAGCCACCGTGTTGGTATCTTCGATGAAGTCGCCCAGATGCGAATCGTCGTCGTCACCGATCGGCGTTTCCATTGAGATCGGCTCTTTCGCGATCTTCATGATCTTGCGGATCTTGTCTTCCGGCATCTCCATCTTTTCAGCCAGCGTTGCCGGATCCGGCTCGAGACCGGTTTCCTGCAGAATCTGACGCGAGATGCGGTTCATCTTGTTGATCGTTTCGATCATGTGAACCGGAATCCGGATCGTGCGCGCCTGGTCCGCAATCGACCGCGTGATGGCCTGACGGATCCACCACGTGGCGTACGTCGAGAACTTGTAGCCGCGACGATATTCGAACTTGTCCACTGCCTTCATCAGGCCGATGTTGCCTTCCTGGATCAGATCCAGGAACTGCAGGCCACGGTTCGTGTACTTCTTCGCAATCGAGATCACGAGACGCAGATTGGCCTCGGTCATTTCACGCTTGGCCTGACGCGCCTTCAGTTCGCCCGCCGCCATCTGACGGTTGGTTTCCTTCAGGTCCTTCAGCGGCAGCACGACGCGCGCCTGCAGATCCAGCAGGCGTTGCTGCTGTTCGCGGATCGCCGGAATGTTACGCGTGAGAATGCCGCTGTACCCGTGACCTTCGGCCACGATCTTGTCGGCCCACTCGAGATCCGTTTCGCTGCCCGGGAAACGCGCGATGAACTCCGCACGCGGCATGCCGCACTTGTCGACCACCGTATGCAGAATCTGACGCTCGACCTGACGCACCTCGTCCACCTGAGCACGCAGCGTGTCGCACAGACGCTCGACAGTACGCGCGGTGAAGCGGATCGTCATCAGCTCGTTCTGGATCGTTTCCTGAGCCTTCAGATACGACTTCGACTTGTAGCCTTCCTTCTCGAAGGCACGACGCATCTTGTCGAACCATTCGCTGATCATGGCGAACTTCTCGAGCGAGGCACGCTTCAACGCTTCCATCTGCGCTGCGTTGGCGGTGGCTTGCGCGGCACCGTCGTCGTCTTCCTCTTCCTCTTCTTCGCCCTCTTCGACTTCGTCCTCTTCGCTCTCGATCGCTTCCGCTTCCTGCGCGGAGAAGCCGTCCGCATCTTCCGCGTTGGCGTCGATCAAACCGTCGACCAGTTCATCGATACGAATCTCTTCGTTCGCGACACGCTCAGCCATGGCCAGGATGTCGGCGATCGTCGTCGGGCATGCGGAGATGGCCATCACCATGTGCTTCAGGCCGTCTTCGATGCGCTTCGCAATTTCGATTTCGCCTTCGCGCGTCAGCAGCTCGACCGTACCCATTTCGCGCATGTACATGCGGACCGGGTCGGTGGTGCGGCCGAATTCGGAATCGACCGTGGACAGCGCTACTTCGGCTTCCTCTTCAACTTCGTCGTCCGACGAGGCCGCTGGCGCGTTGTCGTTCAGCAGCAGCGTTTCGGCATCGGGCGCCTGTTCGTAAACGGCCACGCCCATGTCGTTGAACGTGCTGATGATGCCTTCGATCGCCTCGGTCTCGGTGAAGTTGTCCGGGAGGTGGTCGTTGATTTCGGCGTAGGTCAGGAAGCCGCGTTCCTTGCCGAGCTTGATCAGCGCGCGCAGTTTCGAGCGGCGCTCTTCGAGCTCTTCGACGGTGCCTGGTTGGGAGGACGCAAACGCGTCTTTCAGCAGCGCTTTTTCCTTCGCGCGGCGGTCGCGTGCCTTGGCCTTGTCGCCTTTGCCCGGAGCTGCAGTAGTTTCCTCGCTCGGGGTTGCGTCGTCATCGACGGATACTTCGTTCAGCTTTTTCGTCATGGAGTTCGCCGTACCGGCTGTAGTCTCGACTCGCGGCTGCTGGACAACAGCCGGTAGAACCGTGGATACTGAAGACTCGCGCGCTACCGCATCGTCCTGGGCGGCAACCGCTTCCCTTGCGCTTCTGGTACTCGGCTGCTTCGTGACCGGCTTGGCGGCTTTCACCGTACTCACCGACGCCGCTTTCGCAGCGGAAGAAGTCGAGGATTTCTTCCGGGCAACAGGTGTCACGCTCACGGCAGATCCGGCAGACCCTCTTTCTGCGGAAGAAACGGACCTGGCCCCGGTGACCTTCGTGGTCGGCTCGTCAGAGCCTGTGCCTGCCGCTTTCTTTCCGCCTGTAGTCTTTGCCATTGCAATCGCCTTTCGCCTTTTGCCTGGAAAACAAACCGCTGAAAACCTTTTATTATAGCTTAGGTCCAGCCCACCCTCTTACAGCCCGAGCTGACGCTTCATGTCAGCCCGTTTCTGATTCAGATCCGTCAACTCCGCAAACTCCTCCGCGGTATGTCTGGATTGCCGCGAAAGTTGCTCGAGTCGCTCACAATAGGCGTCGTAACGCATCTTCAGGATCGCCGCCTTCAACTCCTCGCCGACAATCCGCTCCTGCTCGCGCCGTTCCTCAATAACGGCTGCATCCGTAGGGTCCTTCAGCAACAAATCCCGAACGTTTTCATCATAGTCCAGAATTTTGCGAAAGATTTCCTCGAAAGTCGGGGCATTGGCGCCATTTCGCAAGAGGTCGGACAGCAATTGAAACTCCGCGGCGTCGCCCAGCGCGCGGGCGTGCGTCGTCACTTCCTCGAACAGCTCGCCATGCCGTGTAATGGTTAGTAACGCTTGCTCGGCGTCTTCATCCAGCACCGCGACCGTCCGGGGATGCATCACCAGATTGCGCAGGGTCTTTTCCTCGATCCCGGTCACGCTGCGGCGGTCCTTGCGGGCCGGCGCCTGCCTTGCGGCCGCGGCGATCCGGGAATCCACCTCGCATAACGCGGCCACCTCGTCGAACGGCACGTCCAGCCGGTCGGCAAACATATGCATGATCTGCGCACGCAGCGCATTGGCCGGCAGCGCCTGCAGCAAGGGCTTGGCGTCGAACAGTGCGCGCGCCCGGCCTTCCGGCTGGTCCAGCTCCTTGCCGGCCAGCACTTCATTAAGCATGAACTGCGACAGCGGCATGGCCCGCTCGACCTGTTCGGCAAACGCTTCCGTGCCGAATTCCCGCACGTAGCTGTCCGGATCGTGCTCGGACGGCAGGAACAGGAAGCGAATCGTCCGGTTGTCCGCCGCATGCGGCAGACAGGCGTCGAGCGCCCGGCGCGCGGCCTTTCGGCCCGCGGAATCGCCGTCGAAGCTAAAAATTACCGTATCGGTCTGACGCAGTAATTTCTGCACATGAATCGGCGTACAAGCAGTTCCCAGCGTGGCCACCGCGTTCTGGAACCCCAACTGGGCCAGCGCGACCACGTCCATGTACCCTTCGACCACCAGCGCGTAATGCTGTTCACGAATCGCGAGGCGCGCCTCGAACAGCCCGTACAGCTCGCTGCCCTTGTTAAATAGAGGCGTTTCCGGCGAATTCAAATACTTAGGCTCGCCACCATCGAGCACCCGGCCGCCAAAGCCGATGACCTGACCTTTGACATTGCGGATCGGGAACATGATCCGCTCACGAAAGCGGTCGTACCGACGGTTCTGACCCTGAGCGTCGGCCTTCTCGCTGACGATCACGAGCCCCGAGTCCACGAGCGCCTCGTCCCGATAGTTGGGGAATGCGGCCTCAAGGTTCTGCCAGCCATCGGGCGCGTAACCGATGCCGAAATGGGCCGCAATCGGCCCCGTCAAGCCGCGCTTTTTCAGGTACTGGATCGCGTTGGGCGCGCCGCGCAATTGCTTGCGATAAAAATCGCATGCTGTTTGCATCACATCTGACAGCGCGGTGGTGACAGCTTTGGACGCGGCCGGCGCGTAGCCACCGCCCCCGCCCCCCTGACCCGGCGACGGCTCCTGCGGCACCGTCAAGCCGACCGACTGCGCCAGATCGTTGACCGCCTCGGGAAACGTCAGGCCGGCGTGCTCCATCAGGAAGCCGATGGCCGTGCCGTGCGCGCCGCAGCCAAAGCAATGATAGAACTGCTTAGTCGGACTAACCGTAAACGAAGGGCTCTTTTCGTTATGAAACGGACAGAGCCCCATAAAATTAGCGCCGCCCTTTTTCAGTTGCACGTACTTGCCGACCACGTCGACGATATCGACGCGGTTCAGCAGATCCTGCAGGAACGAATGCGGAATCACAGTGGGGGCACTACCTTGAAAGCCTGAAGGCTGCGCGGCCAGCCCGTCGAGGAGCGGGCCGCAAAGACCGGGAAAACCGCATTACTTCGCGAGCGCAGCCTTGACCAGCCCGGACACGGCGGTCATGTCGGCACGGCCCGCGAGCTTCGGCTTGAGCACGCCCATCACCTTGCCCATGTCCTGCGGGCCGGTGGCGCCGGTTTGCGCGACCGCGGCCTGCACTTCGGTGGCGATCTCCGCGTCGGACAGCTGCTCCGGCATATAGGCCGAGAGAATGGTGAGCTCGGCGCTTTCCTTCTCGACCAGGTCGGTGCGGCCTGCGGCCTCGAACTGGCTGATCGAGTCTTTGCGCTGCTTGATCATCTTGTCGATGACCGCGGTGATGGCGGTGTCGTCGAGCACGATGCGCTCGTCGACTTCACGCTGCTTGATCGCGGCGAGCAGCAGACGGATGGTGCCGAGACGCTCGGTTTCGCGGGCCCGCATGGCGGCCTTCATGTCGTCGTTGATCCGATCCTTGAGACTCATTACTCACCTGAATGCGTTGGAATGTAAAAAGATCTGGCCATGCTCCGTGCATCAACACAAAAACCCGCTTGGGACTGCTTCCTCAAGCGGGTTGGCGCGCGTGTTTTGCACGAATGCGCGGAGTAGATGCGGCTTGACCAGGTGGCCTTGAAGGCCAGGTTGTTCGCACGGGGCAGCATCTCGTGCCGCCACCGGTTGCGTGCCGACGCTCCGTAGGAACCGCAGCGACGTCAGAATCAATAAAACTTCTTTGGCAACATCTGGCTACGCAGCCGTTTGAAGTGGCGCTTCACCGCCGATGCCTTCTTGCGCTTGCGCTCAGCCGTGGGCTTTTCGTAAAACTCGCGCGCTCGCAGTTCAGTCAACAGACCGTTCTTCTCGATCGTGCGTTTGAAGCGGCGCATTGCGACTTCAAATGGCTCGTTTTCTTTTACGCGGATGATCGTCATTTTTCAATAACGGAACTTCGTAAAGGTTGGGGAGTATAGCAGACCTTTCTCATAAAGAGACGCCCGCGTCAAGCCCCCTGGGGCCAGTTCACGCCTGCTCAAGCCCTGGCGTACTCCGCGGCCGCCTGGCCTGCCGCCACGCCCGAGGCCCACGCCCACTGGAAATTGTAACCGCCCAGCCAGCCGGTCACGTCGACCGCCTCGCCGATGAAATACAGGCCGGGCACGCGGGCGCTCATCATTGTCGATGACGACAGATCGCGCGTATCGATCCCGCCGCGCGTCACCTCGGCCTTGCGGTAGCCTTCGGTGCCGTTTGGCGTGAGCGTCCAGCGCGACAGCGCCTCACCAATGCGGCGCAGGGCCTTGTCCGGCAGGTCGGCGATGCGCGCCTCCGCCGGAATCTGATGCGTCTCCAGCCAGACGTGGGCGAGCCGCGTCGGCACCCATTCGGCCAGCAGGTTGGCAATCTGCCGTTTGGTGCTGGTTTTCGCTTCCAACAGCGCGGTGGCGGCGTCCCGCTCCGGCAGCAGGTTGATGTGGATCGGCTCGCCGGGCTGCCAGTAGCTCGAAATCTGCAGGACGCCCGGCCCGGACAGCCCGCGATGCGTGAGCAGCAGGTCTTCGACGAACTCGGCGTCAGCTTTCTTGCTGCCCGTCCCGATTTGAACCTCTAGCGAGACGCCTGAGAGCGCCGAAAACGGCTCCCAGTCGGCAGCAGCGAAAGTAAGCGGCACGAGAGCCGGACGAGTGTCGATCAGCTTGTGGCCGAACTGCTTGGCCAGCCGATAGGCGAAATCCGTCGCACCGATCTTCGGAATCGACAGGCCGCCCGTCGCCACCACCAGCGCCCGGGTGCGGATCGGGCCGGCATGGGTGTCAAGGGTGAAGCCCTCCGCTGCATCCTGGCGTACGTGCTCGACGGCCAGCGGCCTGCGCCATGCGACGCCGCCGGCATCGCACTCGCTTTTCAGCACGTCAATGACCGCGTCGCTCGACTGATCGCAGAACAACTGCCCTTTGTGCTTCTCGTGCCATGTGACGTGATAGCGCTTGAGCAGCGCCATGAAGTCGCGCGGCGTGTAGCGCGCGAGCGCCGAGCGGCAGAAATGGGGATTCGCCGACAGGTAATTCGCCGGTCCCGCGTACAGATTCGTGAAGTTGCAGCGGCCGCCGCCGGAAATGCGGATTTTTTCCGCGAGGCGCGGCGCGTGGTCGATCAGCGCGACGCGCCGCCCGAGTTGCCCGGCGACCGCCGCGCACATCATGCCGGCTGCGCCCGCGCCGATGACCGCGATATCGAAGGATTCCATGGCGCGCATTGTACCTGCGGCCCCTCCCCCGCACTGCTATACTTTCAGGCTCGCCTTTTCACTTTTTAGGGCGCCTGAACATACGCGCAAGTCCAAGCGGACAGCCATTCAGCCGCATGTTGCCGCGCCCTTCGGCCCTCGAATCATGCTCGTTCTCGGCATCGAAAGCTCCTGCGACGAAACCGGTCTCGCGCTCTACGACACGGAGCGCGGCCTGCTTGCGCACGCGCTGCACTCGCAGATTGCGATGCATCGGGAGTACGGCGGCGTCGTGCCGGAACTCGCGTCGCGCGACCATATTCGGCGCGCGCTGCCGCTGCTCGAAGAGGTGCTTGAGCGTGCCGGCACGGCGCGCGGCGAGATCGACGCGATTGCCTACACGCAAGGCCCGGGACTGGCTGGCGCGCTGCTCGTGGGTGCCAGCATTGCCAATGCGCTCGCCATGGCGTGGGACAAGCCCACCATCGGCATTCACCACCTCGAGGGGCATTTGCTGTCGCCGCTGCTGGTCGACGAACCGCCGCCGTTTCCGTTCGTAGCGCTGCTGGTATCGGGTGGCCACACGCAATTGATGCGCGTCACAGACGTGGGCGTGTACGAGACGCTTGGCGAGACCCTCGACGACGCCGCCGGCGAAGCCTTCGACAAGACCGCCAAACTGCTCGGCCTTGGCTATCCGGGCGGTCCGGAAGTCTCGCGGCTGGCGGAATTCGGCACGCCCGGGGCGGTCGTTCTGCCGCGCCCTATGCTGCATTCTGGGGACCTCGATTTCAGCTTCAGCGGCTTGAAGACCGCCGTACTGACGCATGTGAAGAAATTGGGCGGCGCAAATATCTGCGAACAGGCCAAAGCCGACCTCGCGCGTGGTTTTGTCGATGCCGCCGTCGATGTGCTGGCAGCCAAATCGCTGGCCGCGCTCAAGAAGACGGGGCTCAAGCGGCTGGTGGTCGCAGGCGGGGTGGGCGCCAACCGGCAGTTGCGCGAGGCGCTCTCCGCTGCGGCGAAGAAGCGTGGTTTCGATGTGCATTACCCGGATCTCGCGCTGTGCACCGACAACGGCGCAATGATCGCGCTCGCCGGCGCACTACGGCTGCAGCGCTGGCCGGACCAATCGGGCAAGGACTACGCGTTCACGGTCAAGCCGCGCTGGGATCTGACCTCGCTCGCGCGCTGAGCGGTTCGCGCGGCGGTGAAACGCAAGAGCACGGTTGGCGGGCGACGAAGTATCGGACGAAAAAACATGCCACACAACACAACGGCCGCTTAAGCGGCCGTTGTCACGTCATAGCAAAGCGTTGCTCAGCGAGCCGCCCGTTTGTCATGCTCAATCACAGCATAAGCACTGTGATTGTGGATCGATTCGAAATTCTCGGCTTCGAGCACATACGCGACGATCCGCGCATCCGCGTTCAGACGCTGCGCCACATCGCGCACCAGGTCTTCAACGAACTTCGGATTCTCATACGCGCGCTCGGTGACGAACTTCTCGTCCGGCCGCTTCAGCAAACCCCACAACTCACACGATGCCTCTTCTTCGGCAATCCGAATCAGATCTTCCACCGGCACGTCATCAGTCAGCTCAGCGTTGATCGTCACATGCGAGCGCTGATTGTGCGCGCCGTATTGCGAGATCTTCTTCGAGCACGGGCACAGGCTCGTGACCGGCACCAACACCTTCAGGAACAGGCGCGTCACGCCGTTGCGGGTATCGCCCGTCAGCGTCACTTCGTAGTCCAGCAGACTTTGTACGCCCGACACCGGCGCGGTCTTGTTGACGAAGTACGGGAACGACACTTCGATCCTGCCTGCTTCGGCTTCGAGCTTCTCGAGCATCGCCGCCAGCATCGTGCGGAACGTCGACGGCTCGAGCGGCGCCTTGTTCTCTTCAAGGAGCGCCACGAAGCGCGACATGTGCGTGCCCTTCTGTTCGGCGGGGAGGTGGACGTCGAGGTTCCACATACCGACCGTCGGCTGCACGTCGCCGCCCTGCGTGCGCACCGTCAGCGGATGACGCACGGCCTTCACGCCGACCCGTTGAATCGGGATCTGGCGGATGTCGACCGTACTCTGCACGTCGGGCATCACAAAGGCGGGATTCATCTGATTCATCTTCTTGTCCTTTAGAAAGCGCCGGGCCGCCCCAGGTTTTCAGCTCCGCAGGAAGTCCCTTTGGGACTGCCTGCTGCGGGCCCGTCGCAAAGCGACAGTTGGGGTGCTCAGCCGCCGGGCGGATCGACGCGCGCAACGGCGAACGCCGGCTGAGGCCGGCGTTGCATGATGGGCCCGAGGGCCCATCGATTCAAGTTGGAGATTGCTATAGCCGCGATAGCGCCCGCAACCCGCGGGCGCCCGGCCCGGCCCTACGACGCGCTCACTGACGCTGTTAAGCGACGCGCTTGACCGACTTGCCTGCAGCGCCGGTGGCGTGATCCAGGAAGCGTTCGCGAATCGACTTCGCAATGCCCGCGCCGTCCAGACCGCACTCCACGAGCAGCTTGGCCGGATCCCCATGATCAATGAAACGATCGGGGAGGCCCAATTGTAGTACGGGCCGCATAACCCCACTGGCGAGCAGGGCTTCGACGCAGGCCGAACCCGCGCCGCCCATCACACAGCCTTCTTCGACCGTGACGAGGTAGTCGTGGCTCTCAGCCAGTTGGCGCACCAGATCGGCATCGAGCGGCTTCACAAAGCGCATGTTCGCCACGGTGGCGTCCAGTTGCTCCGCGGCTGCCAGCGACGGTGCGACCATCGTGCCGAACGCCAGAATCGCGATCCGCTTGCCGGCCGGCTGCGCGGTTTCGCGGCGCACTTCGCCCTTGCCCAGCGGCAGCGCGGCCATTTGCTTGACCGTTGCCACGCCCGTACCGGCGCCGCGCGGATAGCGCACTGCCGACGGGCCCGGCTGCTGCAGTGCCGTGTAGAGCATCTGACGGCATTCGTTTTCGTCCGACGCGGCCATCACCGTCATGTTCGGGATGCAGCGCATGAACGCCAGATCGTAGGCGCCCGCATGCGTCGCGCCGTCGGCGCCGACCAGACCGGCACGGTCGATTGCGAAGACCACCGGCAGGTTCTGCAGGGCGACGTCGTGGATCAACTGGTCATAGGCGCGCTGCAAGAACGTGGAGTAGATCGCCACGACCGGCTTCATGCCTTCGGCGGCGAGGCCGCCAGCGAACGTCACCGCGTGCTGCTCGGCAATGCCGACGTCGAAGTAGCGGTCCGGGAAGCGCTTTTCGAACTCCACCATGCCCGAGCCTTCGCGCATGGCCGGCGTAATGCCGACGACGCGCGAGTCGAGCTCCGCCGCGTCGCACAACCATTCGCCGAAAACGTGCGTGTACGTCTTCTTCGAAGGCGCCGTGGACGGCTTGATACCTTCAGCCGGATTGAACTTGCCCGGGCCGTGGTACAGCACGGGATCTGCTTCAGCCAGCTTGTAGCCCTGGCCCTTCTTGGTCACCACGTGCAGGAATTGCGGACCGCGCAGTTCCTTGATGTTCTGCAGCGTCGGGATCAGCGAATCGAGGTCGTGACCGTCGATCGGGCCGATATAGTTGAAACCGAACTCTTCGAACAACGTAGCCGGCACGATCATGCCCTTCGCGTGCTCTTCGAGCTTGCGGGCGAGGTCGAGCATGGGCGGCGCGACGCGCAGCACGCGCTCCACACCGGCACGCGCTGCGGCATAGAAGCGGCCCGACATCAGGCGCGCCAGATGGCGATTCAGCGCGCCCACCGGCGGCGAAATCGACATGTCGTTATCGTTCAGGATCACGAGCAGCGGCACGTCGTCTTCAACGCCCGCGTTGTTCATGGCTTCGAACGCCATGCCAGCCGTCATCGCGCCGTCGCCGATCACGGCGATACCCATGTTGTTCTCGCCTTGCAACTTGCTGGCGATAGCCATCCCAAGCGCAGCGGAGATCGACGTGCTGGAGTGCGCCGTGCCGAACGTGTCGTACTCCGACTCGTCACGCTTCGGGAAGCCCGAGATGCCGCCGTACTGACGCAGCGTGTGCATCTGATCGCGGCGACCAGTCAGGATCTTGTGCGGATAGGTCTGATGGCCGACATCCCAGACGATCCGGTCGCGCGGCGTGTCGAACACATAGTGCAGCGCAATCGTCAGTTCGACCGTGCCAAGATTCGACGATAGGTGTCCGCCCGTCTGCGAGACGCTGTCGAGCACGAAGGCACGCAACTCGTCTGCAAGCGGTTGCAATTGGCGGCGATCGAGGCGGCGCAGGGCCGACGGGTCGTCGATGGTTTTCAGCAAGTCGTACATCGTCGTTCCATTGTAGGAAAACTTACGCGCCCGCACTTCATTCACGCATCCATTTCTTCGGACGCGCGGCGGCGGGCTTTCGCGTTTAGCTAACCCGGTTCACCACCAGATCAGCCAGTTCGGCAAGACGCTGCGCACGCGCGCCAAATGGCGCAATCGCAGCGTGGGCATCGGTGCTCAGTTGCGCGGCGAGTTCGCGCGACGCCTCGAGCCCAATAATCGACACGTAGGTCGGCTTGCCGTCCTTCGCGTCTTTGCCTGCCGTTTTGCCGAGCGTCGCGGAATCAGTCGTGACGTCCAGAATATCGTCCACCACCTGAAACGCGAGGCCCACCGCGGCCGCGTACGCGTCGAGCGAACGCATTGCGTCCGCGCTGGGCGTTTCGCCAGCCAGTGCGCCCATGCGCACCGAAGCGCGCAGCAGCGCGCCGGTCTTCATGCGGTGCATCGTTTCGAGCTGCGGCCGCGTCAGCGTATGTCCGACGCTCGCCAGATCGATGGCCTGGCCGCCGGCCATGCCGATCGAGCCGCTCGCCAGCGCCAGCTCCCGCACCAGTGCGGCTTGTTGCGCAGGCGCCAGCACATCGGCCGTCAGCGCAACAAATGCCTGCGATTGCAGCGCGTCGCCAACCAGCAGCGCGGTCGGTTCATCATACTTAACGTGCACCGTGGGCTTGCCGCGACGCAACGCGTCGTCGTCCATACACGGCATGTCGTCATGCACCAGCGAGTAGACGTGGATCATCTCCAGCGCCGCCGCTGCCGCGTCGAGGCATTCGGCGCGTGCGCCCGTCAGTTCCCCTGCCGCATGGCACAGCAACGGGCGCACCCGTTTGCCGCCGCCCAGCACCGCATAGCGCATCGCGTCGTGCAGTTGCGCCGGTTCAACCGAAGCCGCCGGCAAATAGTGTTCTAGTGCTGTCTCGACACGCCCAAGTACCGAGTGCATCCATTGTTCGAAAGTCATAGGTCGTCCCCGCTCTCAGTAGCGGTTGTGCCTGCGCCACTCATGGGCAGCGGCTTGAGGGTCTCGCCGTCGAGTACCCGCACCTGCTGCTCGACCTTTTCCAGTTGCTGCTGGCAAAACGTCACGAGGGCCGCGCCGTGCCGGTAGGCGGACAGCGACTCCTCGAGGCTCAGACTGCCGCCTTCCATCCGCGCAACCAGGCCTTCCAGCTCAGCCAGCGCCGCTTCGTAGTTCTCGGGCAGCGGTGTGCCGTCAGCGCCCTCAGCGGCCGTTGCAGCGGTATCTTTCGATGCGGTCTTCGCCATGAATGGTCGCAAAATTAAAACAAGTCGGACATTCTACGGCAAAAGCGACTAAACCGATCCGCTTGCCGCCCTCCGCCCCGCCTGCTTCCCTTACGCCCCACCCAGAGCCTGACAGAAAAAAATCCTTTTTGCTCCACGAAAACAGTGAACCAACTTCACAATTTTGACCCAAATCAGACACTTAGTCGCCCCAAGGAGGGGCAAACGGGTATAATCGCGGGCTCCCTAAATCGAAACCTTCGATGGTTGGGTTGTTCACTGCTTTCACGTCTTCATCGGGAGTGGGAATGTCCAATCTGAGCAATGCATTGCAGTTGCGGTCTGTTCACAGCCAGCTGCCAGTCACGGCTTACTTTGACGATGCGCTTCTAACGCGCGAAATCGAAACCCTTTTCAAGAAAGGTCCTCGCTACGTCGGGCACGAACTCATGGTGCCGGATGCGGGGGATTATTTTGCCTTGCCCAGCGAGAGCGAGGGGCGTGTGCTCGTCCGTAACAAGCAGTCACAAGTCGAGCTGCTGTCGAACGTGTGCCGCCACCGGCAAGCCATCATGCTCAACGGCCGCGGCCAGGCGGAAAACATCGTCTGCCCCCTGCATCGCTGGACGTATGATCTGAACGGCCAACTCCTCGGTGCACCGCATTTCGCAGACAACCCCTGCCTGAATCTCGGCGCTACGCCGCTGCAGAACTGGCAAGGGCTGCTGTTCGAAGCCCAGGGGCGCGATGTCGCCAAGGATCTGGCGCGGCTCGGCACCAAGCAGCATTTCGACTTCTCGAACTTCATGTTCGACCACGTCGAAGTCCACGAATGCAACTACAACTGGAAGTCCTTCATCGAGGTCTACCTCGAGGACTACCACGTCGCGCCGTTCCATCCGGGCCTCGGCAGCTTCGTCAACTGCGACGATCTGACCTGGGAGTTCGGCGACTGGTACAGCGTGCAGACCGTGGGCGTCCACAAGGATCTGGAGCAGCCGGGCAGCCCGACCTATCGCAAGTGGCACGACGAAGTGCTGCGCTTCCGCGACGGCAAGACGCCCGAGTTCGGCGCAATCTGGATGGTGTACTACCCCGGCATCATGATCGAGTGGTACCCGCACGTGCTGGTCGTGTCATGGCTCATTCCGCGCGGCGCGCAGAAAACCACGAATGTCGTGGAGTTCTACTATCCCGAGGAAATTGCGCTGTTCGAGCGTGAATTCGTCGAAGCCGAACGTGCTGCGTACATGGAAACGGCGCGTGAAGACGACGAGATCGCCGAGCGCATGGACGCCGGCCGCCGTGCGCTGATGGAGCGCGGCGAGTCGCAGGTCGGACCGTATCAGAGCCCGATGGAAGACGGCATGCAGCACTTCCACGAGTTCCTGCGGCGCGAACTCGGCACGATCTGAACGGCGCAACCGCCGTACAGCCTGCGGGCTCAGAGCAATCACAGAAAGACGGGCTTCGGCCCGTCTTTTTTTGTTTAGACTAACAACATCATTCGGTCGAACTGCTTGAGCGCGTCTGGTTGTTGGCTCGGGCCGTGCCGAAATCGCTCAGGAGCCGTCATGCCACATACCCACTACACCACCCTGATCTCCGCGGCGAACCTCGCTGAACGGCTCACCGCTGTGCCTGGCAGCGTATTTGTGATCGACTGCCGTTTCGATCTGGCGGACACGGAAGCCGGCGAAAAAGCCCACGCGGCCGGCCACTTGCCGGGTGCGCAGTATCTGCATCTGGATCGTGACCTGTCGAGCGCGAAGACCGGTACTAATGGCCGCCATCCGCTGCCGGACCGCGCGAAGCTCGCCGCCATGCTGGCCGCGCGCGGCCTCAAGCAGGGTCAGCAGGTTGTTGCCTACGATGCGCAAGGTGGCATGTATGCCGCGCGCGCCTGGTGGCTGCTGCGCTGGCTGGGTCACGATGCGGTTGCCTTGCTCGACGGTGGGCTGCAAGCCTGGCAAGCGGCCGGCCACCCGCTGACGCAGGATGTTGCGCCGCAAAGCCCCGGCGACTTCAAAGCCGGCGCGCCACTGGCGGTCACGTTCGACGTCCAGGCCGTGGAGCGCAATCTGAATACGCATGACCGGGTGGTGATCGACGCGCGGGCCGCAGACCGGTATCGCGGTGAGAACGAGACGCTTGACCGGGTCGGTGGGCACATTCCGGGCGCGCTGAACCGCTTCTTCAAAGACAATCTGACGCCCGACGGGCGGTTCAAGCCGGCTCATTCGTTACGAGAAGAATTCCAGGGATTGTTGCCTGGAATCGCACCGGATCGCGTCGTGCTGCAATGCGGTTCCGGGGTGACAGCCTGCGTCAACGCGCTGGCGATGGAAGTCGCCGGCCTGCATGGCGCGGCGCTTTACGCGGGATCGTGGAGCGAGTGGTCGTCCGATCCGGCACGGCCGGTTGCGACCGGACCGAATCCGTAACGGCGCAGGGCGGGCCGGCGGTATTGCCGGCCGCTTCGATGGGGTAGCCGCCGCAGCGCCTACGCCACGCCGTGCTGCTTGAACCAGACCAGCGCGCGGCGCCAGCCGTCTTCCGCATCAGCCTTTTTGTAGCTGGGCCGGTAATCCGCAAAGAACGCATGCCCTGCATCGTCGTAGACGACGAACTGCGAGCCGCGTCCCCCTTCAGGTCCCTGCGCGATCGCCTGCTTCATCTGCGCGAGCGTGTCCTGCGGAATGCTCTGATCTTGCAGGCCGTAGAGCCCCAACACCGGTACCTGAAGGTCTGCCACCCGATCGATCGGATTGGCCGGTGTGTTGGCCGTGTGGTTGCCCGCCACCCGCCCGTACCAGGACACCGCCGCTTTCACATGCGGATTGTGCTCGGCGTACAACCAGGTGATCCGGCCACCCCAGCAGAATCCATTGACGCCCAGCCGCTTCAGGTCGCCGCCGTGTTCGCCGGCCCAGGCCACGGTGGCGTCGAGATCGGCCAGAGCCTCCTCGTCAGGCACCTTGCTGAGCAGTTGTGCGTCCAACTGCTGGATCGTCGGATACGCCGACGCGTCACCTTCGCGCACAAAGAGATCCGGCGCGATCGCTAGATAACCGAGCTTGGCGAACCGCCGGCAGACGTCGGCAATATGCTCATGTACGCCGAACGCCTCGTGCACGACGATGATCACGGGCAGGTGCGTCTTGCCCAAAGGTTGCGCGCGATAGGCCGGCACGAGGGTGTCGCCTGAATGCACGGCCACTTCGCCCGCTTCGAGGCCGTCGCTATCCGTGTGGATGGTTTGCGCCGACACCGGCAACACGGCAGCGGCAAATCCGGTGCCGAGCGCTGCCTTGATGAACGTGCGTCGATTGAAAGGAACGTGCGGGACCAGGCAGTCGACTTCAGGTTTCAGCATGCGGCACTCCTTGAATGAAGGGCAACAAAGGACGAACGGCTGTGAATGGCGGTAGACAATAGGACGAACGGCAACAGGATACGCTCGTGCGCAATCCCGTTGCAGAAGCCTGGTGAACCCCGATGCCATGCCGGGCGGCGGCGCCGGAAAAGCCGCTGATAACGTCTGAACCCCGCACACCACCTACCGCAGCACCACTCCTCAGTGCAGCTTCACCCGCGGCAGCGTCGTGCGGCGCAGCCAATGCGCGAAGGTATCGAGCACCATCCGCGCGTAGCCATGCAGCGCGGCAATGTGCAGCCGGTACAGCGACATGTACATGAAACGCGCAAAAAGCCCCTCGATCAGCATGTTGCCGCCGATCACCCCGCCCATCAGGTTGCCCACCGCGCTGAAATGGCCGAGCGAAACCAACGAGCCGAAGTCCCGATAGGTGAACTCCGGCAGCGGCTGACCCCCGAGCCTCGCAGCAAGCGCCTTCAGCAGGAAGCTCGCCTGCTGGTGAGCGGCCTGCGCCCGCGGCGGCACGTTGCGTTCGTTGCCGGGCCACGGGCAGGCGGCGCAATCGCCGAGCGCGAAAACATTGTCGTCGACCTCGGTCTGCAGCGTACGGCGCACGATCAATTGGCCGAGCCGGTTGACCGGCAAGCCGTCGAGCTGACTCAGGATCGCTGGCGCCTTGATGCCTGCGGCCCATACCGTCAAGTCGGCGCGAATCGTCTTGCCGCTCGCGGTGCGCACGAGGCCCGGCGCAACTTCGGCCACTGTCTCGCCGGTCATCAGCTTGACGCCCAGCTTCGTCAGCAGCTCCGCCGTGGCGGTGGACACCCGCTCCTGCAAGGCCGGCAAGATTCGCGGCCCAGCCTCGATCAGCACAATGCCGACGTCGTGGCGCGGATCAAGCTTATGCAGCCCATACGCGGACAACACCTGAGCCGTATTGCGTAATTCCGCAGACAATTCGACCCCCGTCGCTCCACCGCCGACAATCGCCACCTGGATACGCGGCTCCGTCGACGGCACAGACACGTCATGCACCGGCTCCACCGGTTCGTGCACCTGATGCTCGGCGCGCATGCAAGCCGCGATCAGGCGTTTGCGAAAGCGCTCGGCCTGACCGACCGTGTCGAGCGCGAGCGAATACTCCGGCGCGCCCTGGACGCCGAAGAAATGCGTCGTACTGCCGATGGCAATCACCAGCGTGTCATAGTCGAGCACACGCTGCGGCAACAACTCCGCACCGTCATCATCGATGACCGGCCCGAGCGTGATGCGCTTCGCTGCCCGGTCGAGCCCGGCTAGCTCACCCTGCTGAAACTCAAAGCCATGCCAGCGCGCCTGCGCGGCATATTCGAGTTCCTGCGTGAATGGGTCCATGCTGCCGGCGGCAACCTCGTGCAGCAGCGGCTTCCAGATATGGGTTGGATTACGATCGACGAGCGTGACCTGCGCGCGCACCTCGCCCTTGTTCTTGTGTGGGGCATAGCGGTCGCCAAGACGCGTCGCCAGTTCCAGCCCTCCCGCACCTCCACCAACGACGATAAAACGATGCATCGTAGTTCTCCGTGTTTGCCGATCGGTTGTGCGTCGAGACGGTCTACGTCATCCCTGTAGGAGCCGTCCGTCAGAGATTGTCCGCGAGCAGTACGGTTTGCCACAAGCCATCCAGGCGCATGTGTGACATGCGCACGACGATATCGCTCCAGCCTCAGGTCTGCGTCAATGTGCCTCTTCCCAATTGGCGCCAGCTCCCACTTCTGCGACCAGCGGCACTTTCAGCGCGGCAACGCCGCACATCAGTTCGGGCAAACGCTTGCGTACCTCGGATAGTTCGCTGTCCGGCACTTCGAGGATCAATTCGTCGTGCACCTGCATGATCATTCGCGTGCCGGTGTTCGAGGCTTCGAGCCAGTCCTGCACGGCGATCATCGACTTCTTGATCAGATCGGCGGCGGTACCCTGCATCGGTGCGTTGATCGCAGCGCGCTCCGCGGCCTGGCGTCGCGGCCCATTGCCACCGTTGATTTCCGGCAGCCACAGACGACGACCGAACACAGTTTCGACGTAGCCCTTCGACTTCGCGCTTGCGCGGGTTTCGTCCATGTAGCTCGCGACGCCGGGATAGCGCGCAAAGTAGCGGTCGATATAAAGCTTCGCCGCATCGCGCGTAATACCCAGGTTTGCGGCCAGACCGAATGCGCTCATGCCGTAGATCAGGCCGAAGTTGATCACCTTCGCCACTCGACGCTGGTCGCTCGACACTTCGAGCGGCGTCACGCTGAAGATTTCCGCCGCGGTCGCGCGGTGGATGTCCTCGCCCTGCGCGAATGCGCGCAACAACGACGCATCACCGGAAATGTGCGCCATGATGCGCAGCTCGATCTGCGAGTAATCCGCAGAGACGAGCTTGTGACCCGGCGGCGCAATGAACGCCTCGCGAATGCGGCGCCCTTCCGCGGTCCGCACAGGGATGTTCTGCAGGTTCGGATCGTTCGAGGCGAGCCGTCCGGTGACCGCCACGGCCTGCGCATAGTTGGTATGCACGCGGCCCGTCTGCGCGTTGACCATGCGCGGCAGCTTGTCGGTATAGGTGGACTTCAGCTTCGACAGGCCGCGATGCTCGAGCAACAGCTTCGGCAACGGATAATCTTCGGCCAGCTTTTGCAGTACTTCTTCATCGGTGGACGGCGCGCCGCTCGGGGTCTTCTTGACTACCGGCAACTGCAGCTTCTCGAAGAAGATCTGCCCAATCTGCTTGGGCGAGCCGAGATTGAATTCTCCGCCGGCCAGCGTATAGGCTTCCGTTTCGAGCTCAATCAGGCGGGTGGCGATTTCATTGCTTTGCAGTCGCAACTTCTCCGCGTCGATCAGCACGCCGGTGCGCTCCATCTTGCGCAAGACGCGTGAAGTGGGGACTTCGATGTCGCTGTAGACGCGCTTCAAACCCTCGTCTGCCGCCACTTGCGGATACAAGGCCTGATGCAGACGCAACGTGATATCCGCGTCTTCTGCTGCGTATTCGGCGGCCTGAGCAAGGGCGACCTCATCGAAACCAATCTGCCCCGCGCCCTTGCCCGCCACCTCTTCGTACTTGATCGTCTTGATGCCGAGATGTCGCAGCGCGAGGCTATCCATGTCATGCGTACGATGCGACTCCAGCACATACGATTGCAGCAACGTATCGTGCTCGATACCGTCCATTACGATGCCGTAGTTGGCGAGCACCTGTTCGTCGTACTTCATATGCTGGCCGACCTTCTTGTGATCAGCGCTTTCGAGCCACGGCTTCAACTTCGCGAGCACTTCGTCGCGCGGCAGTTGCACCGGATGGTCCGGCCCACGATGTCCAACCGGAATATAAGCGGCAGAGTTAGGCTCGACCGACAACGAAATGCCGACGAGTTGCGCCAGCATCGGATCGAGTGCAGTAGTTTCAGTATCGAAGGCGGTGATCTCGGCAGCAGTGATCTTCGCGAGCCACGTATCGAACTGTTCCCACGTCTGTACAGTGTCGTAGTGACGCTCGCCGTCGATCACCGGTGCGACGTCTTCGCCCGCACCCGGGCCTTCCACCACCTCGGCCACTTCAACTTCACGCAGCCACGTCTTGAAGCCGTGACGCGCGAAGATATCGCGTAGTTCATCGCGCGCTTCGGCGCGGCTTGCCAGACTCTCTTCGATACACGTGAGATGCGGCGTCATATCGCATGCCGTATCCACGGTCACGAGCTTGCGCGCCATGGGCAGAAAATCCAGCGCCTTACGCAGATTGTCTCCTACCGCACCCTTGATTTCGTTCGCGTGTGCGACGATGCCATCGAGCGTTTCGTATTGCGTGAGCCACTTGACCGCGGTCTTGGGACCACACTTCTCGACACCGGGCACATTGTCGACGGTATCGCCGATCAACGACAGGTAATCGACGATGCGCTCCGGCGGCACGCCGAATTTAGCCAGGACGCCGGCACGGTCGAGCGTCTCGTTGGTCATCGTATTGATGAGGGTGACATGATCCGTCACAAGCTGCGCCAGATCCTTGTCCCCCGTCGAGACGATCACCTTCATACCGCGCTTTTCCGCAGCGACGCTCAACGTGCCGATCACGTCATCGGCTTCGACGCCGTCGATCATCAGCAACGGCCAGCCGAGCGCACGCACCGCGACATGGATTGGCTCGATCTGCTGCGCGAGGTCTTCGGGCATCGACGGGCGGTTCGCCTTATAGTCGGGATACCAGTCGTCGCGAAACGTTTTGCCCTTGGCGTCGAACACGCACGCGCTATACTCTGCTGTAACTTCCTTGCGCATGCGCCGCAGCATGTTGATGATCCCGTACAGCGCACCCGTAGGTCCGCCATCGGGTCCGCGCAGATCAGGCATCGCATGGTAGGCCCGGTACAGATAACTCGAACCGTCAACCAGTAGCAGGGTCTTACCTTCCAGCTCAGCTTCCAGGATTCGTTCTTCAGGCATTATGAACAAGAGAAAAGTGATTCCGAGTCTGCGATCGCTCGCAGATCAAGAGCGCGCAACGGCCAAGAAGGCCCGCGCATCGTGGCAGATGTTCACGATTATGGCAGAGTTTATCGAGGCGACCGAGTACCTCTCGGAGATTCGCCCGGCCGTCAGCATCTACGGTTCGGCGCGCCTGAAACCGAACTCGCCGTATTACAAACTGGCCACGCAGATCGCGCGCAAGCTGTCGGACGCGGGCTTTGCGGTGATATCCGGCGGCGGCCCCGGCATCATGGAAGCGGCCAACAAGGGCGCTCATGCGGGCAAGGCACCGTCAGTGGGCCTGAACATCGAACTGCCGCACGAGCAATCGGGCAACCAGTGGCAAGACATCTCGCTGCGCTTCCGTCACTTCTTCACGCGCAAGGTCACATTCGTGAAGAACTCGGATGCGGTAATCGTGATGCCTGGCGGCTTCGGCACGCTGGATGAACTCGCCGAAGTGCTCACGCTCATTCAGACCAAGAAGTCGCGCCATGTGCCGATCATTCTGGTGGGCGGCGAGTTCTGGAAGGGTCTGCTCGGCTGGTTCAAGGAATCGTTGGTGCCGATGGGTCTCATCAATCCGGACGACATGAACCTGATGCAGGTGATCGACGATCCGGACCAGGTGCTCGAAGCGGTGCTGAAGTTCTACGAAGACCGCGACGAGGCAGAACCGCATCCTGCGAAGTCCGATGAAGACCGGATGTTCTATCTGTAACGCCTGAGGTTGTAACGCGTGATGTGATTCGACGAAGCCGCGCGGCGCGCCGCCGCCCGGCTTTGTACGTGTGGGCGGCGCCCTTCAGGCGCGCTCAACCTCATCGGCCTGATCGCCCTGCTCCTGCAGCCAGCGGCAAAACTGCTCGACCGGCGGCGCATGCGCCACTTCGCGCCGCGCGACCCACCAATAACCACGCGCGTCGATACGCGGACCTTCGAGCGGCATCACGAGCCTGCCCGAAGCCAACTCATCTGCGAGCATCGGCACTGGCCCCAGCGCAACGCCGAGTCCATCCACCGCTGCTTGCAACGCCAGATAGAAGTGATCGAACGACTGCTTCTTGCGGCATTTCGCCTTCACACCAGCCGCGGTCAGCCAGTTGCGCCACGCGTCCGGCCTCGTATCCGAATGCAGCAACACATGACGCGCGAGATCGTCGGCCACCTTGATCGGCGAGCGCTGCAATAGCGCAGGACTGCACACCGGCAACTCGGTTTCGCCCAGGAAATGTCCACTCACGCAGTTCGGCCAATGCGCCGGGCCGCGCCGGACTGCCACGTCATAGCCATCAAGTATCTCGATCGGCGTATTCGAGGTCGACAGCCGCAGTTCCACGTTGGGCATCTTGCGCTGAAACTGATTGAGCCGCGGCAGTAGCCATTTCATGGCGAAAGTGGGCAGGGCGTTAATGCGCAGCACATGCACCACGCCGGTGTCGCGTAGTTGGCTCGTCGCGAGGGAAATACTGTCGAACGCAGCCTGGACGGTCGCCAGATAGCGGCGGCCGTCGTCCGTGAGACGCACGCGCTTGCCGATGCGGTGAAATACCTGCACGCCGACCCACGCCTCGAAGGCCGCGACTTGCCGGCTGATTGCACCGTGTGTCACATGCAATTCGTTCGCCGCCGCGGTGAAACTGTCGTGCCGTGCCGCAGCTTCGAAGGCGCGCAGCGCCGGAAAGGGAGGAAGATTTCGAGCCATGCTTGTGATTCTAGATCACAAGGAACCGCCCGAGAAATCGTTTTGCCCGACGACAAAACGGCGTTAACCTCCCAGCATGAACAAGACGGCTCGTAACATGAACTCAAACCTCACCTCAGCGCAAACCGGGGCCGACGCCGGCCTTGCACCACCGCCCAGCGTCACCGAGATCTTCGGCGGCTTTCTCGGCCTCGGGCTGATCTCGTTCGGTGGCGCGCTGCCGCTCGCGCGGCGCGCGATCGTCGAGCAGCGCCGCTGGCTCTCCGCCTCCGACTTCACCGACCTGCTGGGCCTGTGCCAGTTCCTGCCAGGCGGCAACGTGATCAACCTGTCAGTGGCGATCGGCATGCGCTTTCGCGGGTTGCCTGGCGCGCTCGCGGGCCTGCTCGGACTGATCGCGGGTCCGTCGCTGGTTGTGATCGGCCTGGGCGTACTGTACGAACACACGCAAAATGATCCGCACATCCGCCATCTGTTTGCAGGCCTCGCCGCTGCCGCGGCCGGACTGCTGATCTCGATGGCAGTGAAGATCGTGCTGCCGCTGTGGCGCAAGCCTGCCGCAGCGACCATCGCCACGCTGGGCTTTCTGGCGATCGCGCTGCTGCGCTTTCCGTTGCTGCCCACGATGCTGGTCCTGACACCCCTGAGCATCTATCTCGCGTCGAGGACCGCACGATGACCGACACGCTGATCTCACTCGCCATCATTTTCTGCCAGTTGTCGCTGCTGGCTTTCGGCGGCGGCAACACGATTCTGCCGGAGATGCAACGTCAGGTGGTCGACGTGCATCACTGGATGCCCGCCAGCGAGTTCAGCGCGCTTTTCGCGCTTGCACAGGCCGCTCCGGGTCCGAACCTGATGGTCGTAACCCTGGTGGGTTGGCACGTGGCGGGCTGGGCGGGGATGCTGGTAACTTCGGTGGCGAAGTTCGGGCCGTCGTCGATCGTGACGATCCTCGCGATGAAGGCGTGGGAGCGCTTCAAGGACCGGCCGTGGCGGCGCTATGCGCAAGCGGGCTTGGTGCCCGTGACCGCGGGGCTCGTGGCCGCGAGTGCGGCGCTAATCGCACATGCGTCGGACACGACGCTGATCGCATGGGCAATCACCGCGGTTTGCGCGGTGCTTGCGGTTAAGACCCGCATCCACCCGTTGTGGCTGCTGGCGGCCGGGAGCCTGATTGGGTTGACCGGCTTCGGGCAGTTCTAGTTCTCCACGGCGCAGTCGGGTTTCGACCGGCCTGGAACCGCCCGTGAAGCCGGCGGCTTACTTGCCAGCTTGTTCGCCTTGCTCGCTTGCTTGCCGCATTACTGGAACGCCACTTCCGCAAAGCTGCGCAGCTTGCGGCTATGCAAACGGTGCAAACCATTCATGCGCAGCAACTCCATCGCCTTGACGCCGATCTGCAGATGCTGATCGACCTGCGCCCGATAGAACTGGTCCGCCATACCCGGCAGCTTCAGTTCGCCATGCAAGGGCTTGTCCGAGACGCAAAGTAAGGTGCCGTAAGGCACGCGGAACCGGAAACCGTTTGCCGCAATCGTCGCACTCTCCATATCCAGCGCAATCGCGCGGCTTTGCGACAGCCGCTGCACCGGCTCGCGATGATCGCGCAGTTCCCAGTTGCGGTTGTCGACGCTCGCCACCGTGCCGGTGCGCATGACGCGCTTCAGTTCGACGCCATCCAACTGGGTCACCTGCGCGACCGCGCGCTCCAGCGCCACCTGCACTTCTGCGAGCGCCGGAATCGGCACCCACAACGGCAGATCGTCGTCGAGCACGTGATCTTCGCGCACATAACCGTGCGCCAGCACGTAGTCGCCGAGGCGCTGCGTGTTACGCAGACCGGCACAGTGACCGAGCATGATCCATGCATGCGGACGCAGCACGGCAATGTGATCGGTGATCGTCTTCGCGTTGGAGGGACCCACGCCGATGTTGATCATCGTGATACCGCTGCCGTCGGCGCGCTTCAGATGATACGCAGGCATCTGCGGCAGACGCGGCGGCGCCGTGCCTTCGACCTCCTGCTCGCCAAGGTTTTCGTTGTACGTGATCACATCGCCCGGCTCGACAAACGACGTGTACTCGCTACGGTAAGCGCGCAATTCTTCGTCGTCCGTATGGGCCATCATCGTGCGGCCCAGCTTGACGAACTCGTCGATGTAGAACTGGTAGTTCGTGTACAGCACGTAATTCTGGCAATGAGTGGGCGAAGTAGCCGTGTAGTGCTTGAGCCGGTGCAGCGAAAAATCGACGCGCGCCGCCGTGAACAACGCGAGCGGATGCGGCTCGCCAGGTCCCGGTTCGTACGTGCCGTTGACGATGCGATCGTCGAGAAAGCGCAGGTCCGGTGTATCGAATACGTCACGGATGCCAAGCAACCGCTCGCGATCAAGGTCGCCTTCCAGATGAATGCCTTCCGCGAACGCGAAATGAACCGGAATAGGCTGGTCGGACACCCCCACTTCGATCTTTACATGATGGTTCTTCGCCAGCAGCCGAAGCTGCTCGCGATAATAGTTGCCGAACAGATCGGGCCGCGTCACGGTGGTTTCGAACACACCGGGGCCCGCCACGAAGCCGTACGAGCGGCGCGAATCGATATGCGTATTGACCTCGGTGCACACCCTGACGAACGGGTAGCACGCGCGCACCCGGTGTTCGAAGGGTTCATTACGCCTGTAACGCGCAAACGCGTCGCGTAAGAAAGAGGTGTTCGCTTCGTAGATGGCAGACAGATGGGTGACGGCGTCTGCCGCGTCGTCGAAGGCTTCGGTCGGGAAGTCATTGGCGGGCGTCTGCACCGCGCGCTGATTGGTGTTGTTGTTCATCTTCATTCGCCTCGATTGATGAGATGACCTTACCACGGAACCCTGAAAAATTGATCATCGGGGCCCGACCAGCCGGTCGTCTGTCAGATTGCGCGCATGCCACGCGCACAACGCGCGAAAGCAGCGCAAAATAAGGCTATCGCGCCCGTGGGCAAGGCTGGATTTGCTAGAATCGGGGCACCCTATTGGAGAATCACCATGAAGCCGCTCCTTCCCGTCGCCGTTGCGCTGGCGCTCGCCATCGCCAACACTGCGATGGCTGCCCAGCCCGTGGACGCACCGCCGCCGCCCGACAAGCACTTGTCCGCCAACGAACAGGCTGGCCTGCCGGACCTGGCTGCGATCAACCGTCCGGCCGCTGAGGTCAGCTCGAAGGTCGAGATCAACCAGCCGCGCCTGCCGAGCTTCTATGAAAAGAGCCCGAACGGCACCGAAATCACGGAATACCGCGACAAGGGCAAGCCAGTCGAAATCAACGTGCATTCGAATCTCGGTACGAGTTATCACATGGGCGCGCCGCTCGACACGTCGCCGAGCGCAAACAACAGCGGCCATCCCAGCACGCGTCTGCCGTCCGTGAGCCTGACCTACTGATTCTTACTGATCCTTTTACCCTGCGGCGGGGCGCCGGCTCGCCCCGCTCGCGCCCTGTATGACCCGTTACCCGGGCCTTCAGTCTGTTTATCCCGCTTGCCCTGATTACCCATACCTTGCCGCACTGGCCGTACCGAGCCAGCCCGACCACCTGATCCGACGTCTCCCGCATGGCTGTCTTCACCGCTGTCACCGAACCCCAACTCGCGCAATGGATGCGGCATTACGATCTCGGCGACGTCGTCGAGTTTCGCGGCATCTCGTCCGGTATTGAAAACAGCAATTTCTTTCTGACGACAACGCGCGGCGAATACGTCCTCACCATTTTCGAAAAGCTGACGGCGCAACAGCTGCCGTTCTACCTCGATCTGATGCAGCATCTGGCGGCTCACCGCGTCCCGGTGCCGGACCCGATGCCGCGCGAAGACGGCGCGCTATTCGGCATGCTGCACGGCAAGCCCGCCGCTATCGTGACGAAACTCGAAGGCGGTCCGGAACTGGCGCCGGGCGTCGAGCACTGCATCGAAGTCGGCCAGATGCTGGCGCGCATGCACCTTGCCGGGCGCGATTATCCGCGCCATCAGCCGAATCTGCGCAGCCTGCCGTGGTGGCAGGAGACCGTGCCCGCCGTGCTGCCGTTCCTCAGCGGCGCGCAGCGCGACCTGCTGTCGTCGGAGCTCGCGCATCAGGAAGCGTTTTTCGCCTCGTCCGATTACGCGGCGCTGCCCGAAGGTCCGTGCCATTGCGACCTGTTCCGCGACAACGTGCTGTTCGCCCATGCGGCGCCGGACAGCGGTCACGAGGTGCGCCTCGGCGGCTTCTTCGACTTTTATTTCGCCGGCTGCGACAAATGGCTATTCGACGTGGCGGTGACGGTCAACGACTGGTGCGTCGATCTGACCACCGGCAAGCTGGACGAGACCCGCGTCGAAGCCATGCTGCGGTCCTATCAGACCGTGCGCCCGTTCACGCCGGAAGAGAACCGTCACTGGGGTGACATGCTGCGCGCAGGCGCCTACCGCTTCTGGGTCTCGCGCCTGTATGATTTTCATATGCCGCGTGCGGCCGAACTCCTCAAGCCGCACGACCCGGGCCATTTCGAGCGCATTCTGCGCGAGCGCCTTTCTGGCGTTGCACTTCCAGGCATCCATACCTCATGCAACTAATTGAAGTTCCCGCGAAGACCGGTTATGTATGGTTCAGGCAAGGCATCTGGCTGTTCCGCAAGAACCCGCTCGCATTCCTGACGCTGTTCTTCGCGTATCTGCTGGTGATGACGCTGGTCGCACAGATCCCATACGTAGGCGGCATACTGCCGCTCGCCTTCATTCCGGGCGTCGCCGTCGGCTTCATGGCCGCCTGCCGCGACACCATCGCCGGCAAGCCGGTGTTTCCCACCATTCTGGTGGACGGCTTTCGCTCGTATGGCTCGGTCGTCGCGCGGCGTCTGCTTGCGCTGGGCGGCTTCTACGTCGTCGCCATGGGGCTGGTGCTGGCCGGCTCGGCTCTCGCCGATGACGGCATGCTGCTGAAAGTCATGCTGGGCACCACCGCCATGGAGCCCGAGACCATCCTCAACAGCAACATCATGATGGGCATCCTCGCGGCCATGGCGTTCTATATTCCGGTCGCGATGCTGTTCTGGTTCTCGCCCGTCCTCACGGCGTGGCACGATGTGCCGCCCGTCAAGGCAATGTTTTTCAGCATCGTCAGTTGCTGGCGCAACCGCGGCGCGTTCGTCGTCTTCGGTGCCTTGTGGTTTGCGGTGGAAACAACCGTGATGTTCGGCCTGACCGCGCTGATGCAGGCGCTCGGCGCCGGCGACTTCGCGGTCGCCGTGCTGATGCCCGCAACGATCATCGTCACGACGATGCTCTACTGCTCGTTCTACGCGACCTATCGCGGCTGCTTCGGCGTGCCGACTCCCGATACTCCCGATTTGCCCACCACACCGGCAAATTGAATGGCGCGCGTCCGACGCCTGAACACCCAATTCGACACCGGCCTCGTCTGGTTTCGCCGCGATCTACGCAGCACCGATCAGGCCGCGCTTTACTATGCATTGAAGCATTGCCGGCGGGTCTGGTGCGTCTTCGTATTCGACACGGCCATCCTGCAGCCGATCCTTGAGACATGGCGAGGCCGCCAGCCGGATCGCACTCCTGAAGACCGTCGCGTCGAATTCATCCTCGCCGCGCTGGAGGAATTGGACCAAGTGCTGAGGCAACGCGGCGGTGGCCTCATCGTACTGCACGATGACGCGCGCGCTGCCATCCCCGCCCTCGCGGAGCAGCTCGAAGTCGAAGCCGTCTTCACGAATCACGACTACGAGCCTGCTGCGCTCGAGCGCGACGACGCCGTGCGCGAGGTACTGGCCGAGAAGGGCCGCGAGCTGATCACGTTCAAGGATCAGGTGATCTTCGAACGCGACGAAATTCTCACAGGACAGGGCAAGTCGTTCACGGTGTTCACGCCGTACAAGAATGCGTGGCTCAAGCAACTCAACGCCTTCGATCTGAAGCCGTATCCGGTCGAGACGTATCTGTCGAACCTGGCGCCGCCGCCTGCCGCACTGGATCGTAGTCGACCAACCCTCGAGCAACTCGGATTCGCACCCAGCAACCTCGCCGACCTGAGGCTGCCTACCGGGATGAGCGGCGCCCAGCACCTGCTCGACGATTTCCTCACCCGCATCGACAGTTACGCGGACCGTCGCGACTTCCCAGCCGTCAAAGGACCCAGCTATCTCTCGATGCATCTGCGTTTCGGCACAGTGTCGATCCGCACACTGGCCCGACTCGCACACGAGTTCTCATTGCAACCGGACGGCCAAGGCGCGGTGACCTGGCTATCGGAACTGATCTGGCGGGATTTTTACTTCATGATCCTGTCGCACCATCCAAAGCTGGCGAGCGGCGCGGCGTTCAAAGCCGAGTACGACGCACTGCGCTGGGAAACCGGCCCGCACGCGGACGCGGCGTTTGCGGCGTGGTGCGAAGGACAAACCGGCTACCCGCTGGTCGATGCGGCCATGCTGCAGCTCAATCAGACGGGCTACATGCACAACCGTCTGCGCATGGTGACGGCGAGCTTTCTGGTGAAGGATTTGGGAATCGACTGGCGGCTCGGCGAACGCTATTTTGCCGAGCAATTGAATGACTTTGACTTCTCGGCGAATAACGGCGGCTGGCAGTGGGCAGCCTCAACCGGCTGCGACGCACAACCCTACTTCCGGATATTCAATCCGGTGACGCAATCGGAGAAATTCGATCCGGAGGGGCGCTTTATCAAGCGCTACCTCCCGCAACTGGCCAACGTGCCACCAAAGTGGATTCACGCGCCGTGGCTGGCAGGAGCTGACCGGCTGTCCGAGTTCGGCGTGACGCTCGAAAAGGACTACCCAGCGCCGATCGTCGACCATGCAGAAGCTAGGCAGCGCACGCTTGCGCGCTTCGGCAAGTAACGATAGTGGGCACTTACATGCCAGAACCCCGGCAACGCCGGCGGTTCGTTCAACTCCAGCTTAGTGCTGGGTCATCCATGCCGGATGACGAACTGCTGCTTCGCGGTCGAGCTTGCGCATACGGAACTCGAGATCGTACAGATCCGTGGCTTCGGCCAGGTAAGCGTCGCTACGCTCTTTAGCCATCTGGTCAGCGGACTTCGTCAGGAACAGGAACAAGCGGCTCAGGAGATACATGGTCAACCTCGAAAAGAGTCTAGGGTTAGTGCCTAGTGGATAACCCGTATTATAGGGAAAACCCTAGGATGTGCCAAGCGCTCTTTTCTGAAACGTTGCTCTACTGCCTCCCATCCTCCTCCCGGCGCCCCCTAAGCCCCGCCCGACGCGGTTCCCGCAGCGGCGGCTTCAGTTTCACGCGCCTTCACGGCGCGTCGTTGATATCTGAAAAACTCCCAGATCAGGGCACTCGCATCCGGCCCTTTGGACGAATGAAACGGCACCGCGTCATCCCCGCCGCTCCACGCGTGGCCCAACGACTGGACGCGGCATAACCGCACCACGCGCCGCCCCCCCCGGACATAGTCGCGCATCACCACGCCCGCTTTACGTTCTTCGCGCATCTCACCGGCTTTCCGTTCGCCCTCGGCATCGACCAGTCTGTTTAAGCGTAAGAACTCGGTCGCCAACTGCTCCGCATTGACGGGCGCGACCACATGATCCGCATCCCCATGGACAATGATGGCCGGCATGCCTGGGTAAGCGGCGACATCGACAGCTTCGTCGACCAGCACCACCGGGTCGTGCCGCGTGCCCCGCCGCATGACATCCATCGCCACAATTCCCGAACGGGCCTCGCCGAACGCCGGCCCGGAATGGAGCGCGACCGCGGCAAACCGGTCCGGGTAGCGCGTGGCGAGCAAGGTTGCCAACCCGGCACCGGCCGACAACCCCGCGACATAAACCCGCTCACCGTCGAAGCCATGCTCGGCAACCAGCGCATCGACCAGCGACACCACCGCGCGTGCCTCGGCACCGCCCGCGGTATCGCTGCTGTCGTACCAGTGCCAGCAACGATGTGCATGAACATGTTTGGACTGCTCGGGGTAGACCACCGCAAAACCGAAACGGTCCGCGAGCAGGTTCATGCGCGTACCTTCGGCGAATTCGTCGATGGATTGCTTGCAGCCGTGCAGCATCACGACCAGCGGCATCGGCGCCGACGCCGTCCCGGGCGGCACGTACAACCCGTATTGCAGATGATTGACAAGACGCCCCGGCGCCGCCGGCGCCGAATGAAACGAGCGCGTCCACGACCCGCTCGCCCAGGCGGCTGCCCGCGGACGGACCCGGGATTCACGGGCGCCCGGACGCGGCGCTTCACGTTTGGCGGGCGAACGGACGGTGGCCGCCGGTTTGACCGGCTTCAGCTTGGCGGACAGTTTGCCCGTGGGCCGCACGGGCCGTGCGGCATTGCGCTTTACGTCTCGCGCGTGTTGAGCCTGGATCGAGATCAGGCGTTTCAAACCGCCCAGCCAGATTTTCGTCAGACTTTTTGCCATTGGATGATAACCTCGCAAAAAGGGACCGAACAGTTCTGTAGAACGGCAGGTCGTTGTGCATTGCACAATAACATCAATCCCGACCCGGTGCTAAGCGCATCGCGCGTCCCAAAATCGCGAATGGGCGCCGAACCGGCACCTGCCGGATTCTCGTTGCCCGTCGCATTGTCAGAGCTTTTTGCGAAGCGTTTCATACGCAGTCATGCTACGCCACGGCATCGGCGCCACCCGCCAAAGGCGGTGCCATAACGTCGCGCTGCAAGCTCCGACGGCTGCTCCCGTCTATACTGACAGTCGTAAGCTTGAAACACGTGCAGCGTGTCTCAATCTTCTGTCGGCCAGATGGATGGCTGGCGCGTTAAACAATCACGGCCCTGATTCTACGCGGCGCCCGTCGCGCTTCTTTACATGCCTGACCTGCCCTTTCACCTTTGGTATTCGATCACCAGCCTCGGCGGCGCGGGTCTGACGCTGCCGCTCGCGATTGCGATCGCGCTATGGCTGGCGCTCGGCTACTCGTGGCGTATGGCAGCGGGCTGGCTGTTGCTGCTGGGTGCGGCGATTGGTGTCGTCACGATCACCAAGCTGGCCTTTCTCGGCTGGGGCGTCGGCGTGCGGGAACTGGACTTCACCGGCCTGAGCGGTCACGCAGCCCTCTCCACCGCTGTCTACCCGGTCGCGCTGTTTCTGATGCTGCTCCCCGCGCGGCCCGCGTTTCGCCTGGTGGGCGTGGTGCTCGGGCTGGCTGCCGGTGTTGCGGTTGGCATGTCGCGGGTGGTGCTGGATGCGCACTCGCCGTCCGAGGCAATCACCGGCTGCATCGTCGGTGGGGTGACCGCGCTGATGTTCGTGCGCTGGTCGTGGAATGCGGAGCCCGGCCGGCTGTCCGCCGTGCCCGTCGCCGTCAGTCTCGTGATGCTGACCGTAGGGCTGCACGGCGTCCATGTGCCGACGCAGCGCTGGGTCACGCACATCGCCCTCAAGGTCTCCGGCCACGACCGCCCGTTCATCCGCGCGCGCTGGAAGGCGGGACACTACAAGTCACCGAGCGCCGCGCCGTTGTCGCAGACGCAAAATACGCTGGCGCCGCCGGTTATGCTGGACGCCGGCGACGCGTGATGCCTGACGCGTGATGCGGTAGCCGGCACTCGCCGCGCCCGAACACTTCGCCTTAGCGCATGCCCGAAGCGGGCGCCTCTTCCCTTGATCAATCGCTCACGCCGAGAATTACGCTTGATGCCTTGAAGGCCGCGATCGCGGGTTTTCCATCGGCAAGGCCAAGCACATCGGCGCTTTCATTCGTGACGACGGCCGTGATGACGATGCCGCCGTCGAGCATCATCGACACCTCTGCATTGACCGCGCCGCGCTTCACGCTGTGCACGGTGCCGCGTAACTGATTGCGCGCGGACAGTTTGAGCGGCGCGCCGCCCTCTTCGACGACCAGCATGACCCACGACGCCTTGATCAGGGCGAACGCCGCCGCGCCTTCCGTTAAGCCAAGGGTTTCCGTACTTTCATGCGTCAGCACCGAGACGATGGTCTGACCGCCCGGCAGCATCAGCGAAACCTCGTCGTTGACCGCACCGCGCTTGATCGAGGCGACCTTGCCGCATAACTGGTTACGCGCACTTGTTTTCATGCCCATTCTCCCGATCAGCGCCCAATCGGTCGCGAACCCGTCGATCGCAGCGCTCGCGCGCTCAAGGAACCGCCGATGTTCGTGTTCGATCGCATGAAACGTGTCGATCAGACGCATCGCGCGCGGCGTCAGCGTCGTACCGCCGCCGCCCTTGCCGCCGGCTGCACGCACGACCAGCGGCTCACCGGCGAGATTGTTCATCGCATCGATCGCGTCCCAGGCAGCCTTGTAGCTCATGTCGACCGCCTTCGCTGCCCCGGTGATCGAACCGGTGTGGCGGATCGCCGCTAGCAGCGCGATGCGCGACGCTCCACCGAGCGTTTGCTCACCGGATTGAAACCACACCGAGCCGCCGAGTTCGAGTGGTTCACCGATTGGGGCTGCGGTACTGGGGGCTGCGGCATTGGCGTCTGCGGCATTGCGGTTCGCCGCGCTGGCGTTCGTCGCACTGGGGTCTAACGCACTGGGGTCTAACGCACTGGGGTCTACCGCACGGGGGTTTGCCGGCTTGGGAGGCATGTTGGAAGGCGTCAGGATGGGCGTTTCATTATAGCGAGACCGCCTTCGCTACCCGCCCGCTCCGCCCGTTATTTTCGGCTTGCGTAACCTGCGCAGCAGGCGCTCGCCTTCCTGCGCCGTGTAGCGTTTCGACGCTTCACACCAACCCTGTGCGAAACCTGACTGGTAAGGCGGCGCATCGATCTGCTGGAGATAGCGCAACGCGACTGCCGCATCGTTGCCGTCGCCGAGTACGGTCTGCATGCGCGCGACGGTCTTCGCGCTCTCCTTGCGTGTTTTCCGTGAGGCGATCGATTCAAAGAACTCGAGCGTATAGCGCAGGTACTTCGCCTGGATGCGTTCCTTGTGGCGAGCGCTCTCGTCAAGCGTCGTCAGTTTCGGTGCGCTAATCAAGCGCTTGTAGTATTTGCGCACGCGCTTTTGCGCATAGGCGCGCAACGACGTATCTGCGGCCTCTTCAGGCGGTTCGCGTGAAGGCAATCCGCTTAGCCATTCAAGCCACACCAAGGCAAGCTGCGCGTAGCGCGCCGAGCCCATGGCTGTTTGTACGCCCTCGCGTGCTTCGAGACGCCGCGCATCGGCGCTCTCGCAGATCGTGATCCAGCGCGCGCCGTCTGTGTCCGCAGCGGCAAGAGCCGGCAAGGTCGAATCGACGAACACGTCCCAGTCACGCGCGTTACCAAGCACGGTGCCCAACCATTTGAGATCCGGTGCGATGCGAGTCTTCCACGCGTCATCCTCCCAATGCCGGAAGATCCGCAGCGCCGTCCTCAGACGCCGCTGCGAGATGCGCATCTGATGGACGAATTCTGTGCTGACAGCATCGCGCACGCCGGCGTCATTGCCGAACCACTGATCCGCCAGGCTATGGCCGATTGCAATCAATGCGGCGTGTGGCGTCGCGATGCCGGCCAGATCAATGGCTGTAGCACGAGCAGGCTCGGCGGCATCGTGCGGGTCGGTGGCGTCGTAGGCGCGATCGAACGCCCTGCGCAAAACCGGAAAGGCCGGCAAGGCGGCGACCAATGTGCAAGCAACCGCGAACAACGCGGTCAACGAGGGGCCGAGTGCGTTATCGGCGAATGGGGTAGTCAGACGAAGTTCGCGGGCGGGTGCCGCGTCGCCTCCGGTAGAAGCGGGAAAGCGATCGAAGACGATATCGACGACGATCCCGTCCGCCGCTGGCCACTGCCATGCATCGCTCTTACAGGCGAGCGTTGTGAGCGGCGCGAGATCGCCAGCATCCGCGAGCAGATCCCTGTGCTCCTCGGGTACGGCTGCAAACGCCGAACCGACCGGCGTGTCTGCATCAAGCGGCGCCTCGTAGAGGATCTCGCGCGCCGTGACGCCCGGGGAGTAGCACTTTTGCTGGCAGACCACGACGCGCCGTCCATCCGGCGACGTCTCGAGCATGACCTGCAAGCCGCCCTCGGCCATCTTTTCGGTCTGTTGAAACCGGGTACTCGTCGTCTGCCTAGTGGCGCTCCGGGATTCGGCGCCAGGCGAGTCCGGGCGCTCTGCGCGCTCAGCTTGCGGGAATTCGTCCAGCGCTTTGACGAGAGCGGCATCGAGCCGCTCCGCCGTGCGGGCACGGCGGCTCCGCTCATGCTGCACGGACCATGCATGCAACGCCGACTGCGGAACATCGAGCACGATTTCGAGGAAACGGCCCATGGACTCCTCATCGTCTGAGCGAACGAGGCCGCGCGCAGAAGGAATAGGCGAAACCTCCTATTCATGTTACATGGACGGCACGCCAAGCGGCTGCATCGCGGTCAATTCGTCTTCAGAAGGGTCAGCGGTTTCGCCGCTCAGCAAATGCGACGTAGGCGGCCACGTTGCGCCTGCGCGAACGCAGCGACGGTCCGCTGCGCATTACCGCGTTGCCGTCGTTTGCATCGCGCTGTCTGGTGCCACGGCTCGGGAAATTCCGCGCGCCGCAGCCGAGCGGCCGGATGTCGCGGCCTTCCGGGCCTGGTTGCTGTCGGAGGCGAAGGCCGCCCGGTCTGCGTCGTAGCGCGTGTCGAAAGGCAACGCGACTCAGACGGCAGGCGCGTATTGCGCGATCCCATTGCCAAACGACCAGTTCTCCTTTGGCACATCCACGAGGTTCACGAACACATCTTCTGGCCGCACGCCCGGACTTTCCGCCAGATGCTCGGCGATCCGCTTGTAGAGCGCCTTCTTCAATTCCACTGTACGCGTGTTGTTCGCGGTGATCTGGATCAGGACGAGGTCGTCGCTGCGGTTGATGTCCAGGTAATGCTTGCCGTAAAAGAAGTTGTCCTCATCGTGCTCTGTAACGACCATGAAAAAGTCGTCCTCCGGCACGTTGAAAATTTCGATCAACGAACGATGGACTCCCTGCGTAAGCGCCTTCCGATAAGCCGCCGGCTTGCCGGCGCGAACTGCAATTCGAGTGAACGGCATGATGAAAACTCCTTTGGAAGAAGATTGAGTACACAGCTTAGGCCGCATCCATCATAATTTACAGCCATCAATGGCTATTTCATTTATTTTCAACCGAAATGAAAGTACTCGATCTCGATGCGGTACGCGCGTTCGTTCTGGTCGCGGATCTGCATAGCTTTACGCGCGCGGCTGACGCGCTCGACACCACGCAATCCGCCGTCAGTCTGAAGCTAAAGCGGCTGGAAGCGCATCTCGGCAAGCAACTGGTCGAACGTACGCCGCGGGTGGTGCGGCTTTCGGCTGATGGCACCGCGTTTCTTGGCGCCGCACGCGACCTGCTGAACGCGCATGAACGCGCGCTCGGCTCACTGTCGGTAGAGCGGCGCAGGCTCGCGCTGGGTTTGAGCGAGCACGTCGCAGGCGGCAATCTGCCGGATCTGTTGGCGAAGCTGAATGCTTACGATCCGAGGCTGGTGGTTGAATTGCATCTCGGCATGTCGGCGGCGCTGCTTGCTCAGTTTGACGAACGGCGGCTCGACGCCGTGATCGTCCGCGACACCCCGGACGACGCGCCGCGTGACGATGCGACCGTGCTGTTCAGCGAACCGCTTGGCTGGCTTGCCGCGCCGCAGTGGCTATTGCGGGTCGGCGAACCGCTGCCGCTCGCGCTGCTCACGGCGCCGTGCAATGTGCGTGCGGCGGCGATCCATGCGTTGGATGAAGCCGGTGTGGCATGGCGTGAGGCGTTCGTCGGCGGCGGGGTGGCCGCCGTTGGCGCGGCGGCTGCAGCCGGGCTGGCCGTGGCGCCCTTGGCGCGGCGGGTGGCGCCGCGTGGGCTGATCGATGTCGGAGTACGACTTGGTTTGCCGAACTTGCCGGAATCGCGCGTGACGCTGCACTCGCGACTGCGCGATCGGCGTTCGGTGGAGACGGTGAAGTTGTTGACGGAGGGGTTGGGGAGCGGGATTTGAGCCGTGTTCCAGGCACGCGCAGCCTCAACGCCAACGCAAACGCAAACGCAAACGGGCAGCGTGCGTTCAGTGCAGGATCGGTGGTAAATCGCGGCTCCCGGCAGCGGAGTTCGCAGATGGGTTCGCCGCCGTATTAGTGGCCATTGTTGCGGCCGGTTGGGTGGGGACTGCCCTCGCCGTCGGGTTCGTCATCGCAACCGCGGCTTGCGTCGCGGCCGGTTTGGCCGCCACCTTCTGCGACTTGGAATGCACCGCCGTCTGGACATGAGCGGCCCCGGAATGCGCCGTGTTGACCACTTTGCTCGGCGTGCCCTTGGAGTTCTTGAGGCGCGCTGTCGTGACCGCCTTACTCGTCGCTCCCTTGGCCCGCGCCGTCTTTACCGCCTTACGCGGCGCACTCTTCGCAGCGAGCCTGGAATGAGGTTTGACCTGATGACCGGCGTGCACCGATGCCTTCTTCGGCTCGACCTTTTGCCGCTTGCTCTTGCCACCCGCCGCTCCTCTGACAGCAACCTTTTTATCCGCAGGCACATGCACCTTGACCTGCTTCGGCGCGTGCCTCGCCTCCGGCGGATTCCACACCTCGGCGTACTGCGCCGCCTGCGCCGATACTGCACAGCACGCTACTGCCGCCGCTACCGCTACTGCTCGCACCCACATCGCCTGCCACTCCTGAACGTCGATTATCTGTCTCGCATATTCCCGCTGGGACGCGATTATACCCAATTCACCCTTGCAATAATCCACATCTGGACTAATATTGATACAAAGTACAGATAAGGACCAACCTCCATGCCACACGCCGCTCTTACCTCCCATGACGACCCGCCTCTGCGCCGGCCCGTCACGGAACCCTCGCTGACAGAAATGTCGGCAGCGGGCCTGCGTGCGTTCTTCAAGATCGCCCGCGACTGGGATCTGAGCGCCGAGGAACAGATCGTCCTGCTCGGCTCGCCGGGCCGCTCGACCTTCTTCAAGTGGAAAGCCGAGCCGCAAACCGCGCGGTTGGGCCGCGACACGCTCGAGCGGCTTTCGCTGCTGCTCGGCATTTACAAAGCACTGCAAATCTTGCTGCCACAACCGGCTGCCGCGGACGGCTGGATCAAGCGTCCCAATAGCGCACCGCCGTTCGGCGGACGCCGTGCCCTTGACCGAATGCTCGCCGGCAATATCAGCGACCTCGTCGCCGTACGCCAGTATCTCGACGCAACGCGAGGCGGCTGGGCGTGACTGAATTGCATTGGCAGGACCGCTGGCGCGTGGCGCCGCTCGACTGGTCGCCCGCGTATCGCGTGATTCCCACGCGTTTTCCGGCAGTGAATCTGTTCGACCGGGTGGCCAACCCCGAAGACTTCGACGCGCTTTACGCGCTCGAGGCGATGACCAACGACCGCCTGCGCACCGAAGTCGGTGAACTCGATCTGGTTCCGCGCGAAGAGCGCCGTTTCGGTTCCGGCTACGGACCGATCATGGCCGCGCTCACGCACCTGAATCCGCTCGGCAGCCGTTTCTCGGACGGCACCTACGGTGTGTTCTACTGCGCCCGTTCACGCGCCACGGCCATTGCGGAAACGCGCTATCACACCGGCCAGTTCCTCGCGGCGACAGCCGAGGCGCCGATGCGTCAGCAGATGCGGTTGTACACCGTGATCGCGAGTGGCGAGGTGGTGGATTTGCGCGACGACGCCTCGCTCGATGCTGCCATCCTCTCGCCGCACGACTACGTTGCCGGACAGTCGCTAGGGCGGGCGGTGCGCGGGGCTGGCGCGCCAGGGATCGCCTATCCGTCGGTACGCGATCCAGGCGGCGAATGTCTCGCGGCGTTCAAAACCGCGCTACTGCGGGACTGTCATCACGCGGCGTATCTGGAATACAACTGGAACGGCAGCGCCGTCGATGTGGTGTTCGAACTGAATCAGGTGGGATAGGCCATCACCGCGCCGCGCAGCCACCGTTGGCGGCTGCAAAATGCGCTCAAGATAAGCTCAAAGCTCGCCGCTCAAGGCAAAGCAAGCGCCGCCGCCCCTTCCGCACGCGCCACCTCAACGGTCACGGACCAGCGTTGCGTCCGGCCCGCTTCGACCATCGTCAGCTTGCCGCCTGGCCCAAACGCGCCCGTATCGATAAACACCTGTGCGCCGATCTGCTGGACGTTGCGCATCGGCGTATGGCCGCAGTAAGTGAGCGACAGGGTGCGCTGCCGGCTGGGGTCGCCGTTGCCCATAGCAAGCTCGCGTCCCCATAGCAGTTGTTGCCGCTCATCTGCAGAAAACTCTCCTGCATCGAGGTCGGCATCGGTTCCGAAGAATTCGGCGTGCAGCACATTGAAGCGCTCGTTGCCGCTGCCGATCACTCGCGCGAGCGGCAATTGATTCAGCCGCCGCGCGTAATGGCGCAGCTTCTCATCGGACAATTGCACCGCCCACGCGCCGCCAATGCCGTACCACCACTGCCGGCGCAAGCGGCCTTCCGCGACGGCGCACAGCGTGTCCTCGTGGTTGCCGAGCACCGCATAGAACCAGGGTTTCTCGAGCAGCGCGAGCGCCTCCTCCGACTGCGTGCCGCGATCGATCAGATCGCCGACCGAAAACAACCGGTCGCGCGACGGATCGAAGGCCACTTCGTGCAGCAAATAGCGCAATGCGTCGACGCAACCATGCAAATCGCCTACGACAAAGTCGCGGCCGGTGCGATTGACGGCATGATGTTCGACAGCGGTAACGAGTGTGGATGCCATGCGACCATAATAGAACGCCAACGCAAAGCGCGTATGCGCGGTTTCTATCTTTTCTCGGATGCTTGTGAGGGCGGCAGCCCCCGCACTTTTGAATCTTTCCCGATCAGGTGGCGCAACCCGGAAAAGCCTGCCGGGTTGCGCCACCTTGGTGCTACGTCAAGCGGTCATTGTTGCTGGGCTCGCAGCTTTGCCACTTGATCGACGCTCACCATCGCCTGCGGGTTGCCAAAGTGTTTGGTCACGTAGTTCGTGATCGCCGCGACCTGATCGTCGGTCAGTTCTCCGTCAAATGCCGGCATCAGCACGTCGGCGTTTTTCGTCGTGCGGCTCACGCCGTGCAGAATCATCATCGCCAGATTGTTCGGCTCGTTCGCGCCGGCCGTTGTGTTGTGAATCAGCGACGGATACGCACCCGGCGCGCTCGCGCCGACCCCTTGCCCGGTCCAGTTGTGACACGAGGCGCAATTGGCGATGAACAGTTGCGCGCCGTTCACGCCCGTAATTTCAGTGCCGCGCAGCGCGGTCACGTCGTTCGCAGGCGTGCCCCACTGATCGCGCGGATGCGTTTCGCCGCCAATGACAGGCGCGACCGAACGCAAGTAGGTGACGATCGAGGCCAGATCCTCGGACATCAAATACTGCGTACTGTCCTCCACCACCTGGCCCATCGGCCCCGCTGCATTGGCTCGGCCCGGCACGGCGCCGGTCGACAGATAGCTGACCAGTTCGTCGTTGCTCCAGTTAGCCACGCCACTGTTCTTCTCGGGCGTGATATTGAACGCGTGCCAGCCGCCTTGGGTCGCGCCAGAGAAGCGGTCGGTAGTTTTCAATCCTTGCAGAATGTTGCGCGGCGTGTGGCATTCCTCGCAGTGGGCCAGCCCTTCCACCAGATACGCGCCGCGATTCCATTCCGCGCTCTGCTTCGGATCGGGCACGAAGCGGCCCTCGTTGAAATTGAACATATTCCAGAACACCATCAGCCAGCGCTGGTTGAACGGGAAGCGCATCTGGTTGCGCGGCGGCGTGTAATGGATCGGCGCGAGCGTGTTCAGATAAGCGCGGATCGCCTGCACATCCTGGTCGGTGACTTTGGTGTACTCAGCGTAAGGGAATGCCGGATAGAGCCGCTCGCCGCCCTTGCCGATACCCTGTTGCATCGCCCGCATGAAGTCGCTATCGGTCCATTGGCCGATGCCGGTATCTGGATCAGGCGTGATGTTCGGTGTGTAGATCGTGCCGAACGGTGTGGCGATCGGCAGACCGCCGGCGAATGGGCGGCTCTTGTCAGCCGTGTGACAGGCCACGCAATCGCCGGCGCGCGCGAGGTATTCACCGCGCTTGACCAGACCGGGATCGGCAACGGCAATGCCGGTGGCCGGCTGGCCAGGCTGTGCAGGCTGCGTTGATTGCGCCGGGTCGTCGGCACGCGCCTGCGCGATCGGCGACTCGTCATCATGGCGCGTCGGTGGATCATAGGCCTCGTGCCATGCGAGGTACAACGCAAACAGCGAGAAAGCAGCCGCGAGCGTCGCCATCCGGATACGGCGGCGGCGCGCGCCCGGTGCAATCGAACCGGCCGGCTGCACGCGAGACGTCTTGTTCGTCATTGTGGCTCTCCGTCAGGGCTCGGGTCAGATCTCACGCTTCAGCTTGTCGGCCAGCTTCAGCGACAAGGCCGCAATCGTCAGCGTGCAGTTCACCGAGGCAGCGGTGGGCATCACGGCGCTACTCGCGATAAACAGATTCGAATGATCGTGCGTGCGGCAGTCTGGATCCACAACCGAATCCGCTGGATCGTTGCCCATGACCGCCGTGCCCATGATGTGATTGTTCGGCGCGAAGGTATCGTCGAACGACACTTCGACGCCGCCGAACAGGGTCGCGATCTGCGCATACAGTTCGCGCGTGTTCGCCGCGCTCTTCTTCACGTAGTCGTTAATCGAGTAGTAGATCTCCGGCTGCGGAATGCCGAGAGAATCCTTGTGATCCGCCGAAGGCACGATGCGGTTCTGCGGTTCGGCCAGATGTTCGTGGAAGCTGTTGATGTTCAGCGTGCGCGCTGCGCGCTCGCGAATCTGCCGGTCAAGTTCGGCGCCGGTCACGCCTTTCTTGATCAGAGCGGCGGTGACGGACAGGGTCGGCACGCCGTTGGAAAGATGGAGCTTCTTGGCCGCGTAATCAGAACGGAACGCGCCGTCGCGGAAGTTCACCACCGAGGTCATTTCCATCGGCCCGCGCCCAGGCCACAGCGGTTCGTTGGCGAGGAAGGTCACCCCCGTGCCCGGATGGTCCATCAGATTGCGGCCCACCTGGTCGGAGCTGTTGCCAATGCCGTGCGGAAATTTATCGGAGGTCGACATCAGCATCAGCTTCGGCGTTTCGATGCCGTTCGCCGCGAGCACGAACAGCTTGCCGCTGACGCGTGTGCTATTGCCGTTCGGATCCTTGTAATGGACCGCGGTAATGAGCCCCTTGTTGTCCGCTTCGACGCGGTACACCACCGCTTGCGGAATCAGCTTCGCGCCCGCCTGTTCAGCCTTCTCTGCATGCACCACGCCGTTATACATGGCGGCGATGGGGCAGATCGGCATGCAATTGTTGTTGCCGCAACAGGTTGGGCGGGCATCGTAAGGGCGGCTGTTGCGGGCCACCGGTTCGGGCACCACCTTGAAGCCTTGCGCGTTGAGCACGTCGCTAAAACGCTGATCCATGTACGACAACGGCAACTGGCTCATCGGATAGGGCTTCGAACGCGGCGAGCCGAGATCGATCGTGCTATCCGGACCCGACACGCCAAGCTGCACTTCAGCGGCGAAGTACCAGGGTTCGAGCGTTTCATACGGATAAGGCCAGTCGCGGCCCACGCCGTACAACTTCTTCAGCTGGAAGTCGGACGGCAACAGCCGCCATGCAGCCGCAGCCCAGTGCCAGGTGGTGCCGCCCACCAGTCGCACGTACTGCGAATTGTAGGGATAGTCGCCTTTCTGGATCAGGTAGTTGTTGGCGGGCGAATACTCGGGGTGAGGAGCGTAGGGCGTCGAAGGATAGGGCGTCGCGAAATCAGACTTGGCGGGTGAATTGCGAAAGTTCTCGACGATCTGCCAACGGGGAATGCGCGGTCCGGCTTCGAGCACGATCACCGATGCGCCGGCCAGCGCCATCTGATGCGCGACCAGACCGCCCGCCACGCCCGAACCGACCACGACAATGTCCGCGGAATTGGAATTTGCCATTGTTGCCCTCTTCTTGTTGTGTCGACCAGAGTTCGCGCTATAGCGCGTTACTCTGGTCTTATGCAACGTAGTTGCACTTATCGTTGCTTGCTGTCTGATGCGTGCCGCAGTCATGGATGACGCGACGTACGATACGTTCGGGAGGCATGCCGTGCTTCAAGCGCCGGCGGGCTTTTGCGTCCAGTAGAACGGCACGTCGCGGCAATACGACGGAATCGTCAGCACATCCTTGACGGGATCGAACATCAGCGCACTTTCGTAGGCCACCACCTGGACACGCGGCATATCGCCGACGAGGCCCAGATACCAGCCACGCATCACTGCGCTGACCGTCTTTGCGAGCGCTGGCTGATCGGTTTGCAACGCTTGTGTCACCGTGTCCGACGGTACGCCGCCGTGGCTTTGCAGCCAGGTATTGAGGGCAACGACGTTCTGTGTGAACTGGTTGTCGGCGCTGGAGAGCGCATCGTAGACACGCTTGCCGAGAACCGGGTTGAAGCTGGTTCGGCCGGTCAAATGTTGCGAAAGCGCGAGGAAGGCGTCGAGACCGCCGCCTGCGGGCGCATCGGCATAGGCCGGCGTGAGTCCGAACAACGTCCCGAAGCGCCCGGCGCTCGTGAACGCCAGCGCGGCAGCCGCCGCGCATGCGCCTAGCAGCCATGTGCGGCGGCCGGCGGAATGGGCATGCGTCACCTCGCGGTGCGCAGCGTTCTCATCTTTTTCCTGGACATCTGTCATGGGCGCTCCACAGATGATGAGTCAATTTCAACCGGCGAGCCCGCAAGCCAACGGCATGCTGCCGCTGCGGGTGATTCCGGTTGTCCGCCCCAAACCTGGTCTGCGCCGCTCAAGCGGTCTCGTTCGCGAATGAAAGCCCAACGCAAGGCCGTTGCGAGAGACTTGCGGAAAGACTATAGCTCATACAGGACCACCTCACCTTAACCGCCCATGCCATCGAATATTTATCCACAGGTTCTACGCAACCGACCGCGCATGGTCGCCGCGCTCGCAATCGGTATCATCGGCGCCGTCGTGGTGCCCTCGCACATGAGGCCGATGGTACGCGTGCTGGCCGCGTGGGACCTCGCGATATGGTCATACCTCGTGCTCATCTGGGTGCACATGGCCAAGGCCCATGAGGACGAGGTCCGCGAATTCGCGCAACGCGACGACGAAAATGCCGGCGTCGTGCTGTTCGTGATCTGCCTCGCAACCCTGGCAAGCATTGCGGCCATCGTCCTCGAACTGGCGTCGGCAAAAAACCTCGGCGCCGCATCGACGCTCGCGCACTATCTGCTGACCGGTCTGACGATGTTCGGTGCATGGTTCATGATTCCGACCATCTTCACGCTGCATTACGCACGGCTCTACTACGCCAATCCGGACGAGACCGCGCTGCTGTTCCCCGATCGCAAGCTGCAGCCGAACTATTGGGACTTCCTGTACTTCTCGTTCACGATTGCGGTGGCGTCGCAAACTTCAGATGTGGTGCTCCGATCACGCTCGATCCGGCGTGCCGCTCTGGCGCAGTCGATCCTGTCGTTCTACTTCAACGTGGCCGTACTCGGCCTGTGCGTCAACATCGCGGCCGGACTACTCGGTTCGTGATGCAAGCGGTGGCCGGCAGCAGTCCCCCGGTAGGCGCTGTCGGCAATACTCGCCCCCTCGATGTAAAACCCGCTTGCCGACCACCCGCTTTGCACGCTGACTGAGCGCCGGACGCAGCGGCGCCGCGCCCGCCCACCCGCCTTTCCCCTCCTTTTCGCCCGCCACTCACCCCGCTGGCACAACGCTTGCTCGATGTTTCGCGTTTATCTGGTCCAGAACCGCGTGACTGGCGCATGCGCGTGCTTAGTGCTAGTTACTGTCCGACGGGCAGTCGATCTTTGCACTACATTGACCAGTAGCGCGCTGAATTTCTAAAAGCGTGCGATATCCGGCTCTGGAAGCCCCAATGAGCGGTGTGATCGCATCTCGATGCATCCACAACGCGGCAGGACGAATCTGGAAACGACCGATGGAACCTTCACAAAGGTATGCGCCGCGGATCTATTTTCTCCACTCTCTCCTGGTCGGGCCGCTCGACGCATGGCCTGCGCAGTTCGCGCACGCCGCCGCGTTAGGCTTCGACCATGTCCTGATCGGCGCGTTGTTTCAGCCCGGACGGGCTGGGCACGCGCAGATTGTCAGCGATCACCGTCATCTGCACCCCGTATTCGAGGCGCAGCAAGGCGCCCCCGAAGCGTTGCGCAGCCTCGCCGGCTCCGCGCGTCAACACGGCCTGAGCCTGTTGGCCGACTTGGTGATCGACCGGGTCGCGGCGGACGGCACGCTGTTCGCCGAGCATTCGGACTGGTTCCATCCGTTCGAATCGGAGGAAGCACGGCTCGATCCGCGCCATGCGCATCGTGAGGACAACGTTGCCTATGTGAATTTCGGCAACGAAGGCAACACGGCCGCGCTGCTCGACTGGTGGACCCGCGAACTGCTCGCGCTTGCCGAAGCCGGCGTGAGCGGCTTTCGCTTCGATTCGCCGCACCGCGTGCCGGCCGCCTTCTGGCGCCAGCTTGGTGCAGCCGTGCGGGCGCAGTATCCAGACGTGCGCTTTCTCGCGGCGACGCCCGGTCTCGCGCGTGGCGATCTGCTGCATCTGGAAGGGGCGGGCTTCGACAGCGTGTTTTCTTCCGTGCGTTGGTGGGACTTCCGTGCCAGCTGGCTAACGGACGAGCATGCCGCGCTGATTCGTGTCGGCGCGCCAATCTCCTTTCCGGAAGCGCCCTACGGCACCCGTCTCGCCGCCGATTTCGGTGACGCCCACGACGCCTCGATGCTCGAACGCGCATATCGTCGCGCGCTGTTCACTGCGGCCGCAACCGGCACAGGCTGGCTGATACCGATGGGCTTCGAATACGGCATCGCGCAACCGATGTCCTATGCCCGCGGCCACCATGCACCGTTCGCCGAGCTGTCCAGGGCGCCGCGCTTCGACCTGTCCGAGCCCATCAAGCACGTGAACGCCGTCATGCGCGGTTCCGAAGCCCTGCAAAGCGTGGGCGAGTTGCGCGCGCTCAGCGGCCCGAGCGCCCCTGCGGCCGTGCTGCTGCGCGGCGATAACCTCGATCTGCGCGACAGCCAGCAAGCGACGCTGATCGTCATCAATCCGGACCTCAGCATGCCAGTGCGGGTCGATCCCGCACGCTTTCTCGCCGGTGTGCCGGGCAACTTCACCCGCTTCGTGCCGCTCGATGCCCCGGCACACGCGACGCCTGCCACCCTGCTCCCATTCACGCTTGCGCCAGGTGCATGCCGTCTGTTCGGTGCGCTAGCCGACAAGCCGGTGCGGCTTGCGCCGCCCATCGACAAGGCGGGCAGCAAGCGCAGCGGCCGCAAATCCGTCCTGGAGGCCATTGCCGCGCCGCGCGTGGCGATCGAAAGCGTGACGCCGTCAGTGGACTATGGACGCTTCGTCGTCAAACGCACGGTCGGCGAGCGCGCCGAGGTCATGGCAGCGATCTTCGCGGAAGGGCATGACAAGATCGCCGCCGCCGTGGTGTGGCGGGCGGCCGATGAAACCGCCTGGCACGAAGCCCCGATGCTCCCCGCGCCGCCCGCCGGCAAAGACCTGTGGCATGCCCGCATCCCACTCGAACGGGTGGGCCGGCACGAATTCACCGTGATCGCATGGCGCGATGACTTCGCGTCGCTGGTCGAGCACGTGCAGAAGAAGCTGAAGGCCGGGCAAACCGTCGAGCTTGAAATCGACGAAGCCAACCACCTGTTTGCGCTAGTGCTGGCCGAAGTGGAAACGGTGGAAGGCGCCGTGACCGAGCCGCTTGAGCATATCGTCAAGGTCTTCTCCAAAGCGGATCTCGATACGCGAATCGCGCTACTGCTCGCGCCCACCACCGCCAAAGCGATGGCCGCCGCACGCCACCGGCCGTTCCTGACGCGCGACCCGGTGATCTATCGGATCGATGCCGAACGGACCGCCGCGCGCTTCGCCAGCTGGTACGAAATCTTCCCGCGTTCGATGAGCGACGACGAAGCGCGGCATGGCACCTTCGCGGATGTCACGAAGAAACTGCCGCGCATCCGCGATATGGGTTTCGACGTGCTGTACTTCCCGCCGATCCACCCTATCGGCCTCGCCAACCGCAAAGGCCGCAATAACACGCTGAACGCGCAGCCGGGCGACGTTGGCAGCCCGTACGCGATCGGCGGCGCGGAAGGCGGTCACACGGGCGTCCACCCGCAATTGGGCACGCTCGACGACTTCAAGCAGATGCTCGCCGCCGCGCACGAGCATGGCCTCGAGATCGCGCTCGACTTCGCAATCCAGTGCTCGCCGGATCACCCTTGGCTGAAGGAGCATCCCACATGGTTCGCATGGCGGCCGGACGGCACGCTGCGCTATGCGGAAAATCCGCCGAAGAAGTACCAGGACATTGTCAACCCGGATTTCTATGCGCACGACGCCAAGCCCGACCTCTGGCTCGCGTTGCGCGATGTGATCCTGTTCTGGATCGAAGCGGGCGTGCATATTTTCCGCGTCGACAATCCCCATACGAAACCGCTGCCGTTCTGGGAATGGATGATTAACGACGTGCGCGCCCGCCATCCCGATACGATCTTCTTCGCCGAAGCCTTCACACGGCCGCGCATGATGTACCGGCTCGGCAAGATCGGCTTTTCGCAGTCGTATACGTACTTCACGTGGCGCGAATCGAAGCGCGATTTCACCGAGTATCTGACCGAACTCACGCAGACCAATATCCGCGAGTACTACCGGCCGAATTTCTTCGTCAACACGCCGGACATCAACCCGCGGCATCTGCAGTCCTCGGGACGCTCCGGCTTCCTGATTCGCGCAGCGCTCGCGGCGACGCTGTCGGGCCTGTGGGGTGTGTACAGCGGCTTCGAGCTATGCGAAGCCGCTGCGCTGCCCAACAGCGAGGAATACCTCGATTCCGAGAAGTATCAACTGCGCGCATGGGACTGGAATCGGCCCGGCAACATCGTCGGCGAAATCAGCGCCTTGAACCGGATTCGCCGCGCGAATCCCGCGCTGCAATCGCATCTGGGCGTCACCTTTCTGACGGCGCACAATGACCACATCCTGTTCTTCGAGAAAGCGACCGAAGCGCGCGACAACGTAGTGGTCGTCGCCATCAATCTCGACCCGTTCAGCGAACAGGGCGCCGACGTGGAGCTTTCGTGGGCAACCTTTGCCCACTGGCACTTGCACGATCATGCAGCGCTCGAAGTGGTCGACCAGATGACCGGCGCGCGCTTCGAGTGGTACGGCCGCTGGCAGCACGTGCGGCTCAATCCCGGCGCGATGCCGTTCGCCATCTGGCGCATCGCGCCCGTTGGCGGACTGCCAGCCGAGCCCCCTAACGCAGACGACGAAAGCGGCAGCCATGCAGACGCTGGCTACCAACCCCCGACCGAAGGTGCGTAATGAAACGTGACGACCCGACCGAGAGCACGTCGCAAGCCCTGGCCACAGACGGCGAAGTGGCTAGCAGCAGACGCGCCGCGAAAGCGAAGCCGGCAAGGCGCGGCAAGGTATCGACGCTGAGCGACGACCCGCTCTGGTACAAAGACGCGATCATCTATCAGGTGCATATCAAGTCGTTCTTCGATGCCAATAACGATGGCGTCGGCGACTTTCCTGGCCTCATTGCCAAGCTCGACTACATCGCCGAACTCGGCGTGAATGCGATCTGGCTGCTGCCGTTCTATCCGTCGCCACGGCGCGACGACGGCTACGACATTGCCGACTATCGCAATGTGCATCCGGACTACGGCCAGCTTTCCGACGTGAAGCACTTCATTCAGGAAGCGCACGCTCGCGGCATTCGTGTGATCACCGAACTGGTTATCAACCATACGTCAGACCAGCACCCGTGGTTCCAGCGCGCGCGACTTGCGAAGCCCGGCTCGAACCATCGCAACTTCTACGTGTGGTCCGAGACGGACCAGAAATACCTCGGGACGCGGATCATCTTTATCGATAGCGAGCCGTCGAACTGGACCCACGATCCGGTTGCGGGTGCGTATTACTGGCACCGCTTCTACTCGCACCAGCCCGATCTGAATTTCGACAACCCGGCCGTGCTGAAGGAAGTGCTGCAGGTCATGCGCTTCTGGCTCGACATGGGCATTGACGGGCTGCGTCTCGATGCGGTGCCGTATCTGGTGGAGCGCGAAGGCACCAACAACGAGAATCTGCCGGAAACGCACTCGATCCTGAAGAAGATTCGCGCCACCATCGACGCCGAATACCCGAACCGGATGCTGCTCGCCGAGGCGAACCAGTGGCCGGAAGACGTGAAGGAATATTTCGGCGACGAAGACGAATGCCATATGGCGTTCCACTTCCCGCTGATGCCGCGCATCTATATGTCGATCGCCAGCGAAGACCGCTTTCCGATCACCGACATCATGCGGCAAACGCCGGACCTGGCGGAAACCAACCAGTGGGCGATTTTCCTGCGCAATCACGATGAACTGACGCTCGAAATGGTCACCGATTCCGAGCGCGACTATCTGTGGAATACCTATGCGAGCGACCGCCGCGCGCGGCTGAATCTCGGTATCCGGCGCCGTCTTGCGCCGCTGATGGAGCGCGATCGCCGGCGCATCGAGCTGATCAATTCGCTGCTGCTGTCGATGCCCGGCACGCCGGTGATCTATTACGGCGACGAACTGGGCATGGGCGACAACATCCACTTGGGCGACCGCGACGGCGTGCGTACGCCGATGCAATGGTCGTCAGACCGCAATGGCGGCTTTTCACGCGCCGACCCGGAGCAACTGGTGCTGCCGCCGGTGATGGGCTCGCTGTACGGTTTCGACGCGGTGAACGTGGAAGCGCAGAGCCGCGATCCGCACTCGCTGCTGAACTGGACCCGCCGCATGCTCGCTACGCGGCGCGCGAAGCAGACCTTCGGGCGCGGCACGATCCGCTTCCTGAAGCCGGCCAACCGTAAGATTCTCGCGTATCTGCGCGAGTTGCCGGGAGAGCCGACCATTCTGTGCGTCGCGAATCTATCGCGCGCGCCGCAAGCGGTTGAGCTCGATCTGTCCGAGTTCAATGGGTCCGTGCCGATCGAAATGACCGCGGATTCCGTGTTCCCGGCCATCGGCCAGCTTACCTATCTGCTGACGTTTCCGCCCTATGGCTTTCTGTGGTTCCTCATCTGTCCGGGCACTCAGCGTCCGACCTGGGCACAGGCGCACTCGGAGCCGCTGCCCGAATTCGTGACGATTGTGATCCGCGAAGGCCAGGTCGGCCCGACGCCGGAAAACGTTCGGCTGCTCGAATCCGAAGTGCTGCCTTCGTGGTTGAGCCGGCGCCGCTGGTTTGCGTCTAAAGATCAGCAGTTGAAAGCGGTACACCTTGCGGCACTCACGACGATCCCGAACGGCGGTTTCGCCTTCACCGAGATCGAAGCGGACGTCGGCGATCACACCGAACGCTACGTGTTGCCAATCGCGATTACGTGGGGCGGCGAAACCACCACGCCGCTCTTCATGCAACTGGCGCTGGCCCGCGTGCGCCGCGGCCGCAATGTCGGTCATCTGACCGACGCGTTCGCCCTGCCGATCTTCGCGCACAACGTCTTGCGCAAACTGCGCGAACGCGCGGTGGTGCCGACGGTGCAGAAGAGCGAAATCCGCTTCATTCCCACCGATCGTTTAGCCGAACTCGACCTCGGTGAACGGCCCGAAATACGGTGGCTGGCGGCCGAACAGAGCAACAGTTCGCTGATCATCGCAGATGCAGTGGTGCTCAAGCTCGTGCGGCGGCTCGTAAGCGGCATCCATCCCGAAGCGGAAATCAGCCGGTATCTCACGAAGATCGGTTACGCCAACACGGCGCCGCTCTATGGTGAAGTGGTACGCGTCGACCCAGCTGGCGTGCCGCATACGCTGTGTATCCTGCAAGGCTTTATTGATAATCAGGGCGACGCGTGGAACTGGGCGCTCGATTATCTGCGCCGCACGATCGACGACCTCGCGCTCGCAGTCGATGCCGACGACGCCGTGCCCGATCGCGAGAAGGAAGCGCAGGCCATCGACGGCTACCGGAGCATGGCCGCCATTATCGGCAGGCGTCTGGGCGAGCTGCATGTCGCGCTCGCCTCGCCTTCCGACGACCCGGCGTTCGAGCCCGAAGCCGCCACGCCCGAGCAGGTGCAGGCGTGGACCGAGGGCACGCTTGCCTTGCTCGCCTCCGCGCTCGACCTGCTCGCGCAACGCGTCGATCAATTGACTGACGATACACGGGAACTGGCCCGTAGCCTGCTCGAGCGGCGCGAGGCGTTGACTGACGCCGTCGCGAAGCTGGTGCCGACCGACGCGGGCGCGTTGCGTACGCGCATTCACGGCGACTTCCATCTGGGTCAGGTGCTGGTTGCGCAAGGCGACGCGTATCTGATCGATTTCGAGGGCGAGCCGGCGCGTTCGCTCGAAGAACGTCGCCAGAAGTCGAGCCCGATGCGCGACGTCGCGGGTTTGCTGCGCTCGTTCTCGTATGCCAGCGCAGCCGCGCAATCCACCACGGAAAGCGCGCCGCAACAGACCGCCGATCGCAAGCGCGCGTTGTTCGACCGCTTCCGCGGCTACGCGGCCGAAAGCTTCCTCTCGGCGTACCGCGACGCGGTTGCCGAGGCTGCCCAGCCGCTCGTCGCACCAGAGTCGGAGCAGGCGCTGCTCGACCTGTTCCTGATCGAAAAGGCCGCCTACGAAATCCGCTACGAGGCCGCCAATCGTCCGACATGGCTCAGCTTGCCGGTGCGCGGTCTCGCCGCGCTCGCGAGCCGGCTGCTCGGCGACACGGGCACTCCCCACCACGATCCATCGGCGTCCGGCTCTGCCGGCGCCATACCGCCTAACCCGGCTGAGGGCGATTATGAGTGAGTACGATCCGACCGCCGGCCTGCAACCGCTCGATCTCGACGCGCTAGTCGAGGCACGCCATCCCGATCCGTTTTCGCAACTGGGCATGCATCAGGGCGACGCGGGTGTAGAAGTACGCGCGCTGCTGCCGAATGCCGCGCACGTCACCGTGATTGCGCGCGCCGATGGTGCGACCCTCGGCGAGTTGCAAAAGATCCATCCGAACGGGCTGTTCGTCGGCCGCGTCAACGCGGCCGCGCCGTACCGGCTGCGCATCGACTGGCATGGCCACGTGCAGGAAATCGAGGATACCTATTCGTTCGGTCCCGTGCTGGGCGATGAACCCTTGCACCGGCTGGCTCACGGCGATCCGTACGCGGTGCTCGAATGTCTCGGCTCGCGCCCAATGGAGTTCGATGGCGTGCCCGGCGTGCGCTTTGCCGTGTGGGCGCCGAATGCGCGGCGCGTCTCGGTGGTCGGTGACTTCAATTCGTGGGACGGACGCCGGCATCCGATGCGCCTGCGTCATCAGGCCGGCGTGTGGGAGCTGTTCGTGCCCCGCGTCGGCCCGGGCACGCGCTACAAATACGAACTGCTGGCCCGCGACGGTCATCCGCTGCCGCTGAAGGCCGACCCCTGTGCCATGCAAACCGAGCGGCCGCCCGCTACCGCGTCGGTCGTCGCGCATGTGGACGAGATCGAGCAGTTTCCGTGGACCGACGACGCCTGGATCCAGTCGCGCGGTGCCAATCAGACGCCGCGCTCGCCGATCTCCATCTACGAAGTGCACGCCGAGTCCTGGCTGCGCATCGCGGAGGAAGGCCATCGCAGTCTCGACTGGGCCGAGTTGGCCGACCGCCTGATCCCCTACGCGCAGGGCATGGGATTTACGCACGTCGAATTCATGCCGATCGCCGAGCATCCGTTTGGCGGCTCGTGGGGTTACCAGCCGCTGGGGCAATTTGCGCCGTCGGCGCGCTTCGGCAAACCCGAGCAGTTCGCCCAGTTCGTCAACCGCGCACACGAAGCCGGTCTTGGCGTGATTCTCGACTGGGTGCCGGCGCACTTCCCGAACGACGCGCACGGCCTGATCGACTTCGACGGCACGCCGCTCTATGAGCACTCGGATCCGCGCGAAGGCTATCACCAGGACTGGAACACGATGATCTACAACCTCGGCCGCAACGAGGTGAGCGCGTTCCTGATCGCTTCGGGACTGGCCTGGCTCAAGCGCTATCACGTGGACGGCCTGCGCGTGGATGCGGTCGCCTCGATGCTATATCGCGACTATTCGCGCGCCGCGGGCGAATGGGTGCCGAACATCTACGGTGGGCGCGAGAATCTTGAATCGATTGCGTTTCTCAAGCGGCTGAATCACGAGGTCGGCTACGTGCCGGGCGTGCCTGGCGCGATCACGATTGCGGAAGAATCGACGGCATGGCCTGGTGTGACGGCGCGAGTCGAAGACGGCGGTCTCGGCTTCGAGTTCAAGTGGAACATGGGCTGGATGCACGACACGTTGCACTACATGCACGAAGACTCGGTGTACCGCCGCTACCATCACCACAACATGACGTTCGGCATGGTGTACGCCTATTCGGAGTGCTTCGTGCTGCCGCTCTCGCACGACGAGGTGGTGCACGGCAAAGGGTCGCTGCTGGGCAAGATGCCGGGCGACCGTTGGCAACGCTTCGCGAACCTGCGTGCTTATTTCGGTTTCATGTGGACCCATCCCGGCAAGAAGCTGCTCTTCATGGGCGGCGAATTCGGACAGATGGCGGAATTCGACCACGACGGCTCGGCACACTGGCATCTGCTCGACGATCCGCTACACCACGGCGCGCAAAAACTGGTGCGTGACCTGAACCTGCTCTATTGCGACGAACCGGCGTTGTACACGCTCGATTGCGAACCTGGCGGCTTCGAATGGCTCATCGGCGACGATGCTGAGAACAGCGTGTTCGCCTACCGGCGCGTCGACGGCGCGGGCCGCGAACTGGTGATCGTCTGCAACTTTACGCCGGTGCCACGCCTCGGCTATCGCCTCGGCATGCCGCTCGCCGGACGCTGGAGCGAAATTCTCAACACCGACGCCAGCGTGTACGGCGGGTCGAACCTCGGCAACGGAGGGCTGATCCACACCGAGGACGTCGCGAGTCACGGCAAGCCGCAATCGGCCTCGCTGATTCTGCCGCCGCTCGCGACAATCGTGCTGCGCGCCGACACGTGACGCGAAGCCGACGCACAGTCTGAAGGGACGCCCCGCGAAGAAATGAACCATCAGAATAAGGACGGGAACCATGTATGCATTGCCCGACCGGCTATCGCCGGGCTCGCCCTATCCCCTCGGGGCGAGCTGGGACGGACTCGGTGTCAACTTTGCGGTTTTCTCGGCCAATGCCCAGCAGATCGAGTTGTGCCTGTTCGACCCCACCGGCCGCAAGGAAATGAAGCGCTATGCGCTGCCGGAATGCACGGACGAGATCTGGCACGGCTATCTGCCTAACGCGCACCCCGGCACCGCCTATGGGTTTCGTGCACATGGCCCGTACCAGCCGCAGAACGGGCATCGCTTCAACCCGCACAAGCTGTTACTCGACCCCTATGCACGCAAGCTCGTGGGACAATTTCGCTGGTCCGATGCGCTCTTCAGCTACCGCGTGCATTCGAACCGGCTCGACCTGTCGATCGACCGGCGCGATTCGGCGCCGGCGATGCCGAAATGCGTCGTGATCGATGAGGCATTTGACTGGTCGCATGACACGCGGCCGAACGTGCCTTGGGGCGAGACGGTCGTCTACGAAACCCACGTGCGCGGCGCGTCGATGCTGCGCCCCAATTTGCGTGCACACGAACGCGGTACGTTCGCGGCGCTGTCGTCGCCGGAATTTATCGGACACCTGCAAAAACTCGGTGTCACCGCCGTCGAACTGCTACCGGTGCACGCGTTCCTGAACGACCGCTTCCTCGTGGAGCGTGGGCTGCGCAACTACTGGGGTTACAACACCGCGGCATTTTTTGCGCCGGAGCCGTCGTATCTGAGCACGCACCGGCTCGACGAAATGCGCATCGCCGTGCGGCAACTGCACGCGGCAGGGATCGAAGTGATCCTCGACGTGGTCTACAACCACACGTGCGAAGGCGGCGAGATGGGCCCGACGGTGTCGTGGCGCGGCCTCGACAACGCCAGCTACTACCGCCTCGTGCCCGGCGACGAACGCCACCATATCAACGACACCGGTTGCGGCAACACGCTGAATCTGCCGCATCCACGCGTGCTGCAGATGGTGATGGATTCGCTGCGCTACTGGTCGACGGCGTTCAATATCGACGGCTTCCGTTTCGATCTTGGCGTGACGCTGGGCCGCGAACATAACGGCTTCGATGCGGGCTCCGGCTTTTTCGACGCCTTGCGCCAGGACCCTATCCTGTCACAGCGCAAGCTGATTTCCGAGCCATGGGATATCGGCCCAGGCGGCTATCAACTCGGCAATCATCCACCCGGTTTCGCCGAGTGGAACGACCGCTTTCGCGATACCGTGCGCCGTTTCTGGCGCGGCGACGCCGGGCTGCGCCCCGATCTCGCCGCGCGCCTCACCGGCTCGGCCGACCTGTTCAACCACCGCTTCAGAAAGCCGTGGGCATCGGTGAATTTCGTCGCGTCGCACGACGGCTTCACGGTCGCCGACATTGTTTCCTATGAACAAAAGCATAACGAAGCGAACAACGAGAACAACAACGACGGTCACAACGAGAACTGCAGTTCGAACTGGGGCGTCGAAGGGCCGACCGACGATCCGGCGATTCTCGAAACGCGTAAGCGGGTAGCACGTTCGCTAATCGCGACGCTGTTCATGGCGCTCGGCACGCCGATGCTTCTCGCCGGGGACGAGGCCTGCCGTACCCAGCATGGCAATAACAATGCTTACTGCCAGGACAACGAACTATCATGGATCGATTGGGAGCGTGCGGGGTCCGAAGAAGGTCGCAGAATGACCGAGTTCGTCGCACGCGTGATCGCCTTGCGCAAGCAGCATCCGTTGCTGCGCGAGACGCGCTTCCTGTTCGGCGACCGTGAGGTGTTGCCCGGCCTTTACGACATCGGCTGGTTCGACGAACGCGGCTTTCCCTTGACCATCGAGGCCTGGCAGGACCCGGAAGGGCGCGCGCTGACGCTGCGCCGCGCGGGTCCCGGACTCGACGGTGACACAGAAGTATTGTTAATGATGCTGAACGCGTCGGGCGGCACGTTGCGTTTCGCGCCGCCCGCGCCGCATCTGGAATGGCATGTTCTGCTGGATACCGCAGACCCCGACTCACCCCCTCATCCGTTGGCGGTGCCGGAAGTGGAAGTGGCCGGCCACGGCCTCGTGATAATGGCCGCGCGGCCGGTAGGCGAAGCAGACTGGCAGGCCGGCTGGGAAGCTGGGCCGCAGCACGGCCCGCGGTTGTTGACCGCGTTGCCACCCGATCCAGGCACGGCCCTGCCGACTGACGGCGAGTCGCACACGTAGTGTTGCCGGAGCACGAGGCGGCGGAGCAAAACCGAATGGTGACGAATCATGTCCGAAAGTCCGATTGATCCTCATGCGCGTCATCACGCGCATTGCCTGCCGTTCGGGGCGCAGCTGCTGGGTGCGGCGAGCGCGCGACCGCGCACGCGCTTTCGTTTTTGGGCGCCATCGTGCAAGTCAGTACAAGTCGAAATCGAAGGCCCGGCTACACCCGTCACGCTCGAGATGACGCCGACCGGCAATGGTTGGTTTGAAGCCGAAGCCGATGGTGGCGCGGGCACGCTGTACCGCTACCGCCTCGACGGTGAACTGGCGGTACCCGATCCCGCTTCACGGTTCCAGCCACAGGACGTGCACGGCCCAAGCGAAGTGATCGATCCACGCGCCTACACGTGGCAAAACCCGCACTGGCATGGCCGGCCATGGGAAGAGACCGTGCTGTACGAGCTGCATGTGGGCACGCTGGGCGGCTATGCGGGTGTCATGCAGCGCCTGCCCGCGCTCGCCGAACTGGGCGTGACCGCCATCGAACTGATGCCTTTGAACGATTTTCCCGGCCAGCGGAATTGGGGCTATGACGGCGTGCTGCCGTATGCACCCGACTCGTCCTATGGGCGACCGGACGAGCTGAAGGCGCTGATCGATACGGCGCACGGTCTCGGTCTGAACGTGTTCCTCGACGTGGTCTATAACCACTTTGGCCCGGACGGTAACTATCTGCATCAATATGCGAAGCCGTTCTTTCGCGAAGGCACTTACACACCCTGGGGCCCCGCCATCGACTTCGAGCGCTCGGAGGTGAGCGATTTCTTCTGCGACAACGCGCTCTACTGGATCGACGAATATCGCTTCGACGGCCTGCGCTTCGATGCAGTGCACGCGATCGACAATCACGAATGGCTGCGCGAACTATCAGACCATATTCGCGCCAAGGTGCGGCACGGACGTCACGTACACCTCGTCCTCGAAAACGAGCACAACACCGCTAACCTGCTCGAAACGCATTTCGACGCGCAGTGGAACGACGATGCGCACAACACCCTGCATGTGCTGCTGACGGGCGAGACGGAGGGTTACTATCATGCGTTTGCGGATGAGCCAATCCGCAAGCTGGCGCGTGCGCTGGCCGAAGGATTTGCATACCAGGGCGAGCCTTCGCCGATCCACGATGGCAAGCCGCGCGGCGAACCGAGCGGCCATTTACCGCCCACTTCGTTCGTGATGTTCCTGCAGAACCACGACCAGATTGGCAACCGCGCGTTTGGCGAGCGTCTGCGCAAGCTGTGCTCACCGGATGCGCTGCGGGCCGCCACGGGCCTGTTGCTGCTCTCGCCGCAGATTCCGCTGCTGTTCATGGACGAGGAGTTCGGCTCGGATCAGCCGTTCCTGTTCTTCACCGACTACACAGGCGACCTGGCGGATGCCGTGCGCGAAGGACGCCGCCGCGAATTCGCGCGCTTCGCATCCTTCAGCGACGAAAAGCGCCGCGCAGAGATTCCCGATCCAAATCATCCTCAGACCTTTGCTGCGTCATCGCCGCCGTCCGATCCCGCCGCGCAACCCGACGCGCACGAACGCCTTGACTGGATGCACTTCTACAAATCCGCGCTGACGGTGCGGGCGAAGCTGGTCACGCCACGCCTCGCGCATTCGAAAGCGCTGGGCGCAACCGTGCTATCCACGCAGGACGGGCGTGACGCCAACGCGCTGGTCGCACGCTGGCGGCTCGGCGATGGACAGACGCTTACCATCGCGCTGAATCTGAGCGACGCCGAAGTGCCATTTCCGGAGACGGAGGCGCCCAAAGGAAAGGTCGTGTTCGAAACACCGCCCCGTGTGCGCGATCATCTCGACCAACATCGGCTACCGTCCTATGCATTCGTCGCGTGGCTGACCGGCGACGTCAGCGAGTACGCGAACACACACGATGCACGCAAGGTCATCGACCGGGAGTGGCACGCATGAACGCCACGCGACGCACGGAGTCCATCAACAGCCTCGCTGCTCGCGCCGGCTTTGAGGTCGAGTGGCAAGACGCGCATCACGTCACCCAGCAGGTTCCCGAAACCACGCTGGCCGTGTTGCTCGAACGCATGGGGCTGCCGTGCAGCAGCGCGGCCCAGATACGCCAAAGCGCCGCCGCGCTCGAAGCGGAACTGTCCGGCCGCAAGCTGCCGCCGCTGATGACCGCCGAATGCGAGCGCGGCATCGCGCTGCCGGCGGCGGCGATCAAATCCGGCAGCCACTATCGCATCGAACTGGAAAGCGGTTCGCAGATCGATGGTCGCTTCACGGCGCCGAAAGGCGAAGCCGCGCTGCTGTCGCCGATCGACGAACCCGGCTATCACACGCTCTACATCAACGACCACCGCATTACGCTCGCGGTGGCGCCGTCGCGCTGCTATACCGTGGCCGATGCGTGGCAGACAGTGCAGAACACACCCGCGCCGCCGTTGTGGGGTGTCGCCGCCCAGCTCTACGGTTTGCGCCGTACGGGCGATGGCGGTATCGGCGACTATTCGGCGCTCGCGCAACTCGCCATTGAAAGCGCGAAGCGCGGCGCGCACGCGCTCGCCGTCAGTCCGACCCATGCGATGTTCAGCGCCGAGCCGGAGCGGTTTAGTCCGTATTCGCCGTCGTCGCGCTTGTGGCTCAACGTCACGCATATCGATCCGGCCGCTGTGTTCGGTGTGGAGGCTGCGCGCGCCGCCATCGAAGCGCATCAGGCCGGCGAAACGTTGTCGCAGCTCGAACGCCTGACATTGATCGACTGGCCGCAGGCCGTGCGGCTCAAGCTCAAGGTACTGCGTACGCTCTTCGAGCAGTTCTGCGTGCACGAGCGAGCTCAAGACGCGCCCCGTGCTCTCGAATTCAACGCGTTCTGCGTGCACGGTGGCCGGGCGCTCGAGGACCACGCGCGCTTCGAGGCATTGCAGGCGGTTCAGCTTGCGCAAGCGGAGCCGAACGGCCATTGGCGTAGCTGGCCCGAGGCGTTGCGCGATCCACGCAGCGCAGAAGTCGAAGCGTTTGCGAACGCACACCGGCACGAAGTCGAATTTCATCTGTTCCTGCAATGGCTGGCCGCCAAGGGGCTCTCGCATGCCCAGCACGCGGCGCGCGATGCAGGCATGGCAGTGGGTTTGATCGCAGACCTCGCCGTCGGCTGCGACAGCGCCGGCAGTCATGCGTGGTCGTATCGCGACGATATGCTGCAAGGCGTGTCGGTCGGCGCGCCGCCGGATCTGTTCAACCAGGCCGGTCAGGCATGGGGACTGACGACGTTCTCGCCACGCGCCATGCGCACCCAGGGTTTCGCGGCCTTTATTGACATGCTGCGTGCCGCATTTGCGCACGCCGGCGGCATCCGCATCGATCACATCCTCGGCCTGCGCCGTCTGTGGCTCGTACCGGAAGGCGAAAGCGCGCGCAACGGCGCCTACCTGCGCTATCCGCTCGAAGACATGCTGCGGTTGATCGCGCTCGAATCATGGCGGCATCGCTCAATTGTGGTCGGCGAGGATCTGGGCACGGTGCCGCCCGGCTTCCGGGAACGGCTCCAGGAACACGGTATCGCAGGCATTCGCGTCCTTTGGTTCGAAGGCGCCGAGTCAGGCAAAGGCTTCAAGCCGCCGCAGCGGTGGGACCATAACGCAGTCGGGACCACCACCACGCACGATTTGCCGACCGTCACCGGCTGGTGGCGCGGCGCCGACATCGTCTGGCGCAACCGCATCGGCCAGACCCTGCCGCGCGCCGACGGCCGCGACCCCGTCGAAGTGGCGCAAGCGGCGCGCGCGGAGGATCGCGCTGCGCTATGGGCCGCGTTCCAGCAGGCGGGCGTCGCCGCGAAGGATGTGCCCGCGCCGCCGCCCGAGAGCGCGCCCGTGGATGAAGCGCTCGCCTTCGTCGCCGCCACGCCCACGCCGCTCGTCACGTATCCGCTCGAGGATCTGCTTGCGCTCGAAGACCAGCCAAATCTGCCGGGCTCGATCGACGAGCATCCGAACTGGCGGCGGCGCCTCGCGTTGCCGGTCGACGAACTGTTCGCCGAGCCGACCTTCTGCGACCGCCTGCTCGCGGTCGAGCGCGCCCGCAGCGCCACCGTTCCCGCTGCCGCCTCGGCGTCCACTACTGATTCTTCGGGGCCCGACACACCATGACCGTCCCGCGTTCCACACTCAGGCTCCAGTTTCACAAGGGCTTTACTTTCGACGACGCACTGGCGCACGTCGAGTACTTTGCTGCGCTCGGCGTGAGTCACGTTTACGCATCGCCCGTGACAACTGCCGAGCCGGGCTCGACGCACGGCTACGACACCGTCGACTACAGTCAGATCAGTGCGGAATGTGGCGGCGAAGCGGGCCTGAGACGGCTGGTCGAGAAACTGCGCGAACGTGGCATGGGACTGATTATCGACGTGGTGCCGAATCACATGGGTGTCGGCGGATCGAGCAATGCCTGGTGGCTCGACATCCTCGAATGGGGACGCCATAGTGCCTATGCGCGGCATTTCGACGTCGACTGGCATTCGCCCGACCCTGCCCTGCGCGGCAAGGTCCTGATGCCGTGCCTGGGAGCATCGTACGGCGACGAACTCGCGGCGGGGCGCATCGAACTGCGCTTCTCTGCGCAGACGGGACACTTCTACATTGCCTACGGGCCTCACGTCGGCCTTGTGTGTCCGGTCGATTATGCAGCGATTCTGCAAAGCGCCGAGCGCGCGGATTTCAGTGCGCTCGCCGCGCGCTTCCAGGGCCTCACCACGCAACCCGCTGACCAGCCGCGCGCCACTGAAGCGCGCGAGTTGCTGCGCGAGTTCGTTGCCCAACACGGCTTGTCGGCTATCGAAGCCGCGCTGGCCAACTATGCGCCGGGCGAACCTGTTTCGCGCGACCGTCTGCATCGGCTGCTCGAGCGCCAGCATTTCAGGCTCGCTTGGTGGCGCACGGCGTCGGACGAAGTGAACTGGCGGCGCTTCTTCGACATCAGCACGCTGGCCGGCATCCGGGTTGAACGGCCCGAGGTGTTCGACGCGGTCCACGCGCTACCGTTTCGCCTCTATGCGGAAGGCTTGATCGACGGCGTGCGGATCGACCATGTGGACGGTCTCGCCGAACCACGCGAATATTGCCAGCGGCTGCGGCAACGCCTCGGCGAACTGCGCGACGGCGAGCCGTATATCGTGGTCGAGAAAATCCTCGGACGCGGCGAACCTTTGCGCGGCGACTGGCCAATCCACGGCACCACCGGCTACGACTTCATGAACGACGTCGGCGCGTTGTTGCACGATCCGGCGGGTGCCGAACCGCTCGCCACCACGTGGGCCGAACTGACCGGACGCAGCGCGAAGTTTGCGGATGAGGCGCTGCCGGCGCGGCGCAAGATCCTCGCGGAAAACCTCTCCGCGGAACTGGACCGCGCGGCGCGTGCGCTGCACCGGATTGCCCGCGATTCGATCAACACGCGCGATTTCACGTTCACGGCATTGCGACGCGTGCTGACCGAACTGGTCGTGCATTTTCCGGTGTATCGCATTTATCCGCAGAGCGGTTTGCGCTCGGAGGCCGACAATGTCTATTTCAATCAGGCACTAGCCGGCGCGAGACGAACGCTCCCGCCTGCCGACTACGCCGTGCTGGAGCAGGTCGATGCCTGGCTGGGCAACGGTGCGGCTGAGGACGCCGCAGTGGTGCGTCAGAGTGCGGCCGCCGGCGCGCAGCAAGGTACGAGTGGGCAGCCGTTCAATCACGCGAGCACATCCCGTCGTACGGCGCAGACGTTATTCTCGCAATTGACTGCGCCGGTGGCTGCGAAAGCGGTCGAGGACACCGCCTGCTATCGCTATGGCCGCTTGCTGTCGCGCAACGAAGTGGGTTCGGACCCAGGCGAGTTTGCGCTTTCGATCGAGCAGTTCCACGCCGCCACTCTCGAACGTGCACGCCGTTTCCCGCACGCGATGCTGGCAACCGCCACACACGATCACAAACGCGGTGAAGACGTGCGGGCACGTCTTGCGGTGCTCAGTGAGATCGCGCAAGACTGGAGCGCGACGCTGCGCGCATGGTCTACAGTGAACGCGCTGCAGCGCCGCGCGCTGGACGGCAGTACCACCACGTCGGATCACGACTGGGCGCCGGGCCCGGCAGAAGAGGCGATGCTGTATCAGACCTTAGTGGGCTGCTGGCCGCCCGAGCTCTCGCCCGACGACGAAGCCGGCGTCAAGGAGCTCGCCGAACGGGTTGCGCAATGGCAGTTAAAGGCGCTGCGTGAAGCGAAGCTGCGCACGTCCTGGCTCGCGCCCGACGAAGCGTATGAGAAGGCCTGCCGCGACTTCCTGTTCGATATCCTCGGGCCGCAGCGGCGCGACGCCTTCCTGCACGAGTTATCGGCGTTGGTCGCACGGATCAGCCAGGCCGGAGCCATCAACAGCTTGCAGCAGACCGTGCTGCGACTCACCTCGCCCGGCGTGCCCGATCTGTATCAAGGCACCGAGTTGTGGGATTTCAGTCTGGTGGATCCGGACAATCGCCGGCCCGTCGATTTTGCGCAGCGGGCGGCGTGGCTGGTTGAGACGCCGCCGTCGGACTTTCTGTCTGACTGGCGCAATGGACGGGTGAAACTCGGAGTCGTGCAGCGCTTGCTGGCGCTACGCGCGCATCTGCCGGAGTTGTTGAGCGAGGGCACGTATTTACCGCTGACCGTGAAGGGCAAGCGCGCGGCACACGTGGTCGCGTTCGCGCGAAGACATGCCAACGCGTGGGCCGTAATCATCGTGACGCATCTCGCTGCGGGCTTGCTGAATAAGGGCAACGACTTGCCACTCGTCGACGCAGCACAGTGGGAGGATACGGCGGTTGAGATGCCCGCTGAGCTGAACTCGCGCTCACTCTTCGACTGGATGAGCACCGCTGCGCCCAAAGTCGAGGATAACGGCTTGCTGTTGGTGCGCGATGCGCTCGCGGCAATGCCGGTGGCGGTGCTGGTGGAGGACGGGGTGCCGCGGGCTTGAGCCCCGCCGGCCCCCAATATGCTCAGATCATGAGGCGGCGGCGCGCCGTTCGGTTGCGCGCCGTGCCGCATCGGCCACCTGCTCGGCCACCCGGCGCGTGTCCCAATACACCTGCCCCTGATACATGCGCTCACCGCGGACATTGAAGCGGTCGACGCCCTGCCACTCAAGCGCCTCGCCTCCAACACTTGCCGACGCTCGCCACTCGATCAATACGGCGTCACCCGTTGGCGCCCATTGCAGCACCTCCACTTTCAGATCCGGTAGCTGAGCCAGCACCTGCCTGAAATGCTCGACCACGCCTTCCCGATCCGCCGGCACGGTCATGGGCGGGATAAGGTTGCGTGTGTCCGCGTGCATCAGGTCGCGCAGCTCGTCTGCGACGGGATGGCTCCAGTGCTCGGCGAAACGGTTGACTACAGCGCGGGCATTCCGCATTTGTTCGGCCGAAGGCGGGACGTACTTCACATCGGTATTCGTTGAAACAGTCATTTGCAAATCTCCCGAGAGAGCGTCGACTCACGACGCAGGCTTCACGCTTCACGACGACATACGCCATGAATTTCACATACATTGTGTATGTATACTACGATGCGAAGGTGAAAAGTCAAGCGGTGTGCAAAACTCCCATGGAAAACGTCGGTCCGTTCAAAACACGTCGTGAGGAATACGCGGATGCCACGCGCGAAGCGCTGGTTACCGCAGCAGGCGAGTTGTTCACGTCGGAGGGATATCAGCAGGTCGGCATCGAGGCGATCGCCCGCAAGGCGCGTGTGACGCGCGGCGCGTTCTATCACCACTTCAGCGACAAGGCGGCGTTGTTCGATGCGTTGGTGGTCTCGCTACAGACTGCGGCTGCGGATCGCGTGCGTGCCGCCGCCGAAGCCGTGCCGAAATCACGCCGCATACGTGCCGGCATTCGCGAGTTTTTGGAGGTGTGCTCCGAGCCCGCGTACCGGCACCTCGTGATCGAGGCCGCGCCCGCCGTGCTCGGCGCCACGCGCTGCAGGGAGATCGAGGAAGCGCATATTTACGGGCTCCTGATTGCGGCGCTCTCAGGCGGCGCTCAGCAAGGTGACCCGCTGGTTGCAAATCCCTACCTTGCGGCACGGATGATTGGTCGCATGGTTTGCGAAGCGGCGTTGCTGCTCGACGATGCGGACGATCCGGAGACGCTAAAGGCCGAGGCGCTTGCCATCGTTGAACAGACATTGACGACGTTGACGTCAGGCAAGCGGCGCCCCGCCCGTGCCGCGACGGGGCGGACACGCGCGGCGGCCAAGTGAAGAGGAGCGCCGGCGTCGAGCAAGGTGCGGAGCCTAAGTAGGACACGCTTGCTTCATCTGCACGCAATACGCTGTGCTTTGCACATTCAGGTTGACACTCAAGCCACAGGAATGCCTATGCCTCTTGACTGGTCGAGTATCCGAACGGGCGAAGCCGATTCACTACACGGCGCGACGATCAAACTATGCGGCTGGGTGATTCCGCTTGATCTCACAGCAGACGAAGCCGATTACTTTGTGCTCGCAGCGGATGCGCCTTGCTGTGGCGGCTGCGTGCCGCGCGATCCGCTCTCATGCGTGGAGGTGTTTGCCGCTGTGCCCTGCGCGCCGCAGGAGCAGGCGGTCACGCTCAGGGGACGCCTACAGCGCCTCATCGACGACCCCGCCGGCTGGCGTTATCAACTCGTCGACGCTCGTCCGGTTGACTTACTACCGGACCACGCGCCGCGCAGTTTGGGTCGCCGGGCGTTTCTCGCATCGAGCGCGGCGCTGGGCCTCGCAGCCTGCGCGCCTGGCCGGTTCTCGAGCTACACCGAAAAGCCGGACGCTCAGACAGCAGATCCGCAGACTCCGGACGCGCAAACGTCGGACAATCCATCCGCCTGGCGCACCGCCGACACCCTGGCGATGGACATGCACAGCCACGCTGGCCGGGTGATCGTGTCGCGCGACCCAGCAATTGGGGCCAATCGTCCGTTCGTTCCCCTCGGGGCGCCGATGCGCGCGGGCGGGATGAACGTCATCTGTCTCGCCATCGTCACCGACACAGTCGTCACGCACGTTACCGCCGATCGCAAGCGCATCGAAGCCTGGCGAACTCCTCAGGATGGCGAACTATATGCCCTCGGTCAGGCCGAGTTCGCTCGCGCACACGCGTTGATTCAACGCGAGCAGATGCCGGTGGTGACGGACACGGCATCGCTTTCTGCCAATAGCAAAACGGGACCTTGCGTGATTATCGCCGCTGAGGGCGGCGATTTCCTGGAGGGCAAGCTCGATCGCGTCGATGAAGCGTACACGCAGCATCAACTGCGCCATCTGCAACTCACCCACTATCGTGTCAACGAACTCGGCGATATCCAGACGGAGCCGCCGATCCACGGCGGCCTCACCGACTTCGGCGCGGACGTGGTGCGTCGTTGCAATTCGCTAGGGATCGTCGTGGATGTCGCGCATGGCACTTATGACCTCGTCAAGCGTGCCGCGAACACGACGAGCAAACCGCTGATCCTGTCACATACCGCACTGGCGACGCATCCATCGGCACGCAGCCGCCTGATCACACCGGACCATGCCCGTTTGGTCGCAGGCACAGGCGGCGTGATCGGGGTGTGGCCGAGTTCCGGGACGTATCGCGATTTGCAGGGGATGGCAAATGGCATGAAGCGCATGGCCGATGTGGTCGGCGTCGAGCATGTGGGATTGGGCACGGACATGCTCGGTTTCATCAACCCGCCCGTGTTCCGCAGCTACGAGCAGTTGCCGGCGTTGGCAGATGCGCTGATGACGGCCGGGTTCACCAAGGAGGAGGTGGGGATGATCCTCGGCGGCAACTACCGCCGAGTGTTCGAGGCTTCTGTGGGCTGAGGGGTCAGTGAATCGCTACTACTACCTCGCTGCGGCCCACAGCAGCGAAAGTCCCGAGGACAGCATCAAGCCGTCGACCACCAGCTTGAAAGTGCGGGCACTCATGCGAACCACTACATAGCGCGCCGCAAATGAGCCTGCCATCAGCGCCGAGCCGGTAATCAGGCCATCGAACACGACATGCAACGGCAACGCGCCAAAGTGCTTGAACACAGCGACTTTGGTGCCGTACACCGCGAGCGACCCGGCCGCTTCCGTTGCAAGAAATGCGCCTTTCACAAGCCCGTACGACATGAACACCGGCACGGTGATCGGCCCGGTCGATACAACGATGCCCGTCAGAAAACCCACCACGCCGCCGATCAGCGCGAGATGCAGCAGCGAGAATTGAATCGCACGACGCGCCAGCCAGCGCCGTGTGGGGACCATGGCGAGAAAGAAGAGGCCGAGTGCAAGTTCGACCGCATGCGGCGGTAACGCGAGCAGCGTCCGCACACCCAGCGCCGCGCCGGGCACGGCAGTCGAGCAATACGCCGCGCAGGCGCGCCAGTCGACTTCACGCCACCACGCCAGGACCTTGCCCAGATTGCCCATGATCGCAGCGATCGCCATGATCGGCACGGCCTGTTGCGGCCCGAACAGCATGACAAGCACGGGCATCAGCATCATGGATGAACCTGTGCCGATCACGCCGCTCAGCATGCCTGCCAGCAGCCCTACGAACAGTACAAGCAGATATCCCATGGCGCCCCCGGTCAACCACCCTCATCATCGAACGCCTTCGGATAGACCCGCACCAGCAAAATACGCGGCCCCTTCATCTTCTTAACGACGATATCGAAGCGATCAAACTCGACTCGCTGCCCCTCGTTCGGAAGATCGTTGAGCGCCTGAATCACCAGGCCGCCAACCGATTCGGCCCGGCCTTCGTCAATATCGATCCCCAGCGCCCGCTCCAGCGACACCACGGGCAGGCTGCCCTTGCCCATCAAGGTGCCGTCGTCCATCCGGGTCCAATCGGCATCGCCTTGACGGAATTCGTCGTGGATTTGCCCGACCAGCGCGCCGAGCAGATTGTCGAGCGTGAGAAAGCCTATCGGCGCCGCATTCTTGTGTCCTACGAGAGCCATATGCGGCGCGCCCTTGCGAAAGCGCCGGAACAGTTCCAACGCGGGCATCTCCGGCTTCACATACTGCACCGGCCGCACATACTTCGAGAGATCGTCGAGCGTGCTGCCTGCGTGGCGCGCCAGCAGCAAATCCTTCAGGTGGATCATGCCGGCCACACGCTCGCCCGAGGCATCCTCGAACAGCGGATAGCGGCTGAAGCGATGCCGTGCGACCACCTGCATGTTCTCTCGCAACGGCAGATCGCGCCGCAGTCCGACCATCTCGTAGGCCGGGCGCATCAGATCGGAGACCGTCATGCGCGAGAAATCCAGCGAGTGTGCGATGGTGTTCCATTCGTCCTGGCTGTACGCGCCGTCCGCTGCGCCGATGCCGCTCGCCACGCTGGCATGGCGACCGCGCAGGATGAGCTTCAGCTCTTCGGTGGAGTAATGCGCGTCACCGCCGTGATCCGCCGTCAGCCCGGCCAGGCGCAGGACCGCGTTCGCGCTGGTGTTGAGCAACCAGATTGCCGGGTACATCGCCCAGTAGAACCCGTAGAGCGGTGTGGCGGCCCACAGCGATACCTTCTCGGATTGACGAATGGCGAGCGACTTCGGCGCCAGTTCGCCCACCACAATATGCAGGAACGAGATACACGAGAACGCGAAGAACAGCGAGACGCCGTGGATCACCTTCTCCGATTCGATACCCAACAAGCTGAACACCGGCGTCAGCAGGTCCGCAAAGGCCGGCTCGCCAATCCAGCCCAGGCCCAGCGATGCAAGCGTAATGCCGAGCTGACAGGCGGACAGATAGGCGTCGAGATGCCCGTGCACCTTTCCCAGCAGACGGCCACGCATGCCGTGTTTCGCGGCAAGGCTCTGCACTCGCGTCTGCCGCAACTTTACGAGACCGAATTCGGCCGCAACAAAGAATCCGTTGAGCGCAACGAGCAACAACGCACCAATAAGGGCGACGACCTGAATCAAGAGAAAAGGCTCCGGCAACAAAAGTTGTCAGTATATAGATGCCCCCAAACCTGTCGCTTCGCGACAGGCCCCCCGCGGGGGTCAATCCCCCAAGGGGACTTCCTACGGGACGGAACGCTCGAGGCGGCCCGCAGCGTTCTTGAGAGTGCGAAAGCTCGATGAAAACGTTTCCAGCCTGCCCGTCAAGCCGCGACGAGCGGTATGTGCAACGCCAGCGTCGAGGCCTGGCCGTCCTGCATCTCGCCTTGCTCGAAGGTGCCGCCATGGGCTTCCGCGACGCGCTTGCACAGCGAAAGCACCCACGCAATCCGTCCCGCTTCGCGCGGCGCTCGTGCCTGGGTGCGCGCGAACGGCTCAAGCAGATGAGGCACTGAAGCATCGTCGAGTGCAGCCAAAGTCGCATCGTAAGTGATGACGGCGTGCCATGCGCTGGCGTCGGCGCTCGATGCCAGCGTGACCTTCGCGCTATTCGCGCTGGCCTCCACCGCGAACGTGAGCATCAGCCACAGTGCGGCGGCAAGACGTTCGCGGTCGCCGTTGAATTGCTCGGTAGAGAGTCCCGATTCGAATGCGACCGAAACACCGCGCGACCTCGCAAGCCCCGCGCGGACCTCGTCAACCGAATCCGAGAACAGCGCCTGCAAGGCGAATGGCTCGCGCACGAGCGCCAGCGTCTTGGTGCCGGCACGAGTCGTATCGACGATCGTTTCCAGCAGCTTGACCTGCTGATCCACTCCGCTGCGAATGCCGACAATGGCGCGCTGCGCGGCCGGGTCGTTGGCATCGAGCTTGCGTTCGAGCACATAGGCCCAGCTATGGATCGCATTCAGCGGGCCGCGCAAGTCGTGCGATACCAATGAGAGCACGTGGTCACGCATGAATAGCGCAGCCTCGGCACACAGATGCGCGGTGCGTTCGGACAAGGAGACGCCGGAAGCGGCCTGCTGGCCGCTGCCCGTTCCGGTGGAAGACGTTGTCACGATCGAAGCCCTCTCAGGCAGTACAGGGAAGTGGAAGGAACTCCCATTATAGGCACGCTCCATCGTGAAGCAGGCCGCGTACCCGCCCGCGGGGGTCTCTGCAGATTCGCAAGCGCGTCAAAACCTGCAACGAAACCCGCGTGATCTGGGCGAGGGGCTGCCAACACGCCTACAATGTCGCTTTTTACGACCAGTGTTAAGGAGCAACTCATGTCGACCGTGACTACCGAATCCGGCCTCAAATACGAAGACCTGACCGAAGGCACTGGCGCCGAAGCCGTCGCCGGTAAAACGGTCAGCGTGCATTACACCGGTTGGCTGACCGACGGCCAGAAGTTCGACTCGAGCAAGGACCGTAACGATCCGTTCGCATTCGTATTGGGCGGCGGCATGGTCATCAAGGGCTGGGATGAAGGCGTGCAGGGCATGAAGGTCGGCGGTGTGCGCAAGCTGACAATTCCGCCGCAACTCGGCTACGGCGTGCGCGGTGCTGGCGGCGTGATTCCGCCGAATGCGACGCTCGTGTTCGAAGTCGAACTGCTCGAAGTCTAAGTCTGTCAGGTTGCAAATGAGCCACGCTGCCGTCGCCGCCCCCAGCGTTTCGTTGCGCCGTTATGGCGCGATCGAGGCGTCAGATGTGCACGACTTTCATCAAGTCGTGCTGGGGCTCGACGGCGCGATGGTGATGACGGTGGACGGGGTTGGTCAACTGATCGATTCCGGTTCCGCGTGGCTGATTCCGGCTGGCGCGCAGCACGACTACGCGGGTGTCGGTGAGAATCGGCAATTGGTGCTGGATCTGCCTGCGACATCGCTTGCGGTGCCGGAGCGTTTGTTTGACCGCGCACGGGCAGTGTCGGTGGATGCGTCGCTGACGCAGCTCGTGCATAGCATCGCCGCCCGCGCAACGGGTGGTATGCAAGCTGGTGACGATCTGGCTACGCGCCGTTTTCACTGGGATGCCGCCGCACGTCTGTGCGCGGCCATGCTGACGGACGCGGGCACGACCCAATCCGCGGCGTTCGTCGGTGCGCCAGGCGCAGGTCTCGACTTCGCGCGCATCGACCGTTGGCTACGCGCGCATCTCTCGGAGCCGCTGCGCATCGCCGATCTCGCCACGCATTGTGGCTTCGGCATGCGGCGCTTTCATCAGTTATTCATTGAAGCGTTTGGCGAGACGCCGCATCGCTATCTGCAGCGTCTGCGGCTTGATATCTCGATCACGATGCTCGCCGATCCACGCCGTTCGCTGACCGACATCGCGCTTGAAGTCGGCTTTGGAGACCAGAGCGCCTACACGCACGCATTCACGCGACGTTTCGGGCTAGCGCCCGGGCAATGGCGCACTGTGCGGCATTGAGTTGACGCGTTTCAGCGTCGTCGGGGGTGCCTGAGTAGCGCGGCGGGTGCCTATCGCTTGGCTAAGGCAATGCATTACCGGCTGGTGCGCTCAAGGTGCGCAATTGGGCAATATCTGTCCGAGCCTTGTTGACGAATTGGTGCGCAAGAGGGGAAAACTCAGCAGACTTCTCGAGATCCCGCGCCTGCATGCCCATCGAAATCCGAAAGTAGTGCCCGGCATGGCTGCGCGGATGATAGTGCATGCGCACAAGCTTGGCACCGATGACACGCCGGTCGCCGAAGAGGCTGGAAAGTGCCATTGCAAAAGCCGCGTCTTCACCGCCGCTGTGGCGGAAAAAGTCGTCCATCGGAAAGCCGCCGAACGCCGCGTAGACCGACCGGCGAATGATCAGGCTGCTGGGCAAGATATTACTGAGCGCCTCACAGCACGCCTCGAACAGCGGATGCTCGATGATCTCCAACGGAAAGCCCGCGTATTCCACATCGAGCCGGATCGAGGCCGCGGACGGAATCTGCTTGAGAAAGCCACTCGCCACCGAAAGCGCACCAGGGAAATACTCGTCGTCGGCGTCGATAAAGGCCAGCACCGGTTGCGTTGCATGCATCGCCCCCCAATTGCGCGCCCGCGCGGCACCCCCATTCGTGGGCATCTGCAGCAGGCACACTCGTGGATCGCGTTCACCGTAGCGGCATACGATCTCGATCGAGTCGTCGCTCGAGCCGTCATCCACAACGATGATCTGCGCCGCCTCGGGCTGGATGACGCAGCTATCGAGCGTACGTGCGAGCGTTGCGGCCGCGTTGTAGCAGGGAACGATGATCGAGATGGGCAGCATGGGATTCGGCACGATGACTTACGCAACGGCTCAGAGCGAAAAACAAGCCGTCCATCATAGTCAACTTGGGGCGAAGCCCATCCTGAAAAACGAGCCTTACTCGCACGGTCGCCTCCCGCTCGCCAATCTCCCTGGTCGGCCCACTACCCGCTTACCCCGCCAGACCACGCGCCAGATCATTGCGGATATCGCCCGCATTCTCCAGCCCGACGGCGAGACGAATCAGCCCTTCCGAAATGCCCGCTGCCGCGCGCGCTTCCGGCGTAATGCGGCTGTGTGTTGTCGTAGCAGGATGGGTGATCGTCGTACGCGTATCGCCGAGGTTGGCGGTGATCGAGCAGATCTTCGTGCCGTCGATCACGCGCCACGCGTTCGCACGCTGCGCTTCGGGCGTATCGCCCTTCAACTCGAACGACACAACCGCGCCGCCGGCTTTCTGCTGACGTTTGGCAATTTCGTACTGCGGGTGCGATTCCAGCCCCGGATAGAACACACGATTCACAGCCGGATGCGCTTCCAGCCAGCGCGCGATTTCCAGCGCGTTATCCGACTGCTTTTCAACGCGTAGCGACAGCGTTTCCATGCCCTTGAGCAACACCCACGCGTTAAATGCCGACAACGTCGGTCCTGCGCTGCGCACGAACGGAAACACCTTTTCCATGATGAACTGCTTCGAGCCAACCAGCGCGCCGCCGAGCACGCGCCCTTGGCCGTCGAGGAACTTAGTGGCCGAATGCATCACGACGTCCGCGCCGAGCTTCAGCGGTTGCTGCAGCGCCGGGCTGCAGAAACAGTTGTCGACTACGAACAGCGCGTTCGCTGCCTTCGCAATCTTGCCGATCGCCTCGATGTCAGCGACTTCGGTCAGCGGGTTCGACGGCGTCTCGAGGAAGAACATCTTCGTCTCGGGCCGCACGGCGTCTTTCCACGCGTCGAGATCAGTCGGATCGACAAAGGTGGTCGTAATGCCGAACTTGCTGAAGATCTGCGAGAACATGCCGAGCGTCGAACCGAACAGGCTCCGCGAGCTGACGAGGTGATCGCCCGCCTGCAACGCCGACATCACCACCGACATGATCGCGGCCATGCCCGAGGCCGTAGCAATGCACGCCTCGCCGCCTTCGAGCGCGGCAAGACGGTCCTGGAACATCGTGACCGTCGGATTCGTGAAGCGCGAGTACGTGTAATTGTCCTCGGAATTCTTGAAGCGTTGGGCGGCGTCGGCGGCGCTTGTAAACATAAAGCTCGACGTGAGGAAAATCGCTTCCGAATGCTCGTTGAAGTCGCTGCGCAGCGTGCCCGAGCGGACTGCGAGGGTGTCGAAGTTCAGGGAGTCGTCCATGTTGGTTCTAGTTCCATTTTCCACGTGTTGCCACGTTTTCCAGACCGGCGCTTACCGTTTGACCTTCGTCGTCAGGCTGAAGAAAGTCAAACGCGCCGGCAACAAAAAAGCCCGCTTTGCGTCGGCATAAGCGGGCTTTATGTGCGGGGGGAAAGCTGGAGCGGCGGCGGGCGGTTGCTGCTTTTTCCACCGTTCGCTTTAGCTGTTTTGGGTTGCCCCGCGTCCGCAAGCTGAGATCAAATCGACGCAAACCATTATCCTAACATGCGTGGCGCGCTGCGTGCATTGCCGCCACGCGCCACCCACTGCGATGAGGTTTTACTCCACCGACAGCTGCAGATGCAGTTGCGAACGCGCCGCACCGCCTTCCATCGCTTCACTGGCGGCGTCGCGGTCCGATTGCGCGGACGGTGCGAGACGGGCCGTTTCGATGCGATCGAGGTACTCGGTCGTCACGTCGCCGGTGATGTAGTTGCCGTCGAAGCACGACGCCTCGAATTCCTTCAACGCCGGGTTGGTATCGCGCACGGCCTGCTTGAGTGCGTCGACGTCCTGGTACACGAGGTGATCCGCGCCGATCATGCGTGCGACTTCTTCATCGGTGCGGCCATGGGCGACCAGTTCGCCGCGCGTCGGCATGTCGATACCGTAGACGTTCGGGAATTTCACGGGCGGTGCTGCCGAGGCGAAGATCACCTTGTTCGCGCCTGCATCACGCGCCATCTGCACAATTTCGTGCGAGGTGGTGCCGCGCACAATCGAATCGTCGACGATCAGCACGTTCTTGCCCTTGAATTCGATCGCCATCGCATTGAGCTTCTGACGTACCGACTTCTTGCGCACTGCCTGGCCCGGCATGATGAAGGTACGGCCCACGTAACGGTTCTTGAAGAAGCCCTCGCGATACTCGACGCCGAGCTTCTTGGCGACCTGCATCGCAGCCGGCCGCGACGAATCGGGAATCGGCATCACGACGTCGATCGGCACATCCGGCAGTTCGCGCTTGATCTTCTCGGCGAGGTAATCGCCCATACGCAGACGCACGTTGTAGACCGGCACGCCGTCGAGCACCGAGTCCGGACGCGCGAGGTACACGAGTTCGAAAATGCACGGGTTCAGGCTGGCGTTGGTCGCGCAAAGCTGCGAGTGCAGATTGCCTTCGATGTCGATGAAGATCGCTTCGCCCGGCGCCACGTCGCGCACGAATTCGAAGCCGATACCTTCAATCGCCACCGATTCCGACGCGACGATCCACTCGACGCCATGCGCCGTTTCCTGCTTGCCGAGGCAAAGCGGGCGAATGCCGAACGGGTCGCGGAAGGCGAGCAGGCCGTAACCGGCGATCAGCGAGACGATCGCATACGAACCGTGCACGCGGCGATGCACGCCCGAGACTGCCTTGAACACGGCCGCCGGATCGAGTTGCAGGCCCGAGCTGGAGAGCTGCAGTTCGTGCGCAAGCACGTTGAGCAGCACTTCAGTGTCGGAATTGGTGTTGATGTGGCGGCGATCGACGCGGAACATCTCGTCTTTCAGTTGCTGCCAGTTGGTCAGGTTGCCGTTGTGAGCGAGGATGATGCCGAACGGCGCGTTCACGTAGAACGGCTGGGCTTCTTCTTCGCTCGACGCGGAACCGGCCGTCGGGTAACGCACCTGGCCGATACCGGTCGTGCCGGGCAGGCTGCGCATGTTGCGCGTGCGGAACACGTCGCGCACCATGCCGTTGGCCTTATGCATGTGGAAATTGCTGCCGTTCGCCGTCGCAATACCGGCTGCGTCCTGACCGCGGTGCTGCAGGAGCAGCAGGCTGTCATAGATCAGCTGATTGACCGGAGATTGGGAAACTACGCCTACGATGCCGCACATGGCATGTCCTTCAAAGGTACGAAATTCGTAACGGCGGCCGGTGCCGGGGAAGCATCCGGGTCGCGCCGGTGTCCTGCGTGATTCCCTGAACGGCTCATCAGCTTGTCATCGTCACACACGGACGTAAGCAGCGAGTGTCTCGGGAAGCAGCGGTTTCAGTTCGTGCACGCCTTGGACCGCGTAGGGCCGTAGCAAGGCGTTGCGCCAGAATTCCTGCTGGGGCAATTCGGTCAGGCCTGCAAGGGCGACCAGAATCAACACCAGGATGACCCCGCGTACGAGGCCGAACATCAAACCCAGCGAGCGGTCCACGCCGCTCAAACCGGATACCTGCACGAGCCGGCTCAGTAGCGCGTTGGCTACGCCCACCACCAGCATCACGCCGACGATCAGCAAGGTAAAAGCCAGCAGCCATTGAGTCAGCGCGCCGCCCGGCCACCTGGCCGGCATATATGGCACCACATAGCTAACAAAATGGCAGGCAATCAAAAACGCTGCGATCCAGCCGATCAGCCCGAATATCTCGGACAGGAAACCGCGCCAGGTGCCCCGCAGGGCTGACAAACCGATCACCGCCATTACAGCGTAGTCGAAGGCAGTGAACATCGCTCGCTTACTGTGCCGAGCCGTTGTTCGAGCCTGACGTCAGCCCAGCTGCGCGAACCTTCGCGATCGCGGCCGTCGCGGCGGCGCGGTCGGCGAACGGGCCGGCGCGCAGCAGCGTCTGGGTTGTGCCATCTGACTGCTTCCGACGTTCGGTATATGCGGGCACACCCGCCGCTTTCAACTTGGTCGCCCAGGCTTTCGCGCTGGCGTCGTCCGGGAATGCGCCCAACTGCACCGCGAAACGGCTGCCCGGCGGCGACGCGGGCGTGCCGGAATCGGCATCTGCGGCGGCGGCGTCGGTGCTGTTGGCGCTCGTGTCTGGCTGGTTGGCGGCGCTCTGGATCGGCGCGGGTGGTGTCTTGACGGGTTTGGCCGGCTTGGCCGGAGCCGGTGCCGGCGCGGCAGGCGCAACGGGCAACGTGTTAGCGGCGACCGCCGGCGTGTGCGGCTTGCTTGTCTTGCCACCCGATGCCGCAATCGCACCTTGCTGCGTCATGGCATTCGCCGTGGCAGGTGCTGCCGGAGCCGGAGCCACACCGGAGGCTGCGAGCGAATTGTTGGCACTATCAGGCGCCGGATTGTCGGGGGCGACACCCGCCTGGGTATCTTCGTCCGCTGCAGCCGCTTTGGGCGCCGGACGATTGGGGATGTCGATGGCGATATCGTCAGTGACGGGTTTCGGGTGCGAATCGAGCACCATGGGCAGGATCACCACGGCTGCGACCACCATCGCGATCGCGCCTACCAGGCGGCGGCGCGCGCGCTGCTTTTCGGGCAGCGTAGGGTCGAGCAGCATCGCATCGGCGTCAGGCCGTTCCGTGCGGCGGGTTCGCCGCTCCACGCGCTCGCCACGTGCGGCCCGGGTGGAACTGGTGTTTGCGCCACGCCGGGTAGGCGCGTCGTCTTTCTTGCCGAACGAGAAAATTCCCATGAATGGCTTGGTTCGAGGCTGCCGCCCGTTCAGTGTTGCTGCGATTTACGGTAGGCCATCACGCCGGCTACCGTATAGAAACTGCCGAAAACCACGATTCTATCATTCTCCGTGGCTCGTTTTAGCGCGTCTTGAAAAGCCTCCGCTGGCGAGGCGAAGCGCGTCACGCTGCTATCCGCACCATCGGTCACGCCACATTCCCGCAAGACCGCTTCGAGATCCTGTGCAGACGCCGCCCGCGGGCTGGGGAGGTCGGTCACGCACCAGTGGTCGATTTCCCCTTTCAGGTGTTCGACCACGCCGGCAATGTCCTTGTCGTGCATGGCGCCAAATACGGCGTATGTGTACGGAAAGTAGCCCATGTTGCCGAGATTCTGCGACAACACGGCGGCTGCATGTGGATTGTGGCCGACATCGAGCACAATCGACGGCTTGCCCGGCAACACCTGGAAGCGGCCCGGCAGTTCGACGTTGGCGAGGCCGAGCCGAATGTCCTGCGCTGAGACCGGCAGGCGGTCGCGCAGGGCTTCGAGGCCTGCCAGCGCCGCCGAGGTATTGATGAGCTGGTTCGCGCCTCGCAGGGCCGGGTACGCGAGCGCCGAACGGCGCATGGTACGGCCCACGTAGCTCCACTGCTGACGCTCGCTGCCCGCCTGACCTTCGTAACGGAAATCACGGCCGAATAGCCACAAATCGGCGCCGATCTTTTCCGCGTGGTCAATAAGCGTCTGCGGCGGCACGGGGTCGGCGCAGATCGCCGGCTTGCCCGGGCGGAAGATGCCAGCCTTTTCAAAGGCGATCTTCTCGCGCGTATCGCCGAGATATTCGGTGTGATCGATGTCGATGCTCGTGATGATCGCGCAGTCCGTATCGAGGATATTGACTGCGTCGAGCCGGCCACCGAGGCCTACCTCTAGAACCACCGCATCGAGACCGCGTGAGGCGAACAGATGCATGATCGCCAGCGTCGTGAATTCGAAGTACGTCAGCGTGACTGGTTCGGCCAGACTCAGACGCGCCGCTTCGACCGCTTCGAAATGCGGCAGGAGATCAGCGTCGCTTGCCTCCGTGCCGTTCACACGCGCCCGCTCGTTGAACGAGAGCAGGTGCGGCGACGTGTGGCAACCCACGCGGTAACCGGCGCGCAGCAGGATCGTTTCGAGGATCGCGCAGGTCGAGCCCTTGCCGTTGGTGCCGCCCACCGTGATCACAGGACAGTCGAACGACAGTTGCAGCGCGTCGCGCACCTTGCCGATCCGCGTCAAACCCATGTCAATGCCGACCGGATGCGCGGATTCAAGGTGCGTAAGCCAAGCGTCGAGAGTGGGGAATGTGGGCATCGGATGAGTCGGTTAGGCGGTGTTGCTGGGTTGCGCGGGTCGCTTCACGGCGAGACCGCGATTATCCCGGAAATGACTGCGCGCCGCTTGGTGACCTCTCGCGGCGCGCTGTTTTTTTGCTCCGCCGTGCGTCGGGGCACGGCGTAAATGCTGACGTGACGGGATGCGCTCAGGCCACCGCGTCGGCCGGCTGGCGGGACATCAGCGCCATCAGGCGGGCGATTTCCTCGCGCAGCTTGCGACGGTCGACGATCATGTCGACCGCGCCCTTTGTCAGGAGGAATTCGGCACGCTGGAAGCCTTCCGGCAGCTTTTCGCGCACGGTCTGTTCAATCACGCGCGGGCCGGCGAAGCCGATCAGCGCCTTCGGTTCCGCAATCACCACGTCGCCGAGGAACGCGAAGCTCGCTGACACGCCGCCCATGGTCGGATCGGTCAGCACCGAGATAAACGGCAGCTTGGCGTCGGACAGCTTGGTCAGCATCGCGGTGGTTTTGGCCATCTGCATCAGCGACAACAGGCTTTCCTGCATCCGCGCGCCGCCCGAAGCGGTGAAGCAGACGAACGGCACATTCTGCTCGAGCGCATTCTGCGCGCCGCGTGCGAAGCGCTCGCCGACCACCGAACCCATCGAGCCGCCCATGAACGAGAACTCGAAGCAGGCCACCACGCACGGCAGCGTGTGGATCGCGCCACCCATGACGACCATGGCGTCGGTTTCGTCGGTTTCTTCCATCGCCTCTTTCAGGCGGTCCGGGTACTTGCGGCTGTCCTTGAACTTGAGCGCGTCGACCGGCACGATTTCCTGGCCGATTTCGTAGCGGCCTTCCGGATCGAGCAGGCCATCGAGCCGCTCACGTGCGCCGATGCGCATGTGATGGTCGCACTTCGGGCAAACGTGCAGATTAGCCTCGACGTCGTTACGGTACAGCACCGCTTCGCACGACGGGCACTTGATCCACAGGCCTTCCGGAATCCCTTTACGGTTTTTCGGATCAGTTTGCTTGATTTTGGGCGGCAGCAGCTTGTCGAGCCAGCTCATGTTGATTCCTTCCAGGGTCTTCGGTATGCGCAACGGCGGGGCTGAACCCGCCGCGCAGCATACAGCAGACAAAAAGTAACGGTTATCGGGCGGTCGCGCCAATGCTATCCAGCGCCTCGCGCACTTCCGCGATGAAACTCGTGAGAGTTTCGGCGGCCGTGTCAGGCGTGGCTTTTTCGAGCAATTGCACGATACGGCTGCCGATCACGACGGCATCGGAGACTTCGGCCACCAAACGCGCCGTCTGGGCGTCCCGGATGCCAAAACCGACGCCCACCGGCAGGGGGACGCGCGACTTGATGGCCGGGATTTTACTCGCGATGCTGGAAACGTCCAGATTTGCCGCTCCGGTGACCCCCTTGAGCGACACATAGTAGACATATCCGCTCGCGATTTTGCCGACTTCGGAGATGCGTTCGTCGGTCGAGGTAGGTGCCAGGAGGAAAATCGGATCGATGCCGGAAGATCGCATCTTTTCAGCAAAAATGACGGACTCTTCCGGTGGGTAGTCGACTACCAGCACGCCGTCGACACCGGCATCCTGCGCCGAGGCCGCGAACGCTTCAACGCCCATCCGCTCTATCGGATTGGCATAGCCCATCAGCACCACTGGCGTCTTTTCGTCGCGCTCGCGGAATTTTTTGACGTCAGCCAGCACGTGACGCAGCGAAACGCCGTGCGCCAAAGCGCGTTCCGACGAGGCCTGGATTACCGGACCGTCGGCCATCGGGTCCGAAAACGGCACGCCGAGTTCGATCACATCCGCGCCGCCGGCGGCGAGCGCATGCATGAATTCGACGGTGCGAGCCGGGTCCGGATCGCCGGCCGTCATGAACGGGATCAATCCTTTCTTGCCCTGCGCAGCCAACGCTGCAAATGTATTCTTGATACGGGACATGGAAATTCTCTCGAAAATAGTTAGCTGCGCGTTCGTTGCCGTTTGCTGCTGTTTGAGCCAAGTGTTCGCGCGTTTTCGACGCACGAAGGCACCTTACTCAGGTTTCTGCGGCCACAGATGCGTCGGGCGCGACGGTTTCGTTTCGCGCACCTTGCGCGGCCGTGCTGACGCGTTCACGCGCTATCGCGCAGTAACTTTCATTGATTTCATAGCCGACAAATTCGCGCTTTTGACGGGCGCAGGCGACTGCGGTGGTGCCGCTACCCATGAACGGGTCAAGCACGCGGCCGCCCGGCGGACAGCTCGCTAGCACCATGCGCTCGACGATTTCCAAAGGCTTCTGGGTCGGATGGTCGACGCGTTCGGCATGTTGCCGATGCAGCCGCGACACCGACCAGACATCCTTCGGGTTATAGCCGAGCTCCAGCCACTTGCTGCCTTCAAATAACTTGCGCGAACGCGCCTTCTTCGTGACGGCATCGTACGGGATGCGGACGGGATCGAGATCGAAGTAGTAATCCTTCGATACCGCGAAAAAGCCGATGTTGTCATGCACGGACGTAAAGCGGCGGGTAGTGCCGCCCATACTTGGCACGCGCCGATCCCAGATAATCTCGTTGACCATCGTGAGGCGGGTCTTCAGGAAGCAGAAGATCTCCGGCGCGTACTGCCACGTGCAGAAGATGTAGAGCGAACCGGACGGTTTGAGCTTCGGGATCGCCAGCTCAAGCCAGCTACGCGTCCAGGCGATAAAGTCGTCGCCCGAGCGCATATCGGAGTCGTTGCCATAGTCCTTGCCGAGCCCATACGGCGGGTCCGCAAGGATCAGGTCGATCGAACCATCCGGCAGGTTCGCCACATCGGTCAAAAAATCGCGGTTCAAGAGCTGAATACCGGCAGGAACCATCGGCAAGGCGGCCGAAAGCGCCGATACAGACGCTTCGGTCGCTTCGGCCTCGGCTCGGGCTTCGGCATGGGCATGGGCCATCGCGGCCTCAGCCGTCCCGGCCTCGGCGGCGTCTATTGCCGGCTGCGGCTCGTCGAACTCGTCGCGCATCGTCGCGGCGCTCAGAACGTGATACCCGATCGCTCAGCGACCGTGTGCATGTCCTTGTCGCCGCGGCCCGACAGGTTCACCAGAAGGACTTTGTCCTTCGGCAAGGTCGGCGCGAGTTTGGCCGCGTAGGCCAGCGCGTGGCTCGATTCGAGCGCCGGAATGATGCCTTCGATACGGCAGCAATCGTGGAACGCCTTAAGCGCTTCTTCGTCGGTGATGCCGACGTATTGCGCACGGCCACTTTCGTGCAACCAGGCGTGCTCGGGTCCGACGCCCGGATAGTCGAGGCCTGCCGATACCGAATGTGTCTCGATGATCTGGCCGTTTTCGTCCTGCAGCAGATAGGTGCGGTTGCCGTGCAGCACACCCGGACTGCCGCCGATCAGCGAGGCCGCGTGGCGACCCGTATCGAGGCCGTCACCGGCGGCTTCAACGCCAATCAACTGCACCGATTTATCGTCGATGTACGGGTAAAAGATCCCCATCGCGTTCGATCCGCCGCCCACGCACGCGATTACCGCATCCGGCTGACGGCCGACTAGTTCGGGCATCTGCACCTTGCACTCGTCGCCGATTACGCGCTGGAAATCGCGCACCATCATCGGATACGGATGCGGACCCGCAACCGTGCCGATGATGTAGAAGGTGTTCTCGACGTTGGTGACCCAGTCGCGCATCGCTTCGTTGAGCGCGTCTTTCAACGTTTTGGAGCCCGACTCGACCGGCACGACGGTCGCGCCGAGCAGCTTCATCCGATAGACGTTGGCGGCCTGGCGACGCACATCTTCCGAGCCCATGTAGACCACGCATTCCATGCCGAAGCGCGCGGCGATCGTGGCGGTTGCCACGCCGTGCTGGCCCGCGCCGGTTTCCGCAATCACGCGCGGCTTGCCCATGCGCTTGGCCAGCAACGCCTGGCCGATCACATTGTTGATCTTGTGGGCGCCCGTGTGGTTCAGGTCCTCGCGTTTGAGGAACACCTGCGCGCCGCCGAGCAGTTCGCTCCAGCGCTGTGCGTGATAAATGGGGGACGGACGACCCACGAAATACTTTAGCTCGCGCTCATATTCGGCAACGAACTCGGGGTCTTTCTGGAATTTCTCGTAGGCTTCACGCAGCTCGTCGAGTGCGTGAACCAGCGTTTCAGCGACGAACACGCCGCCAAATTGGCCGAAATGGCCTCGTTCATCGGGCAAGTTATACATGGTGTCACTCTTCTCAGTGTGCCGGGCGGCTTCGCTCGAAGCCCGCGCCAGCTGAATCACTCTGCGTCCGCTGCGCGCACTGCGCGTACGAACGCCGCCATCCGGGCGTGATCTTTGACGCCCTTGGCGCCCGCTACTTCGATGCCGCTCGAGACATCGACCGCGTACGGGCGCACGCGATGAATCGCATCACTGACGTTTTGCGCGTTCAACCCACCACTCAAAACGGCCCGACGCGCGAGCTCTGCTGGAATAAGTGACCAATCGAAAACCTTCCCGCCGCCGCCATAGCCTTCCACATGGGTATCGAACAGAAGACCGCTGGCTGCTGCATAGTTAAGCGCCGATTTTACCAAATCGGCTTGCTGAGTATCAGCCCCGACACGCAAAGCGCGCAACCAAGGCAAACCCGCAACGTTGGCGAGCGCCTCGCACTGCTCGGGCGTCTCGTCGCCATGGAACTGTAGCAAGGTAAGCGGAATATTGCTGGCCACCTCGCGGATCCATGCGGGGGACGCATTCACGAACAAGCCCACCACCGAAACGAACGGAGGTACATCCCGCACCAGTTCTAGCGCCTGCGCGACGCTGACCGAGCGCGGGCTGGGCGGATAGAACACGAGGCCGATCGCGTCCGCACCGAGGTCGATTGCGTGCGCCACGTCCTCGGGTTTCGACAGCCCGCACAGTTTGATGCGGGTCCGGTGAGGTGTCGCGGCTCGCGTGGCGCCCTCCAGTTGGGACGCGTCGGCGGCGGCGGGCTGGTTCGGTGTGGTTGAATTCATGATTCCGGTGACTCGGTCCATACGGTACTCCACGGCACACTACCCGACTGTGCAGCGGGCACCGTGAATTCCTCAGGATAGCCTACCTGCGCGAGATACAGGCCGTCGGGCATGAAAGTGGGCGCCGCCTGGTTACGATCGCGGCTCGCCAGCACGTCGGCCATCCACGTGGCCGGATAACGCCCGCGCCCGATCGCCACCAGACAGCCCATCAGGTTGCGCACCATGTGATGCAGGAACGCGTTGGCGCGAAAACGGAAGTGGATGAAGTCGCCCTGCTGCCGCACGTCGATCTGATGGAGGTGCTTGACCGGCGTCTTCGCCTGGCATTCCGATGAGCGGAACGCCGAAAAATCGTGCTCGCCGATCAGGTAAGCGATCGCGGCACGCATCGCCTCGACGTCTAGCGGCGTATGCACCCAGCCGGCGCGGGCGGCCAGCATAGGCGAACGCACCGGGTGGACATAGAGCGCGTAGTAGTAGGTCCGCTCGAACGCCGAGAAGCGCGCGTGGAACGTCTCCGGCATCGGCTTGGCCCACTGTACGGCGACCGTCTTCGGCAGAAACGCGTTGGCGCCGCGCACCCACGAGAAATCCGTCCGGTCCAGTTCAGTGTCGAAATGCACCACCTGGCCGAGGCCATGCACGCCAGTATCCGTACGACCCGCCACGACCGTCTGCAGCGGCGTCTGCGCAAACTCGCGCAGCGCCCGTTCGAGCGCGTCCTGAACCGTCTTGCCGTGCGGCTGCGACTGCCAGCCGCAGAAGGCTGAGCCGTCGTACTGGATCCCTAGCGCAATCCGCGTCACGGCAGGCATTACGACAGGGGCGCCAGCGTCGACAGCAACGCACGCGCCTCGGTGCGCGTGGCGGCGTCGTTCGCGTCGATAACTTCGTGGATCAGCGCCCGCGCGCCGGCCAGATCGCCCAGCTCGATGTACTCGGAGGCCAGTTCGAGCTTGTTGCGCGCAATCCTGACGAGGTCTTGCGGCGTGAACGACGGCAGCGACTGCGCTGGGCTTGGCGGCAATTCCAGATCGAAGTCGAGATTCAATGCGCCGAAGTGCGCCGCGCCCAATCCAGCGACTGCGGCCGAGCCCGCTGTACCGGCGTTAATTTCGTCGGCGGCGTGGCGAGGTGCAGCGGGTTGCGACGGGACCGCTTGCTGGGCCGTGATCTCGGGTTCGACAACCGGCTGCGTGGAGAGCGAGGCAGGCGGAGTCAGCGGAGCGGACGGTTCGGCGCGCGGCGGCAGCCCAAAATCGAGGCCGCTGAACGCGTCGACCGCGGCGCGGGGGAAGCCGGTTGGCGTGGGCGGCTCGTCGCGCGTGTCCGCGAACTGCGCGTCTGACGGGACCTCGGTGTCAGCGGTGGCCGCGGCAGATGGGTCGTGCGAAGGCGTAGGTGCTGCGTGTGTCTCCGCCTGCGGTGCCGGTTCGAGCGCGTTGGGTTCTATTGGCGCATCGGGTTGCTGATATGCCGCAGGGTTAAACGGTGGCTCTCCGTCGCCCAACGTTTCGCCGAAAGGAGCGTCCGTTCGCAGGTCGCCAAAGGACGCGGGCGCGCCGAAATCCATTTGCGGCACCGGCGGGTTTTGGCTTGCGTTTGCTTCGGCGGGCGCGGGTTCCTCAGGCGAATGGTCTGTGGCCTGATTCCATTGGCCGACGTCGGACGATGCGTGATGGCTTGCTTGTTCGGCTGCGGCGTCGAAATGGGTCGGTGCCAGTGCGTCGGCGTGCGGCTTCTCTGCTGCCGTGGGGCCGGCGGCTGAGTCTGCGTCTTCGAAGGGGTTCGGCGCGGGAGCACGCGTGTCTTCCGATGGGGTGCCGTGCTCTGCTGCAGAAAATGCGTGCTCAGCAGTCGCGCCCTCAGTCGCCGCGAGTGCCGGTGGCACCGCGGCTGCGTTGAAATCGGATGTGTCGCTGTGCGTCTGCGGCGCGCTGTCCTCAGTGAACGAGGGCCCGTGGGCTGGGGCGTCATGCCGAAGCGACGCCGGTTCCTGGTCCGGCGACGCGCCGCGGAGCGCCGCGTCGCGTGCGACGGCTTCTCGCTCCGCCGCTTCGCTTTCTGCGGTTTCTTGCGATGCCGGTGCATGAGCAGCGTGTTCTTGCGCCGCTGCTTCGTCTGCGACAGCTTCATTTGCTGCGGCCTCGCGTTCTGCTGCGGCCTCGCGTTCTGCCGCTTCACGTGCCGCCGAGTCATCCGCAACTGCTTGATGCGCTGCCGCTTCCTGAGCGGCTGCCTCACGCGCTTCGGCTTCACGCTCCGCCATCTCGTACGATGGGGCGTTGCCGACGGCCAAATCATGCGCTGCCGCCTCCCGAGCGGCCACCTCATGCTCAGCAGCTTCGCGTTCCGTTGCTGCTTGCGCCGCCGCTTCCGGCAATACTTCGGCCACCGCCGCTACGTCGTGCGCATTTTCCTCATCGGATAGGGCCCGCTCACGCGCGTCGATGTCCTCATGCGCTGCTACGCTATCTCGCGTCAGACCGGCTTCGGGCCGACCGAGCGCGTCGACCCGCGCCGCGACAGCCGCATCCGCCGGAGCCACTCGATTTTTGCGCCGACGAAGCCCGAACCCGGCCAGCAAAGCCACCAAGGCCGCCCCGATTGCCGCGGCGAAGCCCAGGTTCACCGGTGACAAGTCGAAATTGCCAGCGTTCGCTTGCGAATTCGCCATACCGCTATTGCCCGGCACGCCGGAGCCGGCGGCAGTCCCTGCCGCCGCACTCACCTGGCCGCCGGCCGTCGCGACAGCACCCGCTTGCGCGGGTTGCGCGGATTTGCCGCCGATGCCGTGCTTCTGCAGTTCCATCAACACCCGGCTTTTCAGCGCGAGCAACTGCTGCAAGCTCGAAACCTGCGTCGGGGCCTGCGCCACAGGCGCAGACGCGGACGGCAATGCATCCGATGCACCGGCCACCGGCGCACTAGCCGAAGGCTGGATGGCCCCTGTCCAGACGTGTGTGCCGCTTGCTTGCGTCGGAGGCGCGGCGGCGGGCGTCGTCGACGAAGCGCCGGCAGACGCAGACGCGGAAGCGGCCGCCGAAGCGGCACCCTCGGCACCCGTAGCAGGCGCCCTCCCCGCCAGCGGCGCGCTTGCGGCGGCGGCCGTTGCCGAACTCGCCTGAAGCGGCGCGCTCGCCGGAGTGGTCACTGCCGGAGCGGCACTCGCGCCATTCGCCTGAGCCGCCATGGACTGCGTCCCGGTGCTGGGCGCCGTAGCAGGCGACGTCGACGCAGACGCCGCCCCCGCCACCGCGGCGTCCGAAGTCGCAGCACCCGACGCAGCACCCGCACCCGAAGCCCCCACCGTCGCACCCGTCGCGTCCAGCGCGGGAATCGTCAACACCGCCCCCACCCGCAAGCGGCTCGGATCGTGCGACATAAACGCATTCGGGTTCGCATCGAACAGAGCCTTCGAGGCACGCGCCAGCGTCGCGCGGTCGTGCGACTGCGTGGCGGCAATCGCCACGTCATTAAGCGACTGCCCCGGGTGAATCGTATATTGGCTGCCGGCTTCGAGCGGTGCCGACGCAGCGGTCGGCGCGCTCGCCGCGTCCGAGGTCGCGGCCTGGGCGCCGGACGCACCGGTCAAGGTCCATGCGAGCGCCGCCGCGGCTGCGATCTGACACACACGGCTGCATGGCATAGCGTGAAGGGAAGAGAGTCGTACGGTCATCGGGACGACAGGCGCGTCAGCGCTCAGCCCTTGTTTGCGGTTGGATTGGGACAAGATTTTCGGAGCACACAATGAAAAAAGCGCCGCGCAAGCGCGACGCTTTTTGAGTTTTTACGCGTCGTAGGCGCGTAGTTTACTTTACTTGTCGAGCAGAATGCGAAGCATCCGACGCAGCGGCTCAGCGGCACCCCACAGCAACTGGTCGCCCACCGTGAAAGCCGACAGATATTCGCCGCCCATCGCGAGCTTGCGCAGGCGTCCGACCGGCACCGACAGCGTGCCCGTCACCACTGCCGGCGAAAGATCGCGAATCGACGCTTCACGCTCGTTCGGCACGACCTTGACCCAGTCGTTGCCCGACGCGAGGATGCTGTTCACTTCGTCCAGCGGCACGTCCTTCTTCAGCTTGATGGTCAGTGCCTGCGAGTGGCAGCGCATGGCGCCGATACGCACGCACAGGCCGTCCACCGGAATTGAGCCCGGCGTGCCCATGGCCGGCTTGCCGAGGATCTTGTTGGTTTCCGCGCCGCCCTTCCACTCTTCCTTCGACATGCCGTTGCCGAGGTCCTTGTCGATCCACGGAACCAGCGAGCCGGCGAGCGGCACGCCGAAGTGCTCGGTCGGCATGCGGTCGCTGTTCATCGCGGCCAGCACGCGGCGGTCGATGTCCAGAATAGCCGACGACGGATCAGCCAGGTCTTCCTTGGCCGAACCGTACAGCGTGCCCATTTGCTGCAGCAGTTCGCGCATGTTTTGCGCGCCCGCGCCCGATGCAGCCTGGTACGTCATGGCCGTCATCCAGTCGACGAGGTTTTCGCGGAACAGGCCGCCCAGCGCCATCAGCATCAGGCTGACCGTGCAGTTGCCGCCAATGAAATTCTTCTGACCCTTCACCAGCGCGTTCTTGATGACGTCGAGATTGACCGGATCGAGAATGATGACCGCGTCGTCCTTCATGCGCAGCGACGAAGCCGCGTCGATCCAGTAACCGTTCCAGCCCGCTGCGCGCAGCTTCGGGAACACGTCATTGGTGTAGTCGCCGCCCTGGCAGGAGATGATGGCGTCGCACTTCTTCAGGTCGTCGATGCTCGAGGCATCTTTGAGCTTGGTCTCGTTTTTAGCGAACGACGGCGCGTTGCCGCCCGCGTTGCTGGTGCTGAAAAACACCGGTTCGATCAGATCGAAATCGCCTTCCTGTTGCATACGTTGCATCAGGACGCTGCCGACCATGCCGCGCCAACCTACGAGACCTACGTTCATGACACTTACCCTTCGAGTGGAGGCTTCCCCGCATCTTTGCCCGCAGTGACCGCGCGGGGAAGATGGGCGGGCACGACGGACGATCAGCGAATCGTGATCGTTTTCGGGGTAATCGTTTTAATGGTAATGGCGAGCTCAACCACACGGGCCGTTTTGCCGTAGTGGATAGAAATCGAGGTGATTTGGGGAATCGTCGCCATCACAACAGTCTACACGAAAACCGGATTTGGCGGCCTAAGTGGCCGCTTTTGCACGCGAATAGGCCTGATTGCGGCCCATTCATGCGTGACTGCTTGTTTAACTAACTACGCGCCGCGAAACTTCGCGGCGCTTTGACACAACCGTAACAACCTTAAAGCGCAGCGACGACTGCATCGCCCATCGCCACCGTGCCGACCTGCTTGCAACCCGGCGTCAGGATGTCGCCGGTACGGAAGCCTTGTTCCAGCACCTTCTTCACTGCAGCTTCAATGCGGTCAGCCTGCTCGACCTTGTTCAGCGAGTAACGCAGCATCATCGCGGCGGACAGGATGGTGGCCAGCGGATTAGCCACGCCTTTACCGGCGATGTCGGGCGCCGAACCGTGCGACGGCTCGTACAGACCCTTGTTGTTCTTGTCGAGCGAAGCCGACGGCAGCATGCCGATCGAGCCCGTCAGCATGGCGGCTTCATCGGAGAGGATGTCGCCAAACATGTTGCCCGTGACGATCACGTCGAACGACTTGGGCGCCTTCACCAGTTGCATGGCCGCGTTGTCTACGTACATGTGCGACAGCTCGACATCCGCGTATTCCTTCGCGACATCGATCATGATGTCCTTCCAGAATTGCGACGTTTCGAGCACATTGGCCTTGTCGACCGAAGTCAGCTTCTTGCCGCGCTTTTGCGCCGCCTGGAACGCAACGTGCGCAATGCGGCGCACTTCCGGCTCCGAATAACGCATCGTGTCGAAGCCTTCCTTCGCGCCCGCGAACGGGCCGTCCGGCGCTTCACGCAGACCACGCGGCGCACCGAAGTAAATGTCGCCATTCAGTTCGCGCACGATCAGGATGTCGAGGCCCGAGACGATCTCTTCCTTCAGCGAAGACGCACCCGTCAGTTGCGGATAGCAGATCGCCGGACGGAAGTTCGCGAACAGTTGCAGATGCTTGCGCAGACCCAGGATGGCCTGCTCCGGACGCAGCGCGCGTTCGAGCTTGTCGTACTTCCAGTCGCCGACAGCGCCGAACAGGATCGCGTCAGCTTCCTTCGCCAGTGCGAGCGTCGAATCGGGCAGCGGATGCCCCTTCGCTTCGTAACCCGCGCCACCGACCGGCGCCTCTTCGAGCTCAAACTTTTCGCCGAGCACATTCAGAACCTTGACGGCTTCCTTGACGATTTCCGGACCGATGCCGTCGCCGGGCAACACTGCAATCTTCATGCGAATTTCCTTGATTGTTTTCTCTTGGAGCTGGGCTCAGCGTGAGCACGAAAACTCGACAACGCTGCCAACAAGGCGTGTTCAACCGACGATGCGGTGACCAAGCCACGGCTGCTTCGTCAGACGCTCTGCCTCGAACTGGCGGATCTTGTCAGCGTGACGCAGCGTGAGGCCGATATCGTCGAAACCGTTCAGCAGACAGTACTTGCGGAAGCCTGCGACTTCGAACGGATATTCCGTGCCGTCGCCGACGCGCACAACTTGCGCTTCGAGATCGATGGTCAGCTCGAAGCCGTTGAACGCATAGGTCTCGTTGAACAGATGATCGACCTGTTGCTCGGTCAGCACGATCGGCAGCAGGCCGTTCTTGAAGCAGTTGTTGTAGAAGATGTCCGCGAAGCTCGGCGCGATGATCGCGCGGAAACCATATTGCTGCAGCGCCCACGGTGCGTGCTCACGCGAGCTGCCGCAGCCGAAGTTCTCACGCGTCAGCAGGACCGACGCGCCTTGATAACGCGGCTGGTTCAGCACGAAGTCCGGATTCAGCGGGCGCTTCGAATTGTCCTGACCCGGCTCGCCGTGATCGAGGTAACGCCATTCGTCGAACGCGTTCGGGCCGAAGCCGCTGCGCTTGATCGACTTCAGGAACTGCTTCGGGATGATCGCGTCCGTGTCGACGTTCGCGCGATCGAGCGGCGCCACGACGCCAGTATGTACGATGAATTTATCCATGGCCCATCACCAAGCAGAGTAAAGACCGGCGGCTGCGACGCAATGCGCGCCGCCGGTGGATTCGAAAGTAGCGCGGCTTAGCCGAGCTTGCGAATATCGACGAAGTGACCTTCGATGGCCGCAGCCGCTGCCATCGCCGGGCTCACAAGATGAGTACGTCCACCTGCGCCCTGACGGCCTTCGAAATTGCGGTTCGAGGTCGATGCGCAACGCTCGCCTGGATCCAGCCGGTCAGCGTTCATGGCAAGGCACATCGAGCAGCCCGGTTCACGCCACTCAAAGCCCGCGTCGGTGAACACCTTGTCCAGGCCTTCGCGCTCGGCTTGCGCCTTCACCAGCCCCGAGCCCGGTACTACCATCGCGAGACGGATGTTCGGCGCCACGCGGCGACCCAGCTTACGCACGACGTACGCCGCCGCGCGCAGATCTTCGATACGCGCGTTGGTGCACGAGCCGATGAAAATCTTGTCCGGCTTGATCGATTCGATGGGCGCATTCGGTTCGAGCGCCATGTACTTGAGCGCACGTTCCATCGCGTCGCGCTTGACCGGATCTTTCTCGCGTTCCGGATCCGGCACGCGGCCGTCGATTGCGGTCACCATTTCCGGCGAGGTGCCCCATGTGACTTGCGGCACGATCTCCGCAGCATTCAGTTCGACGACGCGGTCGAACTTCGCGCCGTCATCCGACTTGAACTGCTTCCAGTATTCGACCGCGTGATCCCACTCGACGCCTTCCGGCGAGAACGGACGGCCTTTCAGGTATTCGATGGTGGTGTCGTCCACGGCGACCATGCCGGCGCGTGCGCCCGCTTCGATCGCCATGTTGCAGACGGTCATGCGACCTTCCATGGTCAGCGCGCGGATCGTCGAACCGCCGAATTCGATGGCATAACCCGTGCCACCGGCCGTGCCGATCTTGCCGATGATGGCGAGCACGATATCTTTCGCGGTGCAGCCGCGCGGCAGTTGGCCTTCGACCTTCACCAGCATGTTCTTGCTCTTCTTCTGCAAGAGCGTTTGCGTGGCCAGCACGTGCTCGACTTCCGAAGTGCCGATGCCATGCGCGAGCGCGCCGAACGCGCCGTGCGTGGAAGTGTGCGAGTCGCCGCAGACGATCGTCATACCCGGCAGCGTGGCGCCCTGCTCCGGCCCGATGATGTGCACGATGCCTTGACGCATGTCGTTCATCTTGAACTGCGTGATGCCGTAGGAATCGCAGTTCGAATCGAGCGTGTCGACTTGCAGCTTCGACACCGGATCCGCGATGCCATGGCTACGGTCCGTTGTGGGCACGTTGTGGTCGGAGACCGCCAGATTCGCGCTGATGCGCCACACCGGACGCTCCGCCAGCTTCAGGCCCTCGAAGGCCTGCGGGCTCGTCACTTCGTGCAGCAGGTGACGGTCGATATAGAGAATCGTCGTACCGTCTTCTTCCGTGTGGATCACATGCGTGTTCCACAATTTGTCGTAGAGAGTCTGTGCCATGGTATGCGGGGGTTGTGGTGACTGCGGACAAGCTGTGTGTGCGATTGATTATGCCACGCTGATCCCGATTTTTGCGTGCCGTTTAGCCGAAAAACCCAGAAAAAACAGGGAGTTGGGTGGTAGTAGCGATACCTGTATCTGGGTGCCTGTTAACGAGGAAGGCGGCAAAACTACGGTTGATTCCAAGCTCGTCATTCGAAATTTTGGTTCACTGACCCCAAAGAGACAGTGCGGCAGCGCGGCCAACCAAGTCGGTGTATCTGCGTCACCACGCGCTCGCGAAAAAAATCTGCGACAAAGACGGAGTTCGAACAAAAAACCTGCTGGAATACAAAAGAACCATTCAATCGGGGCCGACCGGGAGATTTTTTGCGCGGGGAGATAACGGCAATCACGCGAAGAAATAAAAAAATCTTAGGTCAATTGGAGTTTTGTAAAAAAATCTTCGCCGATATAAGAAAATATTTGTAGACTGCTCGCTTGAGACAACTTTCCTGGGCCACCTATGTCAGCCGTCGGTTACGAGTACTTGCGCCAGAACTTGAAGCTGAGCGCACTGGAGCCCAAGCGCCCAGCCCTCGTGAAGCCGGTCACACGCATAACCAATATCAACGATTGCCTCTCTGTTCCCAAGAACCTGGCGCCGGCAGACGGGGCGTACCTTGATCACGTGCTTTTTGCCTTAAAGCACGAGGGCACCAATCTGGCTGTTCTAGCCCAAACATTGCCGCACATTCCAGCCGAGGATTTCCTAACCGAACTACGCCGCGCGCCGAACGGTGGCTATATCCGAAAGGCTGCATTCCTTTGGGAAACCTTCACCGGCCGGAAGCTTGAAGGGGCACCCGTCGCTGGTGGCGCAGCAGTCCCGCTGTTTGACCCGGACCGGTACTACACCGGCCCTTCGGTACGCAATCCACGCTGGAGAGTCGACTTCAACGGCCTCGGCTCAATGCGCTATTGCGCGACAGTAGAGCGCACGCCAACGATTACTGAGCTTCTCGATTCGGATGTCCTCACGCGGGCGCGCAAGTTCATGGCGTCACTACCCGCCGAGATGCAAGACCGGGCCCTCAGTTGGGCCTATCTCCATGAGACTCAGGACTCATTTGCCATCGAAAAGGAAGCTCCTTCCGAAGACAAGGCGCAGCGCTTCGTCAAGCTTCTGCGGCAAGCACATGAACGTCATCCACTCAGCGAAGAATATCTTGTCGAACTACAGAACATTTGCGTGACAAACCCTCTGGATCAGGCTGCGTCATATCGCGTCGAACAAAACCATCTACAAAGCGGCCTACGCGGAGCCGCTGGCGTGACGTATGTGCCGCCGCCGCCGGACATGCTGATTGATCTGATGACCGAATGGCTGGCGTTCGCCAACGTCGCGCCCACCACAGTAAATCCGATTATCGCAGCGAGCATCATCTCTTTCGGCTTCGTGTTTCTGCACCCGTTCATGGACGGCAATGGCCGCCTCTCACGCTTCCTGATTCATCACGCACTTTGCTCATCGGGCAAGCTCGAGAATGGCTTGCTTCTGCCGGTATCGATCGCGATGAAACGGCAAGAACAAGCTTACCTGAAGGCCCTGCAAGACTTCTCCAGACCAGTCCGGGAACGTTGGCAAGTCCGCTGGGTAGACGAAATGAAATTCGACTTCGAATTTCAGGGTGACGAATCGATTTATCAGTTCTGGGATGCGACGCCCGCGGTCGAGTTCATCGCTCGAATGGCGGACCTCGCACTGGAAGTTGAGCTTCGCGCAGAGACGCTCTACCTGCAACGCTATGACAAGGTACTGCGCGCGGTCAACGAGCGCTATGACGTGCGCGGCAGCACGCTTTCGACGCTGGTCATGATGTGTCTCGACAACGCAGGAAGCGTGTCCAGAAATCGCCGAAAGCAGTTCGCCCACCTCGTGCCAGAAACGATTTTCGACGTGATCGAAGCTGAAGCGAAAGCGGTTTTGAGCGAAGACAACGAGTCGAAAGATGAGCCGGGTGAAACGCCGGACCACGCCTAGTCCTCATCAGCCTGCGGGCTCTGCCGCTTTGGATACGCGCTTCGTTCTTCGCACACCACGGCGCAGACGCGACGTACATCACGTTGCTGCAGGCGAAGCCGCGCATCAGGGTGCGATCCAGCTAACGCCTTTGCGCCCCTCATGAAAAAACGCCCCAACGTTCAGCCCGTTGGGGCGCTTCCTTTTAACCTCGGCGGCAGCTTCGCGCACAACTCACAGCGACCTAACCCGCCACGACGCCCTGCGCGAATGCAGCAGCAAGCAACCGCTTACCGTGCCGAAATCGGCTTCGCCTCACGCGGCGTATCGCCGATGAAGAGCTGACGCGGACGGCCAATCTTCTGTTCCGGATCCGCAATCATTTCGTTCCACTGTGCAATCCAGCCCACCGTACGTGCCATCGCGAAGATACACGTGAACATCGAAGTCGGGATGCCCAGCGCGCGCTGCACGATACCCGAGTAGAAGTCGACGTTCGGGTAAAGCTTGCGCGACACGAAGTATTCGTCTTCCAGCGCAATCTTTTCCAGTGCCATGGCCAGCTTGAACAGCGGGTCGTCGTGCAGGCCGAGTTCTTCCAGCACTTCGTGGCAGGTTTCGCGCATCAGCTTCGCACGCGGATCGTAGTTCTTGTACACGCGGTGGCCAAAACCCATCAGCTTCACGCCCGAGTTCTTGTCCTTCACCTGCTTGATGAACTCAGGAATGTTGTCGACCGAGCCGATCTCTTCCAGCATGTTCAGTGCGGCTTCGTTCGCGCCGCCGTGTGCAGGGCCCCACAGGCAGGCGATACCGGCTGCGATACACGCAAACGGATTCGCGCCCGACGAGCCGGCCAGACGCACCGTCGACGTCGACGCGTTCTGTTCGTGGTCCGCGTGCAGGATCAGGATACGGTCGAGCGCGCGCACCAGCACGTCGTTGACCTTGTACTCTTCGCACGGATTCGAAAACATCATGTGCATGAAGTTCGCGCTGTACGACAGCTCGTTCTTCGGATACGCAAACGGCTGGCCGATGCTGTACTTGTACGCCATGGCCACCAGCGTCGGCAGCTTCGCGATCATGCGAATAGCCGACACATCACGGTGACGCGGGTTATTGATGTCGAGCGAGTCGTGATAGAACGCCGACAGCGCACCGACTGCAGCGACCAGAATCGCCATCGGGTGCGCGTCGCGACGGAAGCCGCGGAAGAAGAAGTGCATCTGCTCGTGCACCATCGTGTGCTTCGTGACGGTCTCAACGAATTCCTTCTTCTGCGCTTCGTTCGGCAGTTCGCCCTTCAGCAGCAGATAGCAGGTTTCGAGGAAGTCCGCGTTCTGCGCGAGATCGTCGATCGGGTAGCCGCGGTACAGCAGCTCGCCCTTGTCGCCGTCGATGTAGGTGATGGCCGAGTTACACGCCGCCGTCGACATAAAGCCTGGGTCGTACGTGAACTTGCCGGTCTGGCCGTACAGTTTGCGGATGTCGATCACGTCCGGGCCCATCGTGCCCTTGTAGATCGGCATTTCAACGCTCGGCGAATTGTCGCTGAACGATAGCGTGGCTTTAACATCTGACGGGGTCATGGCACATCCTCAATCGAAGTATGGAAACAGGGTTTCGATAATTGCACGCGTGGAACAACGGACTGGCTTCTCTCAAGCAGTACGCAGCAGCTCCAGCACCCGGATCACATCCGGATCTGCAAGGTCGCCTTCCGGTTCCTTGCGCGCGAGTAGCAAGTCCATCAGGTCGTTATCGCTCAGCTCTAGCAGGCGCGTAAGGGCACCTACATCGGCGTCGCTGAGGTCATGCTCGTATTTGCCGAAAAAACGCTCGAAAATCAGATCGTTTTCCAGCAGGCCGCGACGGGCGCGCCAGCGAAGGCGCGCCCGCCGAAGCGGGTCGGCTTGATGCGGTTCTTTCATGTCAGTACGCGCCGGGCCGCCCCAAGCGTACTGACCGCCCCCTCGGGGGGCAGCGAACGCAGGGAGCGTGGGGGCTGTTTCATCCTAGACCGCACGGCGAACCATCAATTCCTTGATCTTGCCGATCGCCTTCGTCGGGTTGAGGCCCTTCGGGCACACATCGACGCAGTTCATGATCGTATGGCAACGGAACAGACGGTACGGGTCTTCCAGGTTGTCGAGACGTTCGCCGGTCGCTTCGTCGCGGCTATCTGCGATGAAGCGATAGGCTTGCAGCAGGCCTGCCGGACCAACGAACTTGTCCGGGTTCCACCAGAAGCTCGGGCACGACGTCGAGCAGCTCGCGCACAAAATGCACTCGTACAGGCCGTCCAGCTCTTCGCGTTCTTCCGGCGACTGCAGGCGTTCCTTTTCCGGCGGCGGCGTATCGTTGATCAGGTACGGCTTGATCGAGTGATACTGGTTGAAAAACTGCGTGAAGTCGCAGATCAGGTCGCGCACGACGGGCAGCCCCGGCAGCGGACGCAACACGATCTTCTGCGGCAGATCGTTCATGTTGGTCAGGCACGCCAGACCATTCTTGCCGTTGATGTTCATTGCGTCCGAACCGCACACGCCTTCACGGCACGAGCGACGGAACGACAGCGTTTCATCGACCGCTTTCAGCTTGAGCAGCGCGTCGAGCAGCATGCGTTCGTGCGAGTCGATTTCGATTTCGTACGATTGCATGCGCGGTGCTGCGTCCTTGTCCGGATCGTAGCGGTAGATTTCAAATGTACGCTTGGCCATTTCTGAATTCCTTTGACTTGTGCCTTAGAAGGTACGCGCTTTCGGCGGCACCGATTCGACGGTCAGCGGTTGCATGTGAACCGGCTTGTAGTCGAGGCGATCGCCTTCGCTGAACCACAGCGTATGGCGCAGCCAGTTTTCGTCGTCGCGATGTTCGAAGTCGTCTTGTGCGTGCGCACCACGGCTCTCCTTACGCGCTTCTGCCGACACCATGGTGGCGCGTGCCACTTCGATCAGGTTCGCCAGTTCCAGCGCTTCGACACGTGCCGTGTTGAAGACCTTCGACTTGTCCTTAAGGTGGATGTTGTCGACGCGCTCAGCCACTTCGCGGATGCGCTCCACACCTTCAGCCAGCAGCTTCGAGGTACGGAACACGCCGGCGTGAGCCTGCATCGTGGCGCGAATGTCGTTCGCAACGTTCTGCGTGTATTCGCCCGACGAGGACTTGTCCAGCTTGTCCAGACGCGACAGCGCGAAGTCAGCCGCATCGGCCGGCAGCGGCTTGTGATCCTTGATTTCCTTCACGTGCTTGACGATGTGGTTGCCGGCCGCGCGGCCGAACACCACCAGGTCGAGCAGCGAGTTCGTGCCCAGGCGGTTCGCGCCGTGGACCGACACGCACGAGCATTCGCCGACTGCGTAGAAGCCGTTGACCGGATCTTCGTGACCCTTCGACGTGCCCACCACCTGGCCGTGAATGTTCGTAGGAATACCGCCCATCTGATAGTGGATGGTCGGCACAACCGGAATCGGCTCTTTAATGCAATCGACGTTCGCGAACTTCAGCGCGATTTCGCGGATCGACGGCAGACGCTTCATGATCGTCTCGGCGCCGATGTGCGACAGGTCGAGCAGCACGTGGTCCTTGTTCGGACCCACGCCGCGGCCTTCCTTGATTTCCTGGTCCATCGAACGCGAAACGAAGTCGCGCGGCGCCAGATCCTTCAGCGTCGGTGCGTAACGTTCCATGAAACGCTCGCCGTTCGAGTTACGCAGAATGCCGCCTTCGCCGCGAACACCTTCGGTAATCAGCACGCCCGCGCCGGCCACGCCGGTGGGGTGGAATTGCCAGAATTCCATGTCCTGCAGTGCGATACCCGAACGTGCAGCCATGCCCAGGCCGTCACCGGTGTTGATGAACGCGTTCGTCGATGCCGCGAAGATCCGGCCTGCACCGCCCGTGGCGAACAGCGTGGTCTTGCCTTCGAGGATATAGACGTCGCCCGTTTCCATTTCCAGCGCGGTCACGCCGAGCACGTCGCCTTCGGCGTCGCGGATCAGGTCCAGCGCCATCCATTCGACGAAGAACTGCGTCTTCGCTGCGACGTTTTGCTGGTACAGCGTATGCAGCAGTGCGTGGCCGGTACGGTCAGCCGCCGCGCAAGCGCGTTGCACCGGCTTTTCGCCGTAGTTGGCCGTGTGGCCGCCGAACGGACGCTGATAAATCGTACCGTCCGCATTGCGGTCAAACGGCATGCCCATGTGTTCCAGTTCGTAGACAGCGTTCGGTGCTTCGCGGCACATGAACTCGATCGCGTCCTGGTCGCCGAGCCAGTCGGAACCCTTGATCGTGTCGTAGAAGTGATAGTGCCAATTGTCTTCGCTCATGTTGCCAAGCGAGGCGCCGATGCCGCCTTGAGCAGCCACCGTGTGCGAACGCGTCGGGAACACCTTGGACAGCACGCAAACCGACAGACCGGCACGCGCGAGTTGCAGCGAAGCGCGCATCCCCGAGCCGCCTGCGCCGACGATAACCACGTCAAACTTGCGACGCGGCAGAGAATTCTTGATTGCAGCCATTCTTTTATACTCTCCAGAGAATCTGCGCAGCGTAGCCGGCACACGCCAGCAGCCAGACGATCGTCAGGGCCTGAAGGAGGAGACGCACACCGACGGGCTTGATGTAGTCCATCCAGATGTCACGAATACCCACCCACGCGTGGTAGAACAGGGACAGCAGCGTCACGAACGTGGCGAGCTTCATCCATTGCGTCGCGAAGATCGACGCCCAGCCGTCATACGAGAAATCTTGTGCGCCGAAGAACCACGCGAGCAGGATGATCGTGTAGATCGCCATGATGGCGGCGGTAATGCGTTGTGCGAGCCAGTCGCGCAGACCGTAGTGCGCGCCGACGACGAGACGCTTCGGGCCGATTCGGTTATTAGCTGACATTTTTTTAGAATGCTCCGAAGAGTTTGAGCGCGAATGCAATCGTCAGAAGCGACGAAACGACCAGCACGATGATGGAAGTTTGCTTGCCCTTCTCTTTAGTCGTGAGGCTGTGGCTTGTGTCCATGAACAGGTGACGCACGCCGGCACAGAAGTGGAACAGGAAGGCCCACGCGAGAACCAGCGTGATGAGCTTGACAATGATGTTGGAGAGGAAGCCCTTGAACACGTCAAAGCTGAGCTCTGAGGTAAGGCTTTGATCGAAGAGGTACAGCAGGAACGGAAGAAAAACAAACAGCAGCCCACCGCTGACGCGATGGAGAATCGACACACGCCCCGCTAGTGGGAGGCGATACGCCGTCAATATCTGCCCGATACCGATGTTCCGGAACTCCGGTCTCGGTTTTTTTACGGCTTCAGCCATGCTAGACCCCTACTATGTAGTAACACTAATCCGCAATTTTAGCGCCTTTTTATATCGCGCTGCAGCGAAAAGCCCCACAGGACCTTTGCTACACGCGCGACAATGGCGTCGTCAAGAGGGTCCGCGCGCAGTGCGTGGCACCCGTTCCTCAGCCCGAACCGACTTCACTTCCAGTCCCGTTCAACTGAGATCGTTCTGATAGTAGTACCCAGTTGTGACATACCATCCACGCCGCACTTCGACGGGACGGTCTCCATAGGTATAGGACACTCGCTCCACCGATAGCAACGGAAATCCGGGCGGCACATGCAGAAGGTCGGCGACCGTGGGATCGGCCGCCACTGCCCGAATCTTCTCGGAGGCGCGGATCATACGGGTTCCGAACTCCGTCTCGAACATCGCGTAGAGCGGCCCTTTGTACTCCGAAAGCCGCTCGAGCGTCAGCCCGCGGAACACCATGCCGGGCAACCAGATTTCGTCCAATACCGTGATTTCACCATCAAACTGCAAAAGCCGCTTGATCAGTACCACGGGGTCGGCCGGCTTCAGGTCGAGCTGACGTGCGATATCCGCCGACGCGCGCAGCCGCCGGCATTCGAGCAGGCGGCTAACGTGGGGATGTTCGGCGCCGTCATCGGCGAGTAATCTGAGGAAGCGAAACTGCGCGCGATCCTCATTGTGCGTCGCAACAAACGTACCCTTGCCCTGACGGCGTACCAGCAGGTTATCGGCAGCCAGTTCGTCGATCGCCTTGCGCACCGTTCCCTGGCTCACCTTGAAGCGGGCAGCCAGTTCGACCTCACTGGGAATGATTTCACCCGGCTTCCACTCACCCGACTCAAGACTCTGTGTAAGCAACCCCTTGATCTGCTGATATAACGGGCTGAAAGTGGGGGATGTAGCAGGCGCAACCACGGCAGGCGCACCCTCTCCTGCCCCGCCAGGGCCATTAGGATTCGCAGTGCTTGCCGGGTTCGAATTCATGCGCGCATTTCATCATAAAGGCCCGGCTGCCGTCTATTACTTTCCCGGCAATAGATATGTCTTATATAAGACATAAGATACTGTTGACTTTGTGTGGGCCGACTCCTACACTCCAGGGCGAGCAAGGGTTCGAGGGTAAATTTGACGGCTGTCTTCTGAGTATCTGAGGGTACTCCTAGGCAGGCCGCCATGCACCGAAGGCCACTCTGCATCATGCTGTTGTCTCTCGCGGTCCAGCTTTCGATTCGCCGGTCTTTGTCCCGTCAGACGCTTCGGAAACACACCCTTGCAGGAGGCCGGCACCATGCAGCGGCCACCGGTGTCTCGCGCACCTCGTTCCGCTGCACAGGTTTCCGGCATGGCGGTCTTGCCGCAACGCGCTTTCCGGCCTCGGCTTTCAGCTTGGGGCCCCGCGTAACAGTGATTTCCGCCGTGTTTCACAACGCTTCGCCTAACGCACATATAGAATGGCGTTTTCCCTAGCGTCTAACGCATCGTCCTGGAGAATTCTCAATGGCTAAGCCCGCAAAGCGCGTTGCCGTCACCGGCGCCGCAGGTCAAATCGCTTACTCCCTGCTATTCCGCATCGCCAATGGCGACCTGCTCGGCAAGGATCAGCCGGTGGTCCTGCAACTGCTCGACCTGCCGCAAGCGCAAGGCGCCGTCAAAGGTGTCGTGATGGAACTGGATGATTGCGCATTCCCGCTGTTGCAGGGCGTCGTGATCACTGACGATCCCAAGGTCGCATTCAAGGATGCTGACGTTGCCCTGCTGGTCGGCGCACGTCCGCGTTCGAAAGGCATGGAACGTAAGGATCTGCTCTCGGCTAACGCCGAGATCTTCACGGTGCAAGGCAAGGCGCTGAACGAAGTCGCCAGCCGTGACGTGAAGGTGTTGGTGGTCGGCAATCCGGCTAACACCAATGCTTACATTGCGATGAAGTCGGCACCGGATCTGCCGAAGAAGAACTTCACCGCCATGCTGCGTCTGGACCACAACCGTGCACTGTCGCAACTGGCTGCCAAGTCGGGCAAGCCGGTCGCTTCGATCGAGAAGCTGGCAGTGTGGGGCAACCACTCGCCGACGATGTACCCCGATTTCCGCGTTGCAACGGCAGAAGGTCAAGACCTGACCAAGCTGATCAACGACGACGAATGGAACCGCAACACGTTCATCCCGACCGTCGGCAAGCGCGGCGCAGCAATCATCGAAGCGCGCGGCCTGTCGTCGGCAGCGTCGGCAGCGAACGCTGCAATCGATCACGTGCGTGACTGGGTACTCGGGACGAACGGCAAGTGGGTCACGATGGGTATCCCGTCGGACGGTTCGTATGGCATTCCGGAAGACATCATCTACGGTGTGCCGGTGACCTGCGAAAACGGCGAATACAAGCGTGTCGAAGGCCTGGCAATCGACGCGTTCTCGCGCGAAAAGATGGACGCTACGCTGAACGAGCTCCTCGAAGAGCGCGAAGGCGTTCAGCACCTGCTCGGCTAAGCGCCTGATGCAGACCAGCCGGGACTCCGTTGCTTGCCGACGGGTTCCGGTTTTTTACATCTGATTCCCCCACGAGAAACCACGCCCCTGACGCCGAAGATGCGCGCCCTCACACCCGCCGAAGTGCTGTTTGACGGCGAAGCGCCGCCCACTGTCCTGCCTGCCTGCGATCACTACGCCGGCAGCGAGAAGCTGATGCTGAAATCGCTCGCTTTGCAGCAGGAGCTGGGGCCGGTATTCGACATCACGCTCGATTGCGAAGACGGGGCCCAGGTGGGCCGCGAGGCGGAGCATGCGGAGCTGGTGGCGTCGCTGCTAGGCAGCGAGCATGACCGCTTTGCCCGCGTCGGCGTGCGAGTCCACGATTTCAACCATGCGCACTGGCGCGACGACGTGCGCCTGATCCTGCGCGCCGCCAAACGCGCCCCTGCCTACATCGCCCTGCCAAAGATCCGCAGCGTCCCCGATGCCGCCGAAATGTGCGCATTCATCGAAGCAACGCGGCGTGAACTCGGTATTGCTCAACCCGTGCCGGTACAGTTGCTGGTCGAAACCCACGGCGCGCTGGCGCGGGCCTTCGATCTGGCCGCTCTGCCGGGTGTGGAGGCGCTCAGCTTCGGTCTGATGGACTTCGTCTCCGCCCACGACGGCGCCATTCCCGACAGCGCGATGCGCTCGCCGGGCCAGTTCGATCACCCACTGGTGCGGCGCGCCAAGCTCGAGATCGCCGCGGCTTGCCACGCACACGGCAAAGTGCCGTCGCACAATGTCAGCACCGAAGTCCGCGATATGAGCGTGGTGGGTAATGACGCCACGCGTGCCCGCAACGAGTTCGGCTACACGCGCATGTGGAGCATTCATCCGGCGCAGGTCCCGGCCATCGTCGCCGCTTTCGCGCCGCGCGAAGACGAGATCGTCACAGCGACCGAGATCCTGTTGGCCGCGCAGTCCGCCGAATGGGGCCCAACGCGCCATCACGACACGCTGCATGACCGCGCGAGCTACCGCTACTACTGGTCGGTGCTGCGCCGCGCGCGCTCGACCGGGCATACGGTGCCGGCCGAAGCCGCGCCGCTCTTTGCTACAACCGGTTCCACCAAAGAGTCCGCATCATGAGCGGGCGTACAGGAGACTGCTGGAGATGAGCGAAAAGACGCAAGCCGCAGGCACACCAGCCGAGAGCGGAACCCCGAGCGGCTTCAAACCGAAGAAATCCGTGGCGCTGTCAGGCGTCACGGCGGGTAATACCGCGCTGTGCACGGTCGGCAAGACCGGCAATGACCTGCACTACCGTGGCTATGACATTCTCGACATCGCCAGCACCTGCGAATTCGAGGAAATCGCCTACCTGCTGGTGCACGAAAAGCTGCCCACGCAGGCTGAACTGAC
>NZ_JBNDMQ010000032.1:0-111911 GCF_050436665.1 Paraburkholderia sp. EB58 | reverse complement strand
GCCGTCGTCTTCCCGCATTGCGCCTCTCCCCAAGCTCCTTAAAGCTTAGAACATAGCGTCAATCTATGTTCGCTTATTTATGCACTGGTTAGTAATTTCGTAGACGTGCTGCCAATACGCGCTTTGTCTGCAGCGACTTGCACATGACGCGTCTGCAGCGCGTAAAGATCCTGTGCGTCTTTGGCCGAAAACGCCTGCGCGATAACCTCATGATTGTCGGCAACGGTTGCTGTGACGGCTTGCAGGTTCAGCTCTGCCACCTTTTGAATGCCCTCGAACCCCTTGGTCTGGAAACCAAACGTTGCTTCCAGGACGGCTTTCTGCACGACTACCAGTTGTTCAGACACGAGACTGCTCATACGAACTCCTTAGAGATGGGGTGGCGCATGTCCGGGCGACCGACGCACGGAACCACGGAACCACGGAACCACGGAAAACGAGCCGTAGAGTCGGAATCATTGGTGCGATGAAGCAGACTTAATTCTAAGGTTACTCGCGCGGTTGGCAGTCGTTTGTCCGCTGTCGGCACCTTCCGGCGAGTACTCGAAATGCGAAATGTCTTGATCGGATTGACGTACAGGGTGTTTAAGGAAAAACCCTGGTGAGAATCGCCGACCTCTGACATCCAGGCGAAACGCTTTACCTCGGCTTGTGGAACGGCACAATTTATTTTTTGTTTGACACCAAGGCGGCGAGGGAGGAATAGTAACGACGCCAGCGCAACTTATGCCAAACGCTTGCGAAGAGATGAGGCGACCCACCATGGCGTCACGAGGATGTAATGACGTGCGTGTAGCTTCATTGAGCGCCGCGAATGGATCGGTGCAAGATTTGCATAAAAACATATTGAGAGATATCAAGCAGGATGAAGCAAGATACAAGACATGTCGGTCACCTCGAGCGTAGCGTTGAGGACAACCGCCTCAGGCGAGCTCTCGCCGCACGCCTTGACAGGACCTTCAAACAGGCTGGAGTAAGTTCGGCCCGGGCAGCGAAGTGGTTAGATGTAAGTGAGGCGGACGTGCAGTATTGGCGGCGCGGAATCACGGTCCCACCGCTGAACGTCTGTACACGACTCGCCGCCGCATTCAATCTGGACATTCACTGGCTTTGCACAGGGCAGGCACAGTTGACGTAGTTCGCTGATCCAGGAAAGAGTGCAATGGTGTGTGTTGCGTCAAAAAAATGACGACCTGCAACTCAAACTTCGAGCGATATCTGGGCTGAGGTAGCTGACCCCGGACATGTCGTTACCGCATTGTATCGGGGCGCGCTGACGCAGTTCGGTTGTGCGGATACGCTCGCCTGAAAATTAATAAGCATAACGGAATATCAAAAGTGATTATAACAGCGACTGGCACACTGAATGGCCGGCGCGCTGGCAAAGTGTCATCACACAATCGTACAAGAATATTGTTTCCTAAACCGTAACTGAAAGTGAGGGTAGAACATGGCAAAGCGCATTGCGTACGTGACCGGTGGCATGGGTGGCATTGGGACCGCTATATGTCAGCGGCTCCATAAGGATGGGCTGACGGTTGTAGCGGGATGCGGACCGAATTCGCCGCGACGGGAGCGATGGTTGGCCGAGCAGAGCGCGCTTGGCTTCTCCTTCATTGCCTCAGAGGGGAATGTTGGCGACTGGGAATCGACCCAGGGCGCCTTCGAGAAAGTAAAGAAAGAGGTCGGTGAGATCGATGTGCTGGTGAATAACGCCGGCATTACGCGGGACGGTGTGTTTCGGAAAATGTCGAGGGAAAACTGGAACGACGTCATTGATACGAACCTCACGAGTCTTTTCAACGTGACCAAGCAGGTCATCGAGGGGATGGTGAGCAGGGAGTGGGGGCGGATAATCAACATCTCATCTGTGAACGGACAGAAAGGGCAGTTCGGCCAGACCAACTACGCGACTGCCAAGGCGGGCATTCATGGCTTCACGATGTCACTTGCCCAGGAAGTTGCAACGAAGGGCATCACGGTGAATACAGTATCCCCCGGGTACATCGGAACCGATATGGTGCGCGCGGTCCGTCCTGAAGTACTGGAGGCAATCGTCCAGAGCATTCCGGTACGGCGCCTCGGAGAAGCGACAGAGATTGCTTCGATTGTCTCCTGGCTTGCCAGCGACGAATCCGGTTTCGCTACTGGCGCAGACTTCTCGCTGAACGGCGGCCTGCATATGGGTTAAGAGGCGAACGACGTCAGGCTGATTCGGCCGCGCTCGCGCTGTCGCCTTTGCGCGCCGCTTCGCGCGACCGGATGCGTTTCTTTGCACTGGCGCTGCTATGCCGGAAACGATAGCTTTCGTTGCCGGTCTCCACGATGTGGCAGTGGTGCGTCAGCCGGTCCAGCAATGCCGTGGTCATCTTCGCGTCGCCGAACACACTGGACCATTCGGCGAAGTCCAGATTTAATGCGGGGTCTATTTTTACGCAGAGTGTCTGTCCCAGAGGTCCGTGAACGCGGCAGATCCAACACCTGTCTCTCCGCATAATGATGACGTCTTTCGTGGCCGATCGCCACTACAGGAGGACGTCATGTTGGCAGCATACTTTGTTTCCCCACTGAACCGCCCCGGGAATCGTGGAGGCTGGTTGGTTTAAGTTAATACGGGTTCGGCGACAGGTGTTTCAAGTTGCCGATAAGTGTTCCTGGTAAAACGGTTTGACTTTGGCTAACCTGGCGTCTTGGTCGGTGCCGGGGTCGTGGATGAAGTGTGTCGTAGTGTTGAAGGCAGTCGAGGAGGTGACATTGCAGCAGATGTCGATCAATCACCGTCATCGGGATACGCGCACACGCGCGGCGGGCCTGTTGATGCTCGGACGTGGCCTCAAGGCGCGTGCCATTGCGGCGCAACTGGGCGTGAGTGGCCAGAGCGTCTACAACTGGTCGCACGCATGGCGCGAGCGGGGCATATGCGGCTTGATGGGTGCACATAACGGCGGCCGGCATGCGCTGCTGACTGAAGCCCAGATCGCTGTGGCCCTTGAGATCGCCCGCGCCGAAGCGCTGAGCCTTGGTGGCATTGCCCAGCGCGTCGAAGCCGCCCTCAACGAGCCGCTGCCCTGCAAGATCGAAACGCTGGGCGAAGCTCTCAAGCGCAACGGCTTTTCGTTCAAGCGCAACCGCTACGCGCTTAAAAAAAGCGCGACAAAGAAGCGTTCGCCATGAAACAGGCCACACTCGACAAACTCCAGCAGGCTGCACGCGAGGACGCCGTGCGGTTGCTGTATCTCGATGAGGCGGGCTTGCATGGATCGCCGCCGGTTCAACGTAGCTGGTCACCACGAGGCTTGCCTCACCAGGTCGAACCGAACCCTCACTGCCGCCGCAGCGTGATCGGCGCACTGGACTTCGGTGAGAACACGCTGATCCACGCCGCGCATGCCGGCACCATTAAAGCCCAGGATGTCGAGTGCTTCATCGACAGTGTGCTCGCCACCGGGAACGGTCTGCCCACGGTGATCGTGCTGGACAATGCCAGCATCCATCACGGTATCAGCGACGCGACGCGCCAACGTTGGCTGCTCGAACATAAGGTCATCCTGTTTTACCTACCTGCCTATAGCCCCGAGCTCAACATGATCGAGATCGTCTGGCGGCACCTGAAATACCGATGGCGTCGAGCCCTCACCTGGACTCGCGAAACCATCGATGCCGAACTTGCGGCACTGCTAAGCAGGTACGGCCCCGATTTTCAAATCAATTTTTCCTGAACACTTAGCAAAACGCTTTAGAAGCCGTCGAACGAAAACAGATTCGGACACGCTCAGGCAAAAGCCAATTGCAGGAAACGGCGGACCGAGTAATGCGGCCCTCGCCGCGGTTGCATACGAGCCCGGGAGGAGCAACGGTTTGGCAAATGAACGCGGTTGATGCAGGAGCGTCAAAGGACAACGACTTGGTCGAGCAACGCAAGCGGCCAGGCGTTATGGCAGATCAGTCGTGTCCATCACGACAAGCGGAGTATTTCCGGTTCTCCGAGCGATACCTGATTGGTGTCGTTTCGAGATGAGCCCGGAACAGTCTGGAGAGGTTTCCGCCGCTGCCAAGCCCGCATCTGCGGGCAATCTTGTCGGCGGGAAGGTCAGTTTCCGCCAGGAGGCGGCAACTCATATCGAGCCTCACCTTCAGCAGGTAATCAGACGGAGTCAGACCAATCTCCGACTTGAAGCGGCGCAGAAAAGTGCGTTCGCTCATGGCTGCTACTTCCGCCGCGCTACTAATGGAGATCGGGCGATCGCAGTGGGTTTCCAGCCACCGTGCCGCCGCCTGGAGCTTTTCATCCACCGGTCCTGCGTGGTCCGCGCGCTCCGTCGTAGTGAACGGTTTGGTAATGCGAGCCTCTGACCCGCCAGCGATCTGACGGACGATATCCGCACCGAGGTCGTCCTCGACAACACGAAGCGCGGACTGCAGCGCATCTGCCGGACTATCCGACGGCTCGAAACTCGGCTGGTTTCGTTGGTGATTGCCGAAGCCGGCAGAGCCCGTCCGCTCGGTGGTGATCTGCGTCAGCCCGTTTGCCTCCAGGAGCAGACGACCGGTGCCGATCGAGTAAATGTGCTCGTTGGCCTGCGAAACCTCGCGGAGCCACCTGATTAGACGAACGTCGTGTAGTTGGCTGTGCATTGCTGCGCCGCCGGCTATGAATAGTGCGTGGAGCTCGTCCGCCTCGCGGCGGGCGTTGATAGCCTCTGTGCAAACGCATAGGGCGGAAGAGCTGTCTATTTTGCCGCCATCAACCGATAGCAGACAGAGCTCGTAACGTGTTTCAACGCGTTTGGATTTTTCCGCAATGGCGTTTGCCGATTCGAACACCTCGGCGATAGAAGCCGTGTCCGACAGTTTAAAGCCATTAAACAGGGCGATGCCGATGCGTCTAACCTTGCTAATTTGTGGCAAAAAGTGCGGCAGCGGTCGCCCGATGCCTGGAAAGGGTCCTGCAAGTTGATCGGTGAACACGAGTGAACGCCTTTGTTGACATGTGGTGCCGCCCGCTCGTCTTTTGCGAAGCAACAGAACCGGTGGGCCGTGGATCGCGAATAATATCGACCTCTTTTTGTTGTTCTATACCGTGCGTCTCAGTTTAAAGGCGTTTTCCCTTACGTTCTCTTACGGCCTTCAATACCTATCTACCGGTGCCGGGAGATACCGCTAGTGCGGCCAATAATGCAGGCCCTTATAAAAAGCGACTGCAGATGCCCGGCGAGTACTGTTCAATCAGAGATTGGAAAGGCGCGTGGTGTCCATACGCTACCCCGGATACCAGGAGAAGCGAGGCGGCGGCGACGGCGGTGCCTCGCAGTTTAAGGCGTGATTTTTCTAGCAGACGCACGAACACCAGTGCGACTGCCGAGCCCAGCGCCCAGCCTGCGACGACCTCTGACACTGTGTGCGCTTCTTCAAACACGCGTGCGGCGCCAATGATGGCGCCGGCCGCGAGGCCAAGAGTTACACCGACGGAGGTAAGCCCTGCACGGCGCAGAAACAATGGGATGCACGTCGTCCATACAGCCGATGAGAGCATTGCGTGTCCGCTAACAACGCGAAAGCCGATTTCCCTGATTTCTATGCCGCACCCAGCGTACAGGATCTTCGTTGCACCTACGATCGTCGCTCCCACTGATAGAAAAATCAGCCAGTAAGCGGCGACTTGTCGGTCAGACGCCGCAATCCATATCGCGCAGCCTACTGCCAGCGGAAGTGTTAGCGCAGCATCGCCAAAGTTGCTGATTACATTCCAGATGGTGCTCATATGATGGGTCTATTCGGCTGGCAGACCGCGCCCGTACGGCTGGTCCATTTCACCGTAGGGTGCAATGGGAAATGGTTGCCCGGGAAGAGCGCTCAAAAAAATGGCCGCCCCTTACGCAGGCAGCCACCAAGGATAACATCACATGAGACCAGGGGAGTCTCGTGCAGATGATCGCAGCTCCTGCTTAACCAATTCCGTCAATGCATTGTCTGATTCGGCCGAGCGCAAAGCCGGCCGCAAGCAACAGAGTTCGTCGCTCACAATATGGAGCTATTCCGTCTACCGTCACTCGATGATGTGTTGAACGCGGCGAACGGCGTCCCGCTGCGGGCTCAATTCCCTTGTCGTACTCAGCCATTTCTGTGGTCTGCTCCGCCACCCTCGCCGCCTTCGATTTCCGCCGATCTATGATTGCGCACGGTCACCTAGTAGGCCCTCAGACCGTTTGCCTGCCGCCTCCCAGGGGCGAGCGGGCTTTTTTAGTGGGTCCGCACGGGAGGAGGATCAGCGTGGCTGGCTATGAACAGTTCTGATTTTGTATGCCTCGTAATTGCAGGGATGATGTTGGTAACATGGATTTTTCGATAGGTTCGGTCGGCATCCCTGCTGCGATGAACCGCGGTGAATGCGACGAACGTAGGACAAGATGAGCGAAATTTTTGACCTCCTGAACGAGTACCAGGTAATTGATGACAAGGACTCGCTTTACGCACGTGTGCTGAAGTCTGTCATAGTCGATCGCGAAATAAAATTGCGGCTTGAACTGGAGAAGCAGATCGAAGCGAGCACGAGAGATCGTGAATACCTCGCACGGATGCGACATTTCACGCGATACGCTCCGCTCGAACTCCTTGCCGAGATGTATGGTGCCGATGCATGAATCTTTTCGCTTACCCGGACCGATGAGTTTTCTCGCACACTCGCGGTGAACGGCGTCTCCTGGTTTTTTCCAACTGACGGGCCGAGTGCACTCGAAAGAGCGGGTGTCCTTAACCGGTTGCGCACATCCGGCAACTGCGTGGCGACGCGTTTCAATGAGTAGACAAAAAAAACCTGCCGAACAAGAGCGCGGCAGGCTAAACATCCAAGAGGTAGGTCCGCCGGGGGCGGTGTTCCTGAGAGAACCCCTCAGATCATGCGATGGACCACATCGACACGGTTTTAGTATAGGTGGGCCAGCGGACGGAATAGGTTCCGCGGCGTCAATGAACCATATGTTGGCCGGGCAGGGTGGAAACTCACTGTCATGTCAGATCGCAAGTTCCCGTAAAGACGATCTGCACTCCTACAAGTTTGATTTGAGATTGACATGTTGTACGTCTCTACGACAGAAGCGCAGAGACGACGAGAGACACGATCCCGATTGGGAGCGCCACGGCAGCGCACAACCGCATCTTTTTTAGCAACCTCGCCCTGGCGACCTCGGTTGATCCACGCGCACGCTGCGGCTGGAACTCGAGATAGAGGGAACTTCCGTCATGTCGTTTCGCAGCCCATCGCGCGGAGAGAAAGCTAAAGATCAGATAGCCAATGGCACAAGCAAAACAAAATTTGGAAAAAATCCAGAGAGTAAAGCTCATACGCCCCTGTGTTTTGTGCCGTGTTTTGGGATGCGAACGGCATTAAAGGGTATCGTGTCGGAGAGAGCAGCCGTGACGGGGCAGAGAGTGGAAAACTATGGCCGCTCCTGCTTATTTGGGTTTTGATCAGTAGATGATTCGCCGAGGAGATCGTTCATACAGACGAGATAAATTTCCACTAACGCCGGAGACCTGAAGTCCAGCCCCAGTCCGCTGAACAACATGCTAGCTTTAGTGGTTTCGTTAAACGCCGTATCGGAGATTCGTTCTACGTGTTCGGCTAGATGCCGAGCCCGAACAGCCAGTCTTCTGCGTTGCAGGAAGGCCATGTTGCAGCCGTTGACTCGCAGCCAGCTTTGCGCCGATATGGCCAGATCGTCTGCCTTGAGCCATTCACCGCTCATATGGTGCGCGGTCAATTGCGATACAACGAAATAGGTCAGCAGTTCCGTGGGCGCTAGCAGGTCGAAAGCAAGTGCTTGTTCCATGTATATCGGGCTCGTCAGTTGTGTTCCGTCGTGATGCGCAATGGGTATTGCTTTTGCCAAGGTGAGCTCGCAAAGAAATGATCACCTCTTTGGCCGACTGCGAGATCATAAATCTCATGCAAATGGTGGACGTTCCAATTCATCTGGTCTCGACAAAATGTGGTCAGAATCCGACGAGTGCAGAGTCGGTCACGGGTTTGTCCGCATCTGCATCTACAGCGCGACTTGAGACGATGGGATCGGATGGCCACTTAAGCCAAAAGGTTGACCGATTGCACCAACGTGAGAGGCGCTGCATCGGCGTTTGTTTTGATACCGTTTCGCATACTTTCTTTGGCGAGATTCGTATGCTCATTGCTGTTTCCGTTGTTTGTGCCGTGGGCATTGCGGCGCTGTTTGCCTTTGCCAGGCGAGTCGACCCCCGTACTGGTAGTCTGAGGATCAGGCGAAGCCGCTTCTGAATCGAGCGTGCCGTCGGGGCTGTTTATGGATCACCAAGCAGACCACCTCTTGGACGGACTCACGTAAAAAAAGCCTGCTCACCCTTGGGAGGCGGCAGGCTAAGGCTCAGCGGGCGCTACGGGGGTAGCCCCTGAGATGACCAGGCACGATCATAGATCGACAGGGATCGGACGCGGTGAGAGTGGCGGACGAGGCCACGTATTTGGCAGCGTGCGCCACTAAAACCCTACGGCGCCGCAATACATCGAAGAACGAAAAACGCTAAGAGCCTTATTGCCCGTTAGGCTGCAGCGTCTGCCTGACGGAAAATCGCTCGTGAACGAGCAAGGCCAAGCAACTTCTATATATCTCGGCCACCGGCTGAGACTGGTAGTTGAGATTCAGGTGATCTAAGAACGCGCGGCTCAACGCTTTGGCGTCGAGCGTTTCCTCGCTGACGCTAGCCACACAAGCCGCCAGATCTTTGGCACGGCTGGCTAGAGAGACGCGCTTCATCAAGTCAATGACGTGGCCGTTAGCATGCATCCAGAGATGCGTCGATTCGACCAGATGCTCGACCGTTAGCCACGCGCCGGTCAGATGGCGCTTAACTAGTTGCGACATCACGAGATAGGTCAGGAATTCGGCCTGCGCGCCAATGCTCGGATAGGATGACGAAGAAATCATGAAATTGACTTAGTAAGAAATACCAACCAATCATTAAACAGATCGGCATGCGTGAGGTCGACGGCAGAAACGAAGTTGCTGGGATCTTGGAGCAGTTGGCTAAAAACTACGAGGGAGTTTCGACCGACTCGCTCAAACTCTAAGGCCCGACCCGATCATAGAATGGAAGGACTGAACGGCGACGTGAGCGGCGGAAAAGACCATGCTATTGACCTAACGCGACAACAGCGAGAGTTCGGGAGTGCCTATAAATAAGTCGGAAAAAAATACGGCGGAAAATGCCCAAACATTGTCCTACCCATCGTGTTGCATCGCAGCGTACCCTGCACGGTCTGCTTAGCTTACGCTCGCCTTTGAGCGGACCACATAGCGCGGGACCATATGAACATCACTCTTTTAATTCTCTCCAAGCTTTGCTTTGCATGGGTTCTCATTTACCTTGCGTACAGCTTGCAATCGGCCTTATGGGCGGGCGCAAGGCACAGTACTGGATTTCTCAGTCTTGAGTTGCAGCCATGGCGTGCGCGCGGTAAGAGGGAGGCCGCAAGGGCAAGGTTGCTGCGGCGCATGGCACTGTTGGCGGCTGTGGCGTTGCCGGTGGGTATCGTGTCAACTCTCACGGACGTGGTTAAGTACTAGTGATTCCACTGTGTGTAACGCGACCAGTCCCGATAGTTGGCGTCTGCAATACGCAGCAGCCACATGGGCGGCGTCCAACTTAATTCTTCATCGACGGTTCTACGCCTTGTGGGCATTATCGGCTTATAAAGTTAGCGATTTCCGAAGTTATAGGCGTCGAAAGGGCGAAGAAAGGTTAGAAGCCGGACGGCTGTTTGCGCGAGTATTTTATGTGCTCTTGCTAAATTTTCTCGCATTTGTCAAGTTTTGACATTCTTGTCGCGCATTTTCGCGTAGACTCCGATCGTCAAGGTATCCCCTCCGTTCTGTAATGCGCGGCAAGGAAAGTTTGTGGACGTGTGCGCCCGAACAGACCTCGTCGCTGCCCTCAACGGTCGACCATAATCATATGCAAATCGCGATACTAGAATCCGATCTCACAGCACTCGATTGCGCACTCGAAACCTTGTCATCTGTTGGGTACGTCTGCTTTGGTGTGGTAAACGACAAATCACTACACGAATTGCTCGAGCAGGTATCCATTGACCTGGTGATACTCGATTGGGCCGCTCCGGATATCGCCCGATACGATACTCTGCGCTATCTCTCCAAGCATAGGTCCTCAATTCCAATCATTCTGTGCGTGACGCCGCTTACGCCGGAAAACGCGATCGTCTCGGGGCTGGAGAGCGGCGCAAAGATCTATCTCGAGAAGCCACTGAGCGCCGGTCAGTCCCTTGCGCATATTCATGCTTTCGAATATCGCGGCAATCCACACTCCGCATTCGCTACCTCCAGAACTATCTAGCAAGCGTCCGCGGGCAGGATGCTGGCGATCATCCCGCGTCAATGCCGTGACTTCCTGGGCATGACGTCCATTGCGGTGCCTGTCCCAGGCAGGCACGCTCAGCGCGACGCGCTTCCCATGAGCATCGCCGAATCCGTCAACATGATGGTGGATTCAGCCATTCGACATCCAGCTTGGCAATAGGCAGATAACATCTGGCGGTCGAATGCGCATCTAAGCGTCTATCAAAGCATTTATTTATCTGCTCATTGTCGAACGTTGGTTATCCGAAGAAAACCAGCGAATCAATGTCAACGGTAGCGTAGAAAATCCGGAAGCTCGAACTTGACCATGTGGCGCGATGGGCCGCCATCCATTGGGACTTGTTTCGCAACCTGCCGCAACGACGTGTCATTCCGAGTAGCCGTAGCCGGTCAATCCGCTTCTGCTACTGAGAACGTCTTGGAGGTAAGAATGGATGAATTTATTCCAACGTATTTAATCCGCGAGCAGGCGGCAGTGGGCGCGCTCGTAGCATTCGGTGTGCTGCGCATCGTCGCCGCAGCCGTAGCCTTGTCGAAGGGCTGGCGTATCGCGATTCTGGAACGATGCTTTATTGCCATGGCGGTTCTGTACTGCTTTCCTCAATTGTTCGACTTGATGACGCAATTGTATCGGGCGCGCGTCGCTGTTGCAGAGTTCGAAGGAAAGGCTGTTGGCTGTACGATTGCACTTTTCTGTGCGCCGATTCTCAGTCATCGGCTCGGTTTCGAGTAGCTGCGGGTCATTGGGTATGCCGGCGCCGTGGTCGGCAGAACGCTAAGCTGACGTCAATGATCGTCGTTTAAGCGAGCGATACTCGGTTGGACTCGTCCCAAGATATCTGCGAAAAAGTTTCGAGAGTCGTCCACCACTGCCGATGCCGCAGCGTCGCGCCACCTTGTCTACCGGAAGATCGCTTTCAGCAAGCAGGCGGCAACACATGTCCAGCCGGACGAATAAAAGATAGTCGGACGGCGTCATACCCATTTCCATCTTGAAGCGTCGGAGGAAATTGCGCGAGCTCATTGCGACCACTTTGGCCGCTTCATCGATCTTGATAGGGCGTTCGCCGTTCATCTCGAGCCACCGCGCTGAGTTCCGTATTTTTTCGCTGACACCGCCTGACGCGTTCTTGGAAACGATCGGTGTGAACCGCGTCTGCAACAGTGGCTCGATACCACTAGCGATAGTCTGCGCGAGTCTGGCGCCGAGGTCGCTTTCGACCACCGCTAGCACAGCATGGAGTGGATGGATGATGTCGGGAGACGGCCGGGTTCTTAAGCCGTCATGCAACACCTGAGCGCGTGGTACGTCGCGCCGTGGATCGTCCGCAGTGGGCTCCAAGCCGGCTGCATCGAGCAGCAGGCGTCCTTCGGCGATCGGAAAGATCACTTCCGTATAAGGGGAAATGCGTCGTAGCCAGGTCACCAGACGTCCATCGCGCAATGCGGCATTCACACCCGTGCCGCCTGCAATGAACAGTACGTGGAAGTTGTCCGCAACATGGTGCGCGTCGATCGTCTCAGTCGAGACTAAGGCGGACGATGAACTTGAAATTCTGCCGCCGGCGACCGATAACAGGCAGACATCGTATGGTACGAAGCCACTTCTGGTAGTCTCGCCCAGCGTATTTGCTGACTGGAAGATCTCCGCGACTGCGGCCACATCAGGCAACGCAAAGCCGTTAAACAGCGCAATGCCGATGCGTTTCACTGCGCCGTTATTCGGCAAGACCTGAGATTGCGCAGCATGCCGCGGCTCGCGGTCCGGAAAACCTGCCATCTGAGCGTCCCCCACAAATATAATGGCCTCCTCCGGCGTTTGAGCAGGTGCTTATTCGCGGGCAATCCTACACACGGAATTCCGGTAGCATTAGTGTGTGGCCGAATCGACTAACATGTTGGCCGGGACGGACAAATTTCTCAGGGTTGAGTTAGTCTCGTCAGCACAGAAGGTGCGGGCTGGCGGCAACTGGCAAGTGCTATCCGTCTAAATGATTCGGAAAGCGAATGGTTACTTGTGTGTGTTAAGACGGGCAGTCCGCCCTGGGGGCCCCGGTCTTCCGACTACCGTCAGTAGACTTCGGCCGAGCTAAAACTCACGCTATTCGCACTCCCCGTGGCGGGAACCGGGGGGCGGTCGAGGTTCCATGCAATGTTGACGTCAGGGTCGTCCCACCGTAACGTGCGCTCTTTATCGGGAATGCGGCGCTCGGTGGCCTTGCACAACACCTCCGCGACTTCTGACAACACCAGAAAGCCATGCGCAAAGCCGGGCGGTATCCACAACTGATGACAATTGACCGCCGATAGTCGCGCACTGACCCATCGGCCAAAGGTGGTCGACCAACGCCGCAGGTCAACCGCCACGTCGAGCACCTCGCCGGATACGACCCGGACCAGTTTGCCCTGCGGACTCTGGATCTGGTAGTGCAGGCCGCAAAGTACGTTGTGGGCCGAAACGGTGTGGTATTCCTGAGAGAAGGCGTAACCGCGCGCTACCTTTTCGTCGAACTCGCTTTGGTCGAAGCTCTCGAAGAACGCGCCTCGCGCGTCGCTGGAGATGTATGGCTCGATCAGCTTGACGTCGCGAATCGGTGTGTGCTGAACCTTAATGGTCATGGACGGCGATCGGGCTGGAAACGGGGAGAGTGCGCTGCATATGGCCTTTGATCATACAAGGGCGGCCTTTGCCGTTTCCGCCAAATCTGTGGAGTAGAACGCCATCTACCCTTTATGCCAGTGAATCAGTCTGGCTTGACAACGTCGCCAAGAACCGGCTTGCATAGTAGAGCCAGGAAGCTTCGCACAGGTGGCACGAGAGAATTTGATCACGGCAGGTGCGAACGGGAGATGGCGGCGGGCGCGACATGCTTATTGCGGTGCAGCATTTTTGCCAGACTCGTGACGACGTTGGCGGACTAGCGCTAGCAGTTTTCTTCCCATCCGGCGCGTGCTACGTGTGCTTACAGTACCAATTAGCGGCGTCGGAAAAATTACCTGCACGCTGCCTAAGCGTGTCTTCGGACGAGTGCTCACGTAACGCTGCGCAATCAATATCCATCGCGATCTCTACTTCGTATCTATTTCAATTTTTTTCCAAAACTTCAAATACGCATTGGGAATGGGAAATCGTTTTGGAGTCCAGCTTATAGGCCGTCGCTGCGTCCATTGCGTTGCTGCGTAGCGTCAAATGAGCATGTGCTAGCCCCGCACGAATGGTCCGCACGCGAACAGAGTGGGTTAGCGTCAACGGCCCGGACAGCCCGTACCGGCGCGGGGGGGGACGCGCCACTGCACTGCGCTCGAACACCAGTCAACCACCTCTAGCAAGAAGCGCTCGTGAATGCCGCATCGTACGAACGCTCTTGGGTTTCATCGCGATGCCGTAATCGAGAGGTGAGATCAAGGACACAGAATGACGGAGGAATGACGAAGGTATTTTAGGGACACAATCATTTCGTTTAGTCCGAATATGTGCGCGTTTAACTGTTTGGCGTTTTCACGTTATGGAGGTTTCGCGCCATGTGAGATGCGTGGCGTGATCCACGCTCGTGATCGTGTGGGCTAATCCGCCAACATGTTGGCGCTTTCCGTCAGTCACGCTATGCCATTTGGCGGCCTATGTATGATGCGCTGCAACTCGCAAAAATTCTCGGTGCGAATGAGGCATCGCTAAATCGCATAACGTTGGGGAAGCTCTATGGTGTACGCAGGTCTCGACAATCCGGATAACGGAGCGGCGTCTGCCAGTGGCAAGAGGCGCAGGCGCTCGGTTCGAGACATCGGCGTTGTACTGTTCGAAGGATTCTCGTTGCTTACGGCTGGAGTCATTCCAGAGGTATTCCAGGTGGCAAACGAGATCTGCGTTGCACGATCGAGAGGTGATGCGTTGTATGACGTTCGCTTTTACTCGGCCCAAGGGGGAAATGTGGCTTGCTCTTCAGCGATCAACGTCTGGACCTACGCCTGCGACGCACGGAACGCCATCGGCTTTGACGCTTTGTTTATTGTAGATGGAGAGGGCGCGCAAAACGCGACTCGTGACGAGCGTGTAGTGAACTGGCTTCGGGAGGTTTTGCCACTAAGCGAAGTGGTGAAACCGATTCGCGAGGGGCGGATGCTGCTCGAGGCCGCGGGCGGTGGTAGCGCGCGACAGTGGCACGACGCGGCTGGCTTCTCGCAGCAGTTGGCGGGGACTGGGGGGCACGATATGGGCGAAGAGGCTGATCGTTATGAGCCGGCCAAGACGGCTCTGATGTTGGTCAAGCGCGATCTCGGCGTCGACGTCGCACGGGAAGCAGCTGGACGTCTTTCGCTAAATGGTTCTCCCATCATCGCATCGGTATTGTCGGATTCGAGTACGCCGACCCGGGCCGAGAAGGTACGGGCGTCGGCGCGGTGGTTAAAAGAGAATTGTGGGCGACCGATCTCCGTGAACGAAGCAGTACGGGTTGCGGCGATGAGCGAACGGAACTTCTTGCGTTGCTTCAAGCAGGAGATTGGTGTGACGCCGTCTGAGTTTCTGCTGCGGACTCGCCTGGAGATGACGTCCCGGTTACTTGTGGAGACTGATTCTCCGATTGACAAGATTGCAAAGCAATGCGGTTGGATCAACGGTGACCGTCTTGCCAAGATTTTTCGCAAACGGATGGGGCTCACGCCTTCGGAATATCGCATTCATGCTCGTGGCTTGGCGGCGGGTGATCCTTCGTAGTTGAAGGGACTCTTTAGTCACCCAATTCAATATATTAGGCGCTCGTTGTGTGCACTTCAAGCACTTAACAGTAGGAGTACTTACGGTGTCGTCATTGACAGATGAAGTAAATCAAGGCAGCGGCGCTGGTGAGCCAGTCCACAAGGAAGAGGAGTGCGGTGGCCGACTTAGGGCGTCTGCGCGCCTCGTGCCCGTGGTGTTGGCCGGCGGCTCTGGTTCGCGGTTGTGGCCGATGTCGCGCGAGCAATATCCGAAACAGCTGATTGGTGTGCTTGGACCCGACTCGTTGCTGCAGGAGACAGTTGGACGGATGAAGGGCTTCGCGTCTGAGTCGGGTGTTGCATGCGCGCCAATCATCGTGTGTGGGGACGAGCATAGGTTCGTGACCGCGGAGCAACTTCGCGCGAGCAGCATTGATGCGCGCATCGTAGTCGAGCCTGTGCGACGTGACACCGCGCCAGCGCTTACGCTTGCAGCCGCAGTTGCATCCGCGGACGGCGAGGACGCGATTGTGGTTGCGATGCCGGCAGATCATGCGATTGCCGATTTGGAAGCGTTCCAGCGCGCTATTGCGCTCGCGACGGAGTACGCGCAAGCCGGCGCGATTGTCACCCTTGGCGTGCCGCCGACGCGGGCCGATACAGGCTTTGGTTATATCAAGCTCGGGGCTGTCATCGGCGCTGGCGCTCAACGGATTGAGCGCTTTGTGGAAAAGCCGGCGTCTGAACTTGCCGCGCAGTACCTCGCGTCAGGGCAGTACTGGTGGAATAGCGGAATCTTTGTTGTGCGAGCAAGCGTATGGCTCGAGACCATTGGAAGGTTGCAGCCCGCGATGCATGACGCTTGTGTATTGGCGCTCGCGCAGGGGGCAACCGAAGGTCAATTTTTCCGGCCGAGCGCGGACGCCTTCAAACAGTCGCCGTCCGATTCGATCGACTATGCCGTCATGGAGCGGCTTGGGTCAGACGAGGAACTGCCGTCGGGTGTAGTCGTATCGCTTGAAGCTGGATGGTCGGATCTTGGCTCATGGGATGCCGTGTGGGATGCCATGGATAAGGACGTTGATGGCAACGTCGCGCGGGGCCGAGTGGTGTTCGAGGGTGCGACGTCGAGCTTTGCACATTCTGAAGGACGGCTGGTTGCGTGCGTTGGTGTGACCAATGTGATCGTCGTCGAGACCGATGATGCGGTGCTGGTCGCGGACCGGTCGCGTGTGCAGGACGTCAAGGGCCTGGTTAGCCGGATCAGGGCGCAGCAGGCTCCAGAAGCGGATGCGCACCGGAAGGTACGGCGTCCGTGGGGCTACTACGATTCGATCGATCACGGCGACCGCTTTCAGGTCAAGCGGATCGTCGTTCATCCTGGCGGTCGTCTGTCGTTGCAACTGCATCATCACCGCGCGGAGCATTGGATTGTGGTCAGTGGCACTGCGCTTGTCACGCGTGGCGATGAGCAATTCATGCTTAGCGAAAATCAGTCGACGTTCATTCCCTTGGGCGTAACGCATCGGCTGGAGAACCCGGGCAAGTTGCCGCTCGAGCTCATTGAAGTGCAGTCGGGATCGTATCTGGGCGAGGACGACATCGTTCGGTTTGACGACACGTACGGTCGTGCGTGAAGCGTTGGCGGGTGATGCAGTCCAACTTTAGGTGGGAGTCGCAAAATGCTTGGCATACAGGGGTTAGTGGCGCGGCTAGTCGATGTGTTTCTCATAGTCGCCGGCGCTGTGTTGGCATCGCACATTCGCTTTGAAGACACGGTGCAAAGCCGCCTCGATGGTGCGTTCATTACGTTTTCTGTGGCGTTCGCACTGGTGTCGTTTCCTGCATTTGGTTTGTACGAGTCGTGGCGCGGGCGTTCGCTGCTGCGGCTTGTGAGCCGAGCGTCACTAGCCTGGATTGTGGTGCAAGCCTGCGGTCTGGTGTTGATGTTTTCACTACATCGCACGGAAGTGATCTCTCGTTTGTGGCTTGCCTACTGGACGGCCATTACGGGTGGGGTGCTAATTGCGTCCCGGCTGATGACGTATGGGGTGCTGCGCAGGGTGCGCCGAGCAGGAATGAATTTGCGTGACGTGGCAGTGGTGGGCTACGGCGCGCATTGCCAGCGTATCGTCCGCAAGATGGAGGCGTCACCGGCGAGCGGCTTTCGGGCATCGGCGATGTTCGATGTACGCCCGGGGACGGATGTCGCGCTGGCCTGCGTGTCGGTGATCGACGATTTCCACGAATTCACGGAATACGTCAGAAGCAATGGTGTGCAGGAAATCTGGCTGGCGTTACCACTCTCGGAAGGCTCTACGATACAGCGCTTCGTCAATGAATTTCGGAATGAGCTCGTGAACATACGTTTCATTCCGGACATGCAAAGCGTAGCGATGTTTGATGGCGCCATGATCGATCTGATCGGCGCACCGGCGATCAACTTGATGGCGTCGCCGCTGCCGGCGCACGCACTGGTTCAAAAGGACATATTCGATCGCATTTTTGCAGCGGTAGCGTTACTCGCGTTAGCGCCACTGTTGTTGGTCATTGCAGTCGCCGTGAAACTCTCTTCACGAGGGCCGGTGTTTTTCACGCAGTATCGCAAGGGCGCTGACGGCCGCATTTTCAAGATCTACAAGTTCCGCACGATGCGCCCTCATGTGGAAAGCGCAGGCGTGGTTACGCAGGCGACCAAGGGAGATTCCCGAATTACGTCCGTCGGCAGACTTTTGCGGCGCACGAGTCTTGACGAATTGCCGCAGTTTTTCAACGTACTGCGAGGCGAGATGTCAGTGGTTGGACCGCGTCCCCACGCGATCGAGCATGACGAGCTCTATCGAAAGATTGTTAACGGCTATATCCATCGGTATCGGATCAAGCCTGGCATCACGGGATGGGCGCAGATCAATGGGTTCCGCGGGGAAACTGATCGCCTTGAGAAGATGCAGAAGCGGGTCGAGCATGACCTTTACTACCTCCTGAATTGGTCGTTCGCGCTGGATATGCGGATCGTCGTGGCGACCGTGGCAAAGGGGTTAGTTAGTAGCAACGCATATTGACGTCTGCACACAGACGTACATACACAGTAAGTTGAGGAAGACTTGATGCAATTCTTGTGGAAGTTGTTTGGAGACGGAACGAAGCCCCTTTGTCGCCGGTGTGTTCACCTGCTGACGGGTGCGACCGTAAGCGCGGTCCTGTCGGCTTGCGCCGTTGCGCCAGGGATGCGTATGAATACTCCTGCGACACTGCCTGTCACCAGCGGTAATGAAAACGTGCCGCCAGTCGAAGCGCAGGTTCCAATCGCTGAAATCAATATCGCTTTGATTCAAAAGATGCACAAGGCCGAGACTCAGGCGACTGCGGATCAGGTTCGTCAATTGTTTGGCAAATCGGGACCGTACACGCTTGGCGTGGGCGACGTTCTACAGATAACGATCTGGGATCACCCCGAGTTGACGGCCGCACAGGGGGCGCAGACCCAAACGAACGGGCACCCCTATGATCCGGCCGCGGGATTTGTGATCGACAACAACGGCAATGTGCAGATTCCGTATGCCGGCAGCGTCCATCTCGCGGGACTGCGCATCGATCAGGCACAACAGTTGGTGTATGCCTCGCTGGTCAAAGCGTTCATCAAACCTCAGGTGACGGTTCGGGTTGCGTCGTTCCGTGCCAAGCAGGTTTACGTTGACGGTGAGGTGCATACGCCCGGCGGTGTGTCGATTAGCGACATTCCCATGACGCTGTATCAAGCGATCAGTGGCGCCGGTGGCTTCGCATCAACGGCGGATCAAAGCCGAGTGACTCTCGTGCGTGATGGTGTGTCGTATCGGTTGAACCTGTCGCGCATGCTTGAGCGCGATCAGAATCCGGCGAACATCGTGCTAAAGGACGACGACATGCTGAAAGTCGCCTCACGCGATGACAACGGCGTGTATGTCATGGGCGAGGTCAATAAGCCAGTGACTGCCATTCCGCTGAAGAACGGAGTACTTACGCTGAGCGACGCGCTTTCCCAGGCAGGGAGCCTGAACACGAGCACCGCTGATGCAGCCCAGGTTTACGTTGTTCGCGGCTCGGAAGGCGTGGCGCCTCAGGTTTTCCATCTCAATGCACATTCGCCAGTTTCGATGGTGCTGGCCAATCAGTTTGAGTTGCAGCCCAAAGATGTGGTGTACGTGGACGGCAATGGTCTGGTACGCATCAGCCGAGTGTTGAGCCTGTTGTTGCCGGCTATCAATGCGGGGTTGACCGGGGCGGTCGTCACGAAATGATCGATAGCATCCTTTTCGTCTGCGAGGGAAATATTTGCCGCAGTCCGATGGCACAAGGCCTGCTCGCTAAGCAACTACCCGGCATCAGTGTGATCTCAGCCGGATTGGGTGCGCTCGTCGGACGTAGCCCTGATCCTGTGGCAATCGCGTTGATGGCCGAGCGGGAGATCGACATCGCCGGTCATACCGCAGTGGGCTTAAACCTGCAACACATGCGCTGGGCCAGGTTGGTGCTGACAATGACAGCGGCACAGTGCAGAAGAATCGAAGCGGTCTACCCGTTCTCGAAGGGAAAGGTATATCGCATTGCCGAGCACGAGGGGATTGACGTAGTGGACCCCTATCGCAAGGACCGCGCGGTGTTCGAAATGACCTTAGCGCAGATCGAGCAAGGTCTGGAGCGGTGGATTGACGCAATGGTTCGATTGACTAACTAATTACATGGCATCCTTAAATCAAAACCGAATCATCGATACGCCCAATGGCGATGAAATCCACCTTTCCGACTACCTTGCGGTCGTCGCGGAGAGTTGGAAGCTGATCCTGGCGACTGCCGCGACCGTGTTGCTGCTCGGGACGCTCTACGCATTTCTCGCGACGCCGGTCTACCGCGCAGACGCAATGATCCAGGTTGAGGATAACGCCGACTCAACCAAGGACGCGCTGGGTGACCTGGCTTCGATATTCGATACCAAGCAGACCGCTGACGCTGAAATCGAGTTGATCCGCTCGCGTCTTGTCGTAGGTCAGACAGTGCGTACGCTGCACCTCGATATCAGTGCGAGGCCGCGTTATTTTCCGATGATTGGAGCGATGCTGGCACGCCATGCCGGCGCGGACAAACCGGCGGCGCCGTTGTTCGGCTTGAGCCGTTTCGCGTGGGGCGGCGAGACGATCGACGTCTCGGATTTCGATGTGCCGAGGGGAAGGTACGACGCTGAGTACAGGCTGGTGGCGCGCGGCGACGAGCAATTCGAGCTGTTGGATCCCGATGGTGATGTCGTTCTTCGGGGCCATGTTGGCCAGAGAGCCGATGGTGAAGAACCAAAAGGTAAGGTCGAATTGCAAGTGGCGCGACTTGAGGCTCGGCCGGGCACGCAGTTCATTTTGAAGCGTGCGTCGACCCTCGCCACCATCGCCCAGTTGCAGGATGCACTTGTCATCGCGGAAAAGACCAAGCAATCCGGGGTAATTGGCGTGACGCTTGACGGTGCAGACAGCAACCGTACCGCGGAGATCCTCAACACCATTGCGGGCGCCTACGTCCAGCAGAACATCGACCGTAAGTCCGCCGAAGCGGAGCACACGCTCGCTTTTCTGGATCAACAATTACCGCAATTGCGCAAGCAGCTCGACGAGGCGGAGGATCGCTACAACGAATTCCGCAACCGTGCAGGTACCGTTGACCTGACCGAGGAAAGCCGTTTGCTGCTGCAACAGATCGTCGACAACAAAACCAAGCTTGTCGATTTGCAGCAACAGCGTATCGAGATGACGCAACGCTTTGCCGAGTCACACCCGGCGGTAGTCGCTCTAACCGCGCAGATTGCATCGCTGCAGGCGCAGCAGGACGAGTTTAACAAACACGTCATGACCTTGCCGGACACGGAGCAGTCTGCCTTGCGGCTGTTGCGAGATGTCCGTGTCGATACCGAGTTGTATACGAACTTGCTGGACAGCGCGCAGCAGTTACGCATCGTCAAAGCCGGCGAGGTGGGCAATGTCCGTGTGGTCGACTATGCCGTCGCAGAAGATTTGCCGGTGAAACCGAAGCGGCTCATCGTGATCGCGCTGGCGGCCGTGCTGGGATTGATTGCAGGAACGGCAGCGGCATTCGTGAAGAAGGCGCTATTTGGTGGGATCGAACACAGTGAAGAAATTGAACAGGCACTCGGGTTGCCGGTGTACGCGACGGTGCCGCACAGCGAAGCGCAGGTTCGCCTGAATCAGAGCATCCGGCGCGGCCGCGGGGGACATCACGTGCTAGCGTCGACAGCGTCGCAAGACGTGGCGATCGAAGGGATTCGCAGCTTGCGCACTGCGCTGCAGTTCGGGTTGCTCGACGTCTCGAACAATGTGCTCGTAATCACTGGCCCGCGTCCGGAAGTCGGCAAGTCGTTCATGTCCGTGAACCTTGCCGCGGTGCTCGCGAGCGGTGGCAAGCGCGTGATGCTGATTGACGCCGATATGCGGCGTGGCGCCCTCCACAGCTATTTCGGCGTGTCGAGACAGCCGGGGCTGTCGGACGCCATCGCGGGACTGGACATCGAAAGTGCCGTTTTGCACGACGTGCTGCCGGGCTTGGATGTGCTACCGAAGGGCTCATTGCCGCCGAATCCTGCTGAACTGCTAATGAGCGAGCGATTCAAGACCATGCTCGATTACTTCTCGAGCCGCTATGACATCGTCATCGTCGACACTCCGCCGGTATTGGCGGTCACGGACGCGGCGCTAATCGGCAGGCATGCAGGCGCGACCTTGCTGGTAGTTCGGCACGGCCGACATCCTATGGCGGAGATTCTGGAATCCGCCAACCGTTTGCGCAATGGCGGCGTAACGCTGAAAGGCGTGCTGTTCACCGATGTCCCACAACGGCGTGTCGGATATGGAACGTATTACTCCGGCTATTACGGCTACGAGAGCACTCCCGATTAATTACGACAACACCACGGAATGGCGCACGGACGAACACGGCGCAACGATACTGAGGAGCATCAAACATGAATCGAAAAGTTGCCTTGATTACCGGCGTGACAGGTCAGGATGGCTCGTACCTTGCGGAGCTTCTGTTGAACAAGGGATATGAAGTGCACGGCATCAAGCGACGCGCTTCGTTGTTCAATACCGATCGTATCGATCACTTGTACCAGGACCCGCACGCCTCAGATGGTCGTTTCGTACTACACCATGGCGACCTGACGGATTCGACGAGCCTCACGCGCATTATCCAGCGCGTGCAACCGGACGAGATCTACAACCTCGCTGCTCAAAGCCACGTCGCGGTTTCGTTTGAGGAACCGGAATATACGGCTAACGCGGACGGAATGGGTGCACTGCGGATCCTTGAGGCGATCCGCATTCTCGGCTTAGAGAAAAAGACGCGCTTCTACCAGGCGTCGACATCGGAACTTTACGGGTTGGTCCAGGAGACCCCGCAAAAGGAAACAACCCCTTTCTATCCTCGCAGCCCCTATGCTGTGGCCAAGCTTTACGCGTACTGGATCACGGTCAACTACCGCGAGGCGTACGGCATCTACGCATGCAACGGTATTCTGTTCAACCACGAATCGCCCGTACGTGGCGAAACCTTCGTGACTCGCAAAATCACGCGGGCGATTGCGCGTATCGCAACGGGTCTGCAGGACTGCCTACACCTGGGTAACCTGTCCGCGCTGCGGGATTGGGGGCACGCTCGGGACTACGTCGAGATGCAATGGCTGATGCTGCAGCAGGAGCAGCCTGAAGACTTCGTGATCGCGACCGGGGTGCAGTACAGCGTCCGTCAGTTCGTTCAATATGCGGCTGCCGAATTGGGCGTCACCATACGTTTTGAGGGCGAGGGCGTCGACGAGGTGGGTATCGTCGAGAAGGTCGAAGGCACCGAAGCGAAGCTGACGCCTGGCAGTGTGATCGTGCGTGTCGATCCGCGCTACTTCCGGCCGACCGAAGTCGAAACTCTGCTAGGCGATCCGACCAAGGCGCACGAGAAACTTGGCTGGAAACCGGTTACGTCGTTTGAGGCGTTGGTCAAGGAGATGGTGCGGGCTGACTATCAGGTGGCCAAGCGGGATGCCTTGGTGACGCTGGCCGGCTTTAAGGTATTCGAGTACAACGAGTAATCATCATGCACAAGAGCGCTCGAATCTTTGTCGCAGGTCATCGCGGAATGGCTGGCTCGGCTTTGGTGCGCGGGCTTACTGCTCGCGGCTATCACAACCTGGTGACGCGTAGCCGTTCCGAACTCGATTTGACCAACCAGGCTGCCGTGGAGTCGTTCTTCCGCGACGAGGCGATTGATGTAGTCGTGTTGGCCGCCGCGAAGGTCGGGGGTATCCTGGCTAACGACACCTACCCGGCAGACTTCTTGTATCAGAACCTGATCATCGAAGCCAATGTGATTCATGCGGCGTTTCGAGCAGGTGTTCAACGGCTGTTGTTCCTTGGCTCGTCATGCATTTACCCACGCGACTGTCCGCAGCCTATCAAGGAAGATTATCTGCTGACGGGTCCGCTGGAGAAAACCAACGAGCCGTACGCCATAGCAAAGATTGCCGGCATCAAACTATGCGAGGCCTTCAATCGCCAGTACGGCACGCAATACGTGTCGTTGATGCCTACCAACCTCTATGGACCGAACGACAATTATGACCTGAAGACGAGCCACGTGTTGCCGGCGCTGCTACGCAAAGCTCATGAAGCGAAAGTCGGCGGTGCCGACAGTCTCGTGGTTTGGGGTACGGGCCGGGCACGCCGCGAGTTCCTGCATATCGACGATATGGCCGACGCGGCGGTGTTTCTGCTTGAGCGTGGCATTGGGGCGGGCTTGTACAACGTCGGTTGTGGTGAGGATGTCACGATCGAGGAACTCGCCCGCGCTGCGATGCTCGCAGTCGGGTTCGATGGCCGCATTGAATTTGATGCCAGCAAGCCGGACGGCACGCCCCAAAAGCTGCTTGACGTTAGCAAGCTTGCAGACCTGGGTTGGCGCGCGAGGATCAGTCTTAAAGATGGACTGGCTGCGACCTACCAGGACTTCTTGCGACGCTATGAATCGAAAGTCGTCGAGCGAATCTAGTCGCATACCGATAGAAAAACAGATGATACGACTTGACGAAAGCAGCGCGACTTGGGTCTTTGCACAACAGGCCGTGGCGCGCTTGCTGGTGGCGTTCAAATTTTTCCTGCTCGCGCGGCTGTTGGGGCCGCATTCGATCGGCTTGATTGCGGCTTGCCTGATGGCTCTGTCGATTGCGGAGTCGCTGACCGAGATGGGAATGAGTCATGCGCTGATCCAGCGGCGTGAGATGCTGGATCAGCGCGGCTTGGACGCGTTGTGGACCGCGACGGCGGTGCGGGGCTTGTTGCTCACGGTTGCGCTGTACGCTGCCGCAAGACCGATTGCGCACTTGATGAGCATTCCGGAGGGCACGACTGTTTTGCAGATGGTTGCGCTAGTGCCGTTCGCCCGAAGCATGGTCAGTGTGCGCGTGGTGATCGCACAGCGCCAACGGCGTTTTCGAACCGTTGCGTTGTTGACGACTACTTTCGTTATGGTTGATTTTTTGGTATCAGCCGTCGCAGCCTATACGCATCGTGACGTAGTCTGGGTACTTGCTGCGCTTCCACTGTCGGAGTTCATGAGGGCCATTGCGTCGCATATCGTGTTCTCGACAAGGCCTCGATTGATCTTCGACACCAAGCCGCTTGGCGAGATTATGGAGTACGGCCGGTGGGTTTGGATGAACAGCTTGTTGACGGTGATTGTCAATCAGTTAGACCGGATCATCATTGTCAAGAGCTTCGGAGTCTTGACGTTTGGGTTATACCAAACGGCGAGTCGTCTCGCGCAATTTGGTGTGGCCGATTGCGGTATCGCGCTAAGCCAGTATCTGTTTCCGAATTTCTCTGAAGTCGCGAGGCAGGATAAGAACCGCGCCGTACGGTATGCGATGTCTCTGTTTAGTCATTTGGGGACCATTGCGCTGGTAGTCGCGACGTTTCTTTGTGTGGCTGCGCACGACATTATCCGGTTGGCGCTTGGCGACCAATGGAGCGGAGCGGTGCCGTTCTTCCGGGTTTTCGTCTATCTGATGGCGGCCGGCGTACTGGTTGGGCTGCTGACTGCATACTTGCGTGGTACTGGAAGGCCAAGCCGGGTAACGCGTGCCACTGTAGTGCAATTAGGGGTTTTACTGGCTATGTCCGCAGTTCTTGTTCCGAGGATTGGGGCTATAGGAGTCGCATTTTCTGCAATGACTTCGGTGTTTGTCTGCGCCGCGCTAATGCTACGCGACGTTCTTTCGGACGCGCATGATCAGGTGCGGCAACTACTGCCGATTGCGACGGTGGGCATACCCGCCGCCGCTTTGATTGTGATCCTCGGCCAGTTGTTGTCGCCGCTTCCGTACCACGCCGTAGGACTAGGGCTCGTGAGTGCCTTGGCACTGGTGTTACCGCTACAGAGACTGCGGGCTGGTTTTTCGTTGACGACTTGAGGAGGCGACCCAATGCATATTCTTCATATCGTCTTGACACCGAGACATTCCGGCGCGGAGATCCTCGCGTGTGGTCTGGCGGAAACACATGCCGCAGGAGGTGCGACTTGCGGCATTGCGGCTTTGAATCCGAGCGAGCCAGATTTTGTGCCGTTGTTGGAGTCACTCGCGCAGCACGGTGTCCAATACATGGGCCCAGCGCATGCGGGAGGTCGCGTTGGGCGCATGCTGTCAATAATGCGCGCGTACAGGGACTTCGCGCCTGATATCGTGGTAGCGCACTCTGTAATTCCGTCCGCGTACGCACGTGTCGCGGCACGGCTGTCGGGCACACATGTCCCGATCGTCAGCGTGTTGCACTCCGCAACCAACGACGACTACTCGAGCGTGGCACTTCGCCTTTCGGAATACCTGCTGCGCTTTACCGCAGCGGCTATTGTCACGGTCAACAATGCGGCGCGCCAGAACTACGAAGCGCGCTTCGGCGACGGGCGACGCCTTGAGACGATTCCGAATGGGACACAAATCGATCGATTTCGCTTCGACATGCTGGCGGGGCATCGGTTACGCGCGTCGTTCGGCGTTGAGGACCAAACGACCGTTTTGCTGCAGGTGGGGCGTGTCGTCCCGGTCAAGAATCAGGCCTCTAGTGTGCTTGCACTCAAGAAACTTGTGGATGCCGGACACGATGCCGTGCTGTGGTTTGCCGGGTTGACGGAAGACGACGCGTATCGGCAGACGGTCGTCGAGCAGATAGCCGCGCTTGAGCTCTCTCGGCATGTTGTTTGGCTCGGCAGCCGTTCTGATGTACCCGCGCTGTTATCTGCGGCGGATATCTATTTGATGCCATCGGTACGCGAGGCACACAGTGTTGCGATGATCGAGGCGCTAGCAAGTGGCATTCCGATGGTGGTGTCAGAAATCGATGCATTCACCGCGATAGTGCGCTTTGCCGGCGTGATCAGCGTCGTCTCAACCGATAGCTCGCACTATGCCTTGGCGGTGGAGAAATTTATCGGAAATAGACGGCGTTACGAGCGAGACCTGGGCGCGTTTTCTGTCGAACGGGTGGGTGAGCGCTATTTTGATTTGTTCCGGCAGATTTTGGCCGAAGACGAATTCAACGGGGACGCACGTCGGGGCGCGATATGACTACGCTGATGATCGTCGAACCGGAAGCCACTGGTCACCGGATGATCCTATATGTACGCTTGATTGCGGCGGAGGCCCTGTCTCGCGGGTGGAAAGTCATACTCCTGACCAGTGCTAGGGCGAGCCACCATCCAGCATGCAAGGCAGTTGTGAACGAGTTCGGCGAGGATCTGGAGGTTGTGTTGATGCCTGACTCAGTACCTGGAGGCAGTAGCCAGTTGGACTTGCTTCGTGCACAAATTTCGTCGATTCGTGCGTTCCAGGCGGGTCATCGAGCGGTCTCCCGGCGACAGACCATCGATTTCGTTTACCTGCCTTATTTCAACTACATTGACAAGGTAGTAGGCTGGTACGGTTCGCCGTTTGGCGATTCACCTTTCGGGGGCATGGTGGTTGCCGCGACGTTTCATCACCGCAAATGCGGCATCACCAGGGAAGCTGACAAACGCGATAGGATTAGTGAGTGGTTGTTCCGTCTCGCGCTACGTGCGCGGAATCTTAGGCTGCTGACTTCGATCGATGAACCGCTGGCCGACTATGTGCTCCAGTCGATTCCGACCCGCGCCGGAAAGTTTCGCTACGTTCCAGATGTGTCGTCAATTCGGCGACCTAGCGAGCGAACCGCTGCACGTGCAGCCTATGGTTTTTCAACAGGCGATTTCGTCGTCGCGTCATATGGCGCGTTAAGTCCGCGCAAAGGGCTTGCAAAGCTGCTGACCTTGTTTGGCGCGCCGGATCTGCCGGCGCATTTCCGGTTGCTGTTGGTGGGTGCGCAGAACGCCGATGCGAAGCGCATGGTTAGCGAATTTCTCTCGCGTCATCCGCAGCTCGAGAGGCAACTGGTTATCGTCGACGAGTTTGTTGGCGACGTGGAGGAAGGGCATACATTTGCATGCGCTGACGTTGTCTGGCTTTGTTACGAGAACTTTAGCGGCATGAGTGGAGTACTGATTCAATCTGCCCAAGCCGGCGTGCCGGTGGTCACGGCCGGCTATGGTTTGATTGAACGAAACCGACAAAAGCATGGGCTTGGCATTCGATGGACCGACTTTGCTATGTCGGATGGTGTTGGCGTGCGGTTCGATTGGCCGCGTCTGATCGAAGCGGTCGCTGCGATGCGCGGTACGACGTCGTTGCTCGAGTTTGCCGCAGCGCATACGCCGCAAGCGTTTGGGCGCAACGTCATTGACGCCATCGTCGCCGCTCAGACCGTAAGCGGCACTTCGGAGCGGCGCCTTGTCTCTTGATTCTGTCGCGCGTCGCAAGGGTGCATTGTGATTGACAAACTAATGTCGGAGAAGACCAGCCTTGGCACGGAGACCGCTAACCGGTCCGGGGTGAAACGCACGGTTTTCTATGTGCAACCATTGATTGCGCGATACAGGGTTGAGGTTGTCGACGCGCTGGGCCGTCTTTTCAAGGTCAAGGTATTCGCCAGTTCGGATGGCGTCGAGGTTCGCGGTTTTTCGCGAGAGAATCCGGAGTGCGAGGAATTCATCGAGACCGGCGTTGTTCATCTGCTTTCGAAGCGGATCAAAATCCAGACGAAGGTATTGTGGCGTATCGTGCGCGAGCGGCCATCCGCAGTCCTGATATTTGCCGACGTGACGTATCTGTCGTTATGGCTCGCGCTCGTCGCCGGGCGGGTGTTGCGAGTGCCGATTGTGATCCATGGTCAGGGGCTCTATCGTCATGTGAAATCCGGCTTGGCGCGAACCCTTTGCTATCGGACGGCGGTCGCATTGTCGACTCAGTATGTTTGCTACTCGGAGGCTTCCCGGCATTCGCTTGAGCGAATCGGTTGCTCAGGTTCGAAGCTGGTCGTAGCCAGTAATTCGCTTACGGTCGCACAAACCGTGGATCCGTCGGAGAAAACCGGCACCGAGGAAGGAGTGTTGTTTCTCGGACGCCTTCGCGAGGGCTCGAACGTTGAAGGCCTTATCGAGGCCGTAGAGAAATTGCGCCGCGAGGGTTACTCAATCGTCCTGCATCTGGTGGGCGGTGGAGAACATCGCGACCGACTCCAGCGAACTTACGCGCATCGCACTCACCTGATTTGGCACGGCGCAGTCTTTAATGACGATGAGATCGCGACGATAAGCCGAGCATGCCGCATCGGCTGTTACCCAGGAGCCGCCGGTCTAAGTGTCGTGCACATGTTCGGTTTGAGTTTGCCTCCGCTGGTACACGACCAGTTGCCGTTGCACATGGGACCAGAGCCCGAGTATGTAGAAACGAGCCGAACTGGGTTTCTTTACGCACGGGAAGGGGGGGTAGAGGCGTTGGCTACATCGCTTAGAGAAATCTGGGCGTTGCCGCCAGAAGCGATACGTGAAACGGCAACTGGTGCCTTTTCAAAATATCAGCGACTCAATTCGCCGACATTGGGCCAAAGGTTAGCCGAGGTCGTCTACAAGGTAATTGAACGATGAATTGCGAGCCCATCGTGAAGCAAGAAGCTATGCAAACGACGAACGAACCCACGTTCCAAGATCTGCGCCGGTTTTCCATACCGAGCGGATTTCGGGGGCGCAACGCCGTGCTAGTTCAGTTGTGGTGGATTTGCCAAGCTTTGTTATTTCGTCCGTCGCCTCAATTTTTGTATGGTTGGAGGCGTTTCCTGTTGCGCGCGTTCGGTGCACGCGTTGGTAAGGGGGTGTTACTTAGGCCGACGGTCGTAGTGACCTACCCATGGAAAGTCACGCTTGGGGAATACAGTTGGATCGGAGATGACGTGGTGCTCTACAGCCTTGGACCGATCGAGATAGGTGCGCACGCGGTTGTTTCTCAGCGGTCCTATCTGTGCGGCGGAGATCATGATCCGGCTCGCGCCGACTTTGCAATCCGCAGCAAGCCTATTCGTATCGGTGAACAGGCATGGGTGGCGGCCGACGTTTTTATTTCCCCGGGCGTGACGATCGAGCGTGGCGCTCTGATCGGCGCGCGCAGTACCGTATTCACTGACATGCCAGCCGGAATGGTTTGCTTCGGTCATCCGTGTCGCCCCATAAAGCGTAGGGAAATCGCATAGGGATGCTGATCTGTGGCATCGACTACGCGCCGAAATTGAGCGGTATCGGCAAGTATTCGGCCGAAACAGGCTAGTCCGCTACTTGGTGTGTTGAGAGTTGGCTGCGTCCGACATTGAGTACAGTGTCATGGAGAGACGATACCGCTAAAGCAATCAACTAACTACGCGCCTAACCAGCGGGCTGCGCTGACGCCGTATGTGATGTAGAGGGAGGTACCTTCGAAATCGACAATAATCGCCCTGAACGCGCCTTGCGCCATCGCTCTCGGCCGAAAAGAGCTCCTGCACTTCGGCTCTGACAGCGGCGGCGAACGCAGCGCGTCAATCTACACCGTAGTCGGTACGGTCAGAACGAACGGCCTTAATCCCGAGACCTACTTGCGCCACGTCATCGCTCGCATCGCCGAGCATCCCGGCCAATCGCGTAGACGAACTGTTGCCTTGGATCGTCGTCGAAAGACTTCACCTTGACCTCGCCCGAGTCCAACGCGCTACCTTCGACTCTTCGATATCAACACGCGGTCAAGAACGGTCGTGGCTGGACGGTTACTTCCAGCCGCTACCTTCATTCGGCGAAACTGCGGGTGCTTGCAGTGTGCGGTGACCTGGAATGTCACCGCATTATGGCGGCTCGCCAGCCATTGAATGCAATTCCAGAGAGGGGTGGCATTTTAGATGCCGCTGCTGACGAGATTCACGGAGCGTGTGCGATAGCAGTTGTTGCAGCGTGGTTATCATGAGGCGTGATCTGTTTTCAATGTGTCATTTGATTGATTTTTCGAGATAATTTTACTATTGGAGAATTTATCGAGGATAAATTTTTTCCCGGGTGTTTCAATAAAACGGAAGGTAATTTCAGCCGTCAATACGAGGCATATCAAAAAAGCTGAAAGCCAATCGATGAAAAGAATACCGGAGGACCGCTCAAGCCTATTGCCAAAGATGAGCAACAAGGGCATGTGCATTAAATACAGCGAATAAGATAGGCGTCCGAGCGTTTGGGGTAATTTTGTTTTAAGAAAATATGCAACCGGCCCTACGTCAGTACTAAGAGCGATAACCAGTAAAAGAAATATGGCGGGGCATAGGAATGCAGCTAGCCCGTGGGTAGTCGAGATTGAAATTATTACAACAGAAATTGCGCTTATTGCTGTGCTGACAAACGGACGCGTAAGTAATTCCGTAAATAGGTCAATCTTCGAAAAGTAAAAAGCGGAGACTCCTAAGAAAAATCCACTAATGCAACGAATAGTCGCTCCTGCGGACGCGACGTTATCCAAGCATGCTTTCCCATTTGAGCTGCAATGATTTATGGCGTAGTCTATCGTGAAGAGCGTAATGGCTGTGCTGACAACTAGTGCTGTTGCACACGCTGTTCGATATCGTGTTGGGATGTGAATCCAGAGCATGCCGAAAAGGACGTAGGTGTAGAATTCGGTGCTAATACTCCAACTCGCGAAATTGAACACTCTAATATGTGGCAGCCCGAGCCCAAATGTCATTGATAACGTGGCGGCGACGTCGAATAAAGATGGCGATATAAAATGCGTGCCGTCGGCAAAAATATTATCGAATAGAAAATAAGTGGCGTAAGAGAAAAATAATAGAGGTGCGAGTCTTGCGAATCTCGCTAGCATAAATGATCGAAACTCGCTTGCAGTTGAGAGGCGGCTTCCATAGCTGACACACATGACGTAGCCGCTTAGGACAAAAAAGAGATCTACCGCCAGATAGCCGGCCTTGACTATTGCGAGAAAGTGAAGGTTGGTCACGTGATAGAGCACGACCAGGATCGCCGCGACACCGCGCAAGCCTTCGAATGACTGGATTTGCGATTTTTTCATTTCCCGCTTCTTTGGAATCTATGGTCGGCCGATGGTGCGAGCCGCTGATTGGCAGCTTAGTTAGGGAGATCGCGTAGGGGTGGACAAAAACTATGTCTCTATCCGCCGCACCTTCGTTAGGCATTTCGTCGGGTCGTGAGTAACATGAGCTGTACGCGAACGAGTCGTCTGCAAAGTCCCAGTACAAAATGAGAGCAAGACCGGTCGCCATGAGCGGTTCGATAGACTGCGTATTACTCGGCTTATAGAATAGCGAACGTCTGCCATCATTTAGCAAAACGGTTCAGTTCGATTTCGACACGCGCCGGGTTCGATTTTTCCCTCTCGCCACGTCCTCGAGGGTGCTTGAGATTTTCCAAGTATTGCGCTTCGCGTAGCATCAAGATGCCTTTCGAGTGAGCCGCAACAAGCAGCCCCAACGCGAGCCCATATATCAGTCCAGAGTAGCGCGCTCCCATGGGGTTCCCGCCGATCGTGGTAACAACCATACCGGAGACTACCATTAGATACCTGCCCATATTGGGAAGGAATACGGCATTGGGGATCGCACGTCGCCAGCGGCGATACGATACAGAGCATCGATAGAGCGCATATAGCAATGCAATCGGTAAGACCGTGCCAAAAAGAATCCCACCGGCGAAGAATTGGTATACCCAAAAATTATGACCAGCCTCCCAAGCATCCATGTCTTCCAGATTCTGACGTGTTGCAATATCTTCTAACTCAGGGATGTAGTCCTTGGCATAGCCGAAGTGATGTCCATATCCCATCCCAAGAAACATCGATGTGCCGGTTGACGTGACTTGATCGTACTGATCCTCCATTTCGGCTAGGCGGGTGAGCGTCGTCGGGTCCTTGCCGCTCTTCGTGCTCTCGGCGAAGAAAATCCGCTGAGTCCAGTGGTCAAGCACGGATGGGAAGACCAACTCCGCTCCGATCATAACCACTCCCGCAAGTGCCACGACGACAACGAAAGTACGCAGCAGTGACTTGATTAGGTGACGGATCGTCGGAGCCGCGAGCCACGTAGCGAGGGAGAACAGCAGGACAGTGCCAATGAGTAAGCTTCGCGTGACGCTCAAAAGTTCGATGACCATTGTGGCAACGAAGAGCGCCAATGCGATCTTTGATCGTGAGCGCTGCATGACGATGTCGTAAAGCAGCGTCCCTTGAAAGCCTAAAAGCACTGGGGAGATGATGTGATACCGGACGTCGTCAATCGAACCACCGGTTGCCATCCCGAATACGAAGCTCATAACCATCGACAGGGCCATGCCCGCGAAGATACAGAAATCGAAGGACTTTGATCGGCTTTCGCTCCACGGGTGACACCCCGCCAGATAGCCAATGAGAAACAGAATGAAGGCCAGTAGCACGCGCAAATAGTTGCCGATCTCGTTTCCATTAATGAGCTGGGGTACGATGCTTCCGACCACGGTCACCACGAGCGCGCCTATCACGAATGACCTAAGTTGTGACCTGTAGCGGAATTTCGGTCCCTTTAGGGCCAGCAATATGCCCGTGATTATCGGAGGCACGGCAAGCGCGATCTGGAGTAAGTGGCCCTGATTGTTATCCACGCTCTTATAGTCGAAGGCCAAAGGAAAGACAAGAAGCATGATCAGTAGTGGAGCGTATTTCCCCGGCATCTTTCCCTCTATAATTTATCTGATTTTTGCGATATTACATACGTTGCATGTTTTCGGGCAACGTTCGCTTCACGGCAGTGCTTCGTATTGCGTCATGATCCATCCATTTGCCGCGTTGGCATTGCGGCGCCACGCGAAGCGAATCGTGATCTTGTCGCTCCGGACGACGAATTTCTGTGTGCTCCCGCACTCAATCGTGAGCGTATTTTCGCCATTGACCGCGCCGTCCAGTCGGATTTCATAGTAGAGACCGTTGAACAAACTGTTCGCGATAGACGGTAGTTCCAGCGTGCGCGGCGAAGTGAAGGGCGTCTCGAACGACAGGACGTTTGGATCACCAAGCGTGACGACGTAGTTAGCGTCTCCAAGGTTCCCCGATAGGTGGCCGTTCTTGTACTGATCGATAGTCAACGTGTCGCCGGTTGCTGTCGAAGTGTTGTCGCAGAGCTGCCAAGGATGCCGGTCAAGCGATATATCTCTGATGCTCATGTCGCCCTTGGCCCCACTGATCACGAAGATGTCGCCGCCAAACTCGGTCGAGATCGCGACCAAGGTATCGAGTTCAAACATACCCGTAGGGCCGCCAATCCCCGTCGCAAAAAGTGTTATCGCGCCCACATCCGGATGCAGGACCATAGCATTGCCGCCGATATGGAACTGCGCGAGCTTGACATGCGCGCCAGCACCGATTTCGATCAGGTCGACCGCATTGTGATAGATGCCGTTCTCGAGTTTGAGTGCTCCGATTGTGCAGATCGAGCCCGGCTGCATCGATATGAGTTGTGCTCCACGGTTGGCGGCGATGAACTCGATCGTGTCTATGGTCCAGTTATACCCCTTGATATTCCGGAGGACCGGACCTTCCATGCTGTGGCAGTCGATGAAAAAGCGTCCCCATCTGTTGTTCGGCACGGCGTTAGTTGCGCGGGTCCAATCCATCGCTCCACCGCTAAGTTTGCCCCCGAAGACAAGGTTGTCCCAGTCGCCGCCCCACGGACCACCGATGCCGGGTTTCACCTTGATCGCATACGAGCCGCGCGCGAAGCGTAAGTCCGCCAGCGTGAACTCGCATACCATTTGTGAGAACAGGATCGGGTTAGCGTTCTTGTTCGAAGCGGGCTGGTCGTTCGCATAATCGAACTCGATGTTAGAGATTCGCCAAGTGTGCATCAGCGGCTTGGGGCCGGTCGCGCCAATGTCAAGGATCGGCACGTTGTCCGCTGTTTGCAGAATCCGCGTGCCGCCGGCAATGTCGCCATCTATCGCCCATTCGTACCCGGCTGGGATGACGAGAGGGGCGCTCACGCGGTAGGTACCTGTGCCAAGCGTGCCTCGCTTATGGTTGGCAACTAAGTAGTTGATCCACGCCTGAAGCGCTGCGGTGTCATCAGCCTTATCATCACCCATGGCGCCCGCGCGCCCACGTGCGCTGAAATTTTCCTCTTCCAGCGTTTCGAGTTGCGTGCGAGGTATGGTGAGGCTTTGGGCCGCGGCGGTAGCGTTCGGGGTACGGTTCAGTGCAAGCCCGAGCCCAAATTGGCCCAATCGGGCCAATATCATGCGGCGCGTCACTTTCATGTTGTCATCAGCGTTTGAGTTCTTGCGGGCATCACATCAATCGGAGCCCGGTGCTGTTGCGGCATGGACGATTGTTGGTGGTCAGTGCAGCCAATGCGCTGGATTCCTGGGGGGCGAGCACCAAGTCAGCCGGACATTCTCTCCGGGCGGATTAGATAAGTAACTGATACTCTGACGTTCTGAAGAGTGCCAATGTGTCGATCCCGAATGAGAGAATACCTGCGCTAATCTGGCCGAATCCGCCAAAAGATTGAAGGATTCCGCCGACGCGAAGCGGAAATTCCTATCGCGCACCCCCATACATCCGCCATTCGGCGGTCTTCTCGTTTCCAAGGTGCGGCCATTGAATCGCCCGGCGACGGACTCACGATGCCGTAGAAGCCGTCGCTTGTCGCGCCGGGGCAATTCCGTATCGGATTCGTTTGCGCATTGGCTCTTCGAAATGGCGAAATACCAGTACGCTCAAGCCCACAGCGACAAGTAATGCTACCCATCCGTTGTCACGATGAAGCCCAGCAATATGGGCCAAATGCGCGAGGGGCACGTGAATCAGATACAACGAGAAGCTGGCCTCCCCAAGAACTACGAGGGGTCGGGTGTTGAGTAGCCCTAGCACTGGGCGCTCAAGCAGGGCCAAACCGAGTATTAGCACCGCGAAGAAGGGTGACTCGAGATAATAGGCGGGCTTGACGAGGTGAAAAGCGGCAAGGAGCGCGATCGCTAGCAACGCTGTCGAGACAAGCGCAAATCCGAAACGATGCGACGACCGACCGGTTGATCGAACATGGATGAAGAAGAGCGCACATCCGATACCCATGACGAATTCCGTCAGGTGGGTAAGAGGAAATTGGGAGATGACAAAGCCCGCTCGTCCAATCGGTAGGCAGTGGGCCACAGAAACGATCCAGATTCCCTGGAGAATCCAAGCCGAAGCACACATCAATGCGACGTTGCTGAGGGTTTTCGATCCTAGTTTGCGAAGCAGCCAAGGGAAAAGAGCATAGAAGAAGGCCTCACATGAAATGCTCCATGCGGGGCCGTTCCAGGGCTGATTGATCGATGCGAACGGAAACCAGCCTGTAAGCAGTAGTAGCTGCGCTACCAGGCTTGCAACGAGCGATGCAAAGACGTTGCTCTTTAGCGCATACCAATCGAGCACCAAGGTGCTGTTGTCAGTTCGCAGTAGGTAGATGGTGACAGCCATCGCTATGAGCAGAGAAAGCAACATCACCGGATAGATCCTTGCGAACCTGGCGACGTAGAACCGCGATGCGCCTCCGGCGTCCATCGACCCTTGATACTTGTAAGTCAGAATGAAGCCCGACAATACGAAGAAAAGTGACACTGCCGGCCGACCGCCGTCGACGAAGGCTAGAAACGCAGCTGGCAGATTGAGTAGTCCGAGTCGGGTGAAATGCGATAGCGCGACTGTCAATGCCGCAAAAAATCGAATGCTAGTTAGCGCTGGCAGTTCGCCGCCTGGTCGTATGGCTGTTCGCACGTGGAAGATTCCCTCAGGCTGTCCGAGTAGCGTCGACGCGAACAACCGCGTACCGATGCTCGCTGTGAACGCGCCAAAAAAGTTAGGCCACTCTGGTCACATGAGTGACTGCCGCAAACCAATCCGTCGGGAGATTGGAGCGATCTTAGCGGAGGATACTTAGATCAATGTGATCTAATCCGCCGAAAGATTGAAGGATTCGGACGATGTATAGCCTGAGTTTTGATTCCAATCTCGGCTCTCGGATCGGTGTGGCCGATCGATTTTGTCGCGATCGATTCATATGAAAGGATAGCGTGGGCGACGAATGACCCGATACCGACAGGCAATGCCGAGGCCGGGCGAGAATCTCACTCGCCTGAGCAGTCTCAGTCTGGCGTTCTCTCTTACGCCGCGCGCACGGAGCGCAGCCAGGCCCAGTGGCAGTCCTTCGGTGGTGACAACCAGGCTCGAATGCATCAGGATGCCGCATTAAGGCAGTGGTCTTAGCAAGCCATTTTTTCCTCGCTTAATCGACATCTTGCCCGTATAGCCGATTAGCTCTGGACTCGCTCGCCGCCCGCCGTTCACCAGTCATCTCTCTTACGCACTGATATGACGTATGCCAGGTTTCGTGGCAACGAAGGGGGCAATTGCAAGCACGATCGGACGCTTACGTGGAACCTATCGCGGTGTCGAGGCGTTTCGACGTTCCGCGCATCGTCGAGGTGATCACGCCGCCGATACGCACAAGCGAGTCAAGCGTCGCGAAATGCGCGGCTACTTTGGGCAGTGGCCGCGCATCAAGTTCGGCATGATGCCCGCGGAGGGCGGCCTGATCGACGGGAAGTCGATTGCCGTCGAACCGGCACTACTGACCACCATCTAATCTATGCGCTCTCGACGACGGCACGTGCGGCCTTTCGTCAAGAGCATTGGATCGCCTACCGCGAGGTGGCCACGCATATCGCAATGTCAAACGCTCTCGCGGGTCTCGCTTGTTTTGATCGCCTCGGCGATTCGACGATGTCAAACGCAGCTTGCCTCGGCGCGTTCATGCGCGCTTCGATTGATGCCCAGAGGTGAGTATCGATTGGCGAGTTTTTCAGGTTCGAATATCCAAGATATTTGGCCGCCATCGGATGGGAATAGATCAATCTGACTTCACTCCCCGTTATACACAATGAATTCTTCCATTGAACCGCTGCTATGCCGGTCAGTGTGCCATCAGTTGGATGCCTCTGTATGCCGGACTGGGCATCGCTTAAAAGTCGTCTGTCTGAAAAAATTAAGAGAGGATCTCTTGATTAATGCGAGCAACTAACTCTGTACCATCTAATGTTCGTACTTTTCTAACAAATAATTTGTCAGAAGTCGCTATTTGGTCCCAGTCACGAATCGTGAACCATTTTGCAAGGGTTTCGTCGATTATGTGAAAATTGGCTAAGCGCCACGTTCCGCGCCCTTCAAAGTGTTGGACGCCATCTGACATGTCTGCGTAGGGGGAGTTTCCTACTATCGTATGGTAGTAGTGTTCGTCTGGCGAAAAGGTGAGACGGTTCATCTCTCTATACCATGGATTGTTGCGTTGATAGTCGATTATATGTTGGCAGCAGTCAACTGTCAGCGCGCACCACTGACTCCCAAAACAGGGAATTACTGCATCATTCCATCGATTTATAAAATTGAATTTAGTGGCGATCTTCCTTAATATTTTTTCGGGGTTGTGTGAGAGCGGCCAATTTTCGCTCAAGAGTGGTTCATTGAACCATTTTCTCTTGATTTGCTTCATGTAGTGGCCCGGGCTTTCCCTCATGTCAATGAATTTAATAAATTCTCTTTGTGGATATTTCGTGATGGTCTCATATATTTCTTTTTGATTTTTTATTGGATAGCAACTTCCCGATAAAAATATTAAATGCGAGTAGCGTTCCTTGTTGTTTAGTGCATCGATAAGCAAAATATTCTGAGCATCGATCATTGATATGCCGGCCCAGGATATTGAGACACGTGACTTTGCAAATATGACATTTTTACCACCTGCGATTTGCAAGAAAGGCGTGATCTCGGCCTTCTTATCCACGTGCACATAAATATCGCAATTTTCTCCCAGAGAATTAATCAATTTTCCGAATTGCTGGGCGTCGGAGTGCACTAGAATAAGATATGCTAATTTTTTCATGGTAAATGCCCGACTGGAATGGATTTTTTCGGTGCGATCCAATTTTCAATGCGCGGGTGTTAAGAGCCAGGGCCACGAGCGCAGATGGAGTATCTTCAGGATTTAGAGGGCGAAACAGACGCGGAAGACGACCCACTCGCATGTTGTAAGCCAGTCGAATCTGCTTGCAGAACATTCAGCAAATCCTTCGCCATTGCCTGAACAGTGAAGCGTGAGTTGAACGTATTGGCCGCTTGTGTTCGCATCTCCATGCGCACTATTGGGTCGAGCGCGAGCCAGCGGCGCAGATTTTCCTCGGTGCCGGCGATTGTGTCTTGCGCGATGAACCCCGCGCAGTCGGCCTGAACTTCGCGCCAGATGTTTACCTTGTTCGAGATCAGTACGGGGACGCCGCAGGCAAGCGCCTCGGCAACCGCAATGCCGAAATTCTCTTGATGCGATGGCAGAATGAACGCATCGCTCGCATAGAACGCGCCCCACTTCAGTTCGCCTCGTAGCATGCCGGGCCACGTAATACGGTGGGCGATGCCGAGTTCTTCGGCCAGCGTTTTCAGCGTAGCCATCCAGCCCGTGCTGTCGGGTCCGGCGATGACGACGTGCGCATCCTTGTCCAGATTAGCGACCTTCGCGAATGCGCGGATCAGTAAATCACAACCTTTCTTCGCGTGAATCCGGCCGAGGAACAGAATGAGGCGTTTGTTCTTCAGTGCCGGGTAGGTCTTCCAAAACTGCTCGCGCAGATGCGCGGCATTCGCGGGCGGCGCACTGGTTCCAAACGATACGACCCGTTCATTCGCTCGATAGAGCCAGAATGACTCACGCGCGAGTAATCGTTCGTCCTCGGTTGTGAAGAGAACCGCGCGCGCGTCGCGCAGCACACGATACTCGGCCCACGGCCAATAGAGCCATTTCTTCAGGTGCTTGAGCGGATACGCGTGCTTGAACCACGGATCGAGCATGCCGTGCGCGAACACGTAGTAGCGCACATCAAGGTCCCGCAAAGCCTTCCATGCACCGAAGCCAAAGTATTGCCATAGCCCATTAATGACCACTGCGTCGAAATGCGACGCGTGCTCGCGCAGCCACGGCACAAGGCGCGGTGTGTATCCATAGTTGCGGCGCGCCGGTCCCAACGCATGCGTGGGCAGCGGAAATGCGGAGATAAATGGAGCATCGGGCGCATCAAGCGACGCCACCTCGACTTCGTGCCCCATCGACACCATCTCGATGCCGCTTTGGCGCACACTCTCGGTTGGGCCGCCGGCTCTCGGGTCGAGAGTTGCGAGCAAATGCAGAATTTTCATCGAAATAAGCTGTTAGTAGGGAGCGCGGGTTGAACGATAAACTTCATGCGTAGGTGCTCGGGCATCGGCTCGCAAAGAGAGCGACGATCAGTGCCGCGAAAAATCGAATGCTGGTCAGCGCTGGAGCCGCGCCCGCCGAGTGTTTTGGCGTCCGCACGTGACCTGTTCCCACAAATCTGGTTCGATGGAGTGTGTCTGCTAACACCGGGCGTACCGCCGCAGTTGTGCAGATCACCGATTTTTCGGTTATTCGTTTCCGGTGGCCGATTAAGCAATATGTTTGCCATGCAGTGCCCGCAATAGCACCACTCAAAAGGTTCTATAGTTTCATCCAACGCGTACCTGCATCCGCCAAAGGATTGAAGGATTCGGACGATGTAAAGACAGAATCCGCACCCCTAATCCAACTGCCGCCGGGCGGTTGGCGAGATGGCTTCCCCTCCCGATGAGCGAGTTACGTTGGTCGGGTGCTTTTCTTTGTGAAGAGGCCATCATGCAAGACGTGACACGGATCGGGATTGATCTGGGTAAGCACAGCTTTCACGTTCACGGCTAGCACAGGCACGGTGAAGCCGACTCGGTCGCGCTTTTCACCGATATAGGAGGAGGTTGCTTGATACTGCAAGCGGTGCGCTGAAGCAACCCAGCTCAACCGGAGATTCGGCTTTATGCCCGAAGTATTCCGCGAGGAGCCGATCTACCATGGTGGCCTGTAGATCGTGCTCGTAGGATCCGAAACGGCGGTGGCACCGAATGAATCGTACTGCGAGGCAGAAATCGATGTCCGGGTAAGGGTGGTGGGCGGCTGGAATTCTTGGAATTTGCGGCCTTCACCTGCGACGCGGGTGCCAACCGTACCGCTATGAGATGCCGCTCCTTCAGAGGAAGCGCTTCCGCGCTCGGCAGGATCAGGCGCCGACATTCTCTCAACTGGCGTAAGGCTATAGTCGGCCGCCTCATCCGCGGTAGCCTGCTCTTTGGGGGCGTAGCCGAGCCCAGAAATGTAGCTACGCTCGTAGTCCTCCGGGGCACCTAAAAGCGGACTTAGTGCGGAATCCTGATCGGCCTGTGCATTGCCTTTCTGGTTGTTTTGCGTCGAAGCGTGGCTCCGCGCCGAACTTGAGGCATGGTTGTCGGGAAGTTGGGTTTCCTCGTCGTCCTGCGGCGCTCCTAACAGGGAATTCAGGGGTAACTCTGAAGCGGACTGTGCATTGGTGTGTTGACTGCGAGACGAAGTGCGGTCCTGCATCGAATTCGAGCTGAATTGTGCGCTGGCCGACGCGCAGGCGAGCGCGGTCACCGCCGACGCCAACACCATTAACAGGGTCTTCATTTTCATCCGTGACTCATGCATATGCAGGTCGATTCATCGGCAAGATTGCCGTTGTCAGAACCGGACCAAAACCAGTCGGCGTACCGATAGCAACTAACCGGATATCCCCCCCGAGTGACAGTCCGAGCAGCGTGCATCTTTACTGAAGAAAACTTGTTCGAGGGTGCGCTGGCGTAAAGCGACAAGGTAATTGCGGTTTTCGACAAAGATTGGCTGGGATGAGCACATGCCGGATGTGTCGGTATCAGCCAATATAAGGACGTGTTCAGCCGTCCCATCGAGAACGAGGACGCCGTTCGATAAGATGGCGCTCGCTGCTCGATCTGGTGCTTGACACAGTTGAAGCGAGGAGAGCGGCCGCTGACTGTCAAGCGCCGCGTCAGACCGATACCCCGAATTCAATTCGCTGCGCCGCGCTCATATCGTTGCGCTCGGCCGCGTGCAGGCAGATCCGAGTAACGCTCGATTAACGGCTGCTCGGACCACAAGTGTATCCGCCGTCATCTTCTCTTAATTGAGTGATGCACGCACAAGGACGGCCATGATGTTGGCGGACTACACCAACATCATGGCGCCTCATTGAGATGCGCATCGCTCAAGATGCAGTCATTATGCGCTGCAACATTTGCAGCGATGTTGCGCCGGAGCCCAATGAAAATTCTTCTATATGGCATCAACTACGCGCCGGAGTTAACCGGGATTGGCAAATACACCGCCGAGATGGCGGAAACACTCGCCGCTACCGGTCACCAGGTGCGCGTCGTTTGTGCGCCACCGTATTACCCCGCATGGCGCATCGCCACCGGCTTCTCCGCATTCCGCTACGCGAATGAGCGGCGGAACGGTGTGCATATCTGGCGTACGCCGCTATGGGTACCCTCGCGGCCGAAGGGCGCGCGGCGCATTGCCCACTTGGCAAGTTTTGCGCTATCGAGTTTCCCTGTATTGTTGCGCCACGTGTTCTGGCGGCCGGATGTGGTCGTCTGCATAGCGCCGAGCTTGATGAATGCGCCGACCGGCTGGTTGGTCGCTCGACTGACAGGTGCTTATGCGTGGCTACACATTCAGGACTACGAGGTAGACGCTGCATTCAGCTTGGGTATGCTGAAGGGCTCTTTGTTAAAGCGTACGGCACTGGCGTTCGAGCGGGTGCTGCTCAAACGCTTCGATACCGTATCTACGATATCAGGAAAGATGGTTGAACACGCGTTACGCAAAGGGGTCGAGGAAAGCAAGGTCGTGCGCTTTTCAAACTGGGCCGACACCGAATCGATCTATCCGCTCGATCGGCATAGCCGGCTACGGAGCGAACTGAGTATCCCTGACGCCGCAACAGTGGTCCTTTACTCGGGAAACATGGGCGCGAAACAGGGCCTCGAAGTGCTCGCGGCGGCCGCGGTTGGGTTTGCCCAGCGCGACGATGTGATCTTTGTGTTCTGCGGCACCGGCCCGGCACGGGATGCCGTCACAGCGCTGTGCGGCAATTTGCGCAACTGTCGCTTCATCGACCTGCAGCCGCTTGACCGACTGAACGAACTATTGAACCTGGCCGATATTCACGTGTTGCCTCAGCGCGCTGACGCGGCGGATCTGGTGATGCCATCAAAGCTGACTGGCATGCTAGCGAGCGGCCGGGCAGTCATAGCAATGGCCAGTCCCGGCACCGAGTTGTACGAAGCCGTATTCCCTCGTGGCGTGGTGGTGCCGCCGGGAGACGCGATCTCGCTGGTCTCGGCCATCGAAAGGCTGGCCAGCAACGCGGTCGAGCGAGCGCGTCTCGGGGCGGCGGGTCGAGAATTCGCCCAGGCAGTGCTGTCGCGCGACGCCGTATTGAGCGAATTCGAGACGAAATTGTCCGCGCTGCGCGCCGGTACTTCTGGCACCTCGGCAGCTGACGCGCGGCATTCGGACGTCTGAAATCGCAAGCGTCTTTTCATTACAAGGACAACATGAAGATCACCATTATCGGCACCGGCTACGTGGGTCTTGTCACTGGAGCCTGTCTTGCGGAAATCGGTAACGACGTTTTTTGTCTTGACGTCGATCAACGCAAAATCGACATCCTTAACAGCGGCGGCGTGCCGATTCACGAACCCGGTTTGAAAGAACTGATCGATCGCAACCGCGCAAGCCGACGCCTGCAGTTCTCTACGGATATCGCGGCAAGCGTCGCTCATGGCGATGTGCAGTTCATTGCTGTCGGTACGCCGCCTGACGAAGATGGGTCGGCCGACCTGCAATACGTGCTGGCTGCAGCGCGAAACATCGGTCGTCACATGGACGGCTTCAAGGTGGTGGTCGACAAGTCAACGGTTCCGGTCGGAACTGCGCAACGCGTGCATGAGGCCATTGCCAGCGAGTTGACGCGCCGCGGCGCGCGCCATGAGTTTTCGGTCGTGTCGAACCCTGAGTTCCTTAAGGAAGGCGCAGCGGTGGATGACTTCATGCGACCGGATCGTATCGTCATTGGCAGCGACGCAGACGAAATCGGCGAACGCGCCCGTGAGCAGATGAAGCGCCTGTATGCGCCGTTTAACCGCAATCATGAACGCACGCGCTACATGGATGTGCGCTCTGCCGAGTTCACCAAGTACGCCGCGAATGCAATGCTGGCTACTCGGATCTCGTTTATGAATGAGCTCGCGAATCTCGCCGATCGCGTTGGGGCTGATATCGAGTCGGTACGTCGTGGCATCGGCTCGGATCCGCGGATCGGTTACGACTTTCTGTATGCGGGTGCCGGCTACGGCGGGTCGTGTTTTCCCAAGGATGTACGCGCGCTCGTGCAGACTGCCGCCGAGTTTGGTCAGGCGCTACGCATTCTCGAGGCAGTGGAGACGGTAAACGAAGAACAAAAGGACGTGCTGATCAACAAGATCACCGATCGACTCGGTGCGGATTTGACCGGCCGCACGTTCGCGGTATGGGGGCTAGCGTTCAAGCCAAACACCGACGACATGAGGGAGGCGCCAAGCCGCAAGCTGGTGATCGGGTTGCTCGAACGCGGCGCAACCGTTTGTGCATACGATCCCGTAGCGATTGACGAAGCACGGCGCGTTTTCGCGCTCGACCTGCGCGATGCGCCGGAAGCGCACTCGCGACTGTCGTTTGCGAAGACGCAAGCGGAGAGTGTGGACGGTGCCGATGCAGTAGTGATCGTCACCGAATGGAAGGTATTCAAGAGCCCTGATTTTGGCGCGCTGACTCAGGCGTTGATCGAGCCGTTGATTTTTGACGGCCGCAACCTGTATGAGCCCACGGCCATGGCGGAGTTGGGGATCGAGTACTACAGCGTAGGCCGGCCGTACGTTCCGACCGTCGAGGATACAGCGCAGACCCTGCGCGTCGTGCAGGGCTGAGCGGCAGCTCTCACGTTGGATCCAGCCATTCGTTGCCAGCCAGGCACGGTGCTCAGTTGCCGTGCCGGCTGCCTACATGACCTTGTGGAATATTTTCCCTGAAGGGAGATCGATGTCGAACAATCTGTCCCGCGTAGAGGATCAAACCACCAAACTGGTCGAAGCAACCGTGGAATTGTTGTGGGCGCATCGAAATGACGTGATAAACGGCAACGTCACTTCGGTCCAGGCACGGGCTTATGTCGCGCTGGTCAAAAGCGCCTGCGAGGCATTGCCGATGAGCGAGAACGACTTGGCATGCTTGAGCGCCGCGTGCGAGGCGACCAATCTTGCGATCGCGGCTGCGGCTGAGCGTGAGGACGAGGCGCTTCTCGCCGGCACTTGCCGCTAAGCGCCCTGCAGTCGAGAGTTAGCGTGACAAGGGCTCGCCAAAATAGGCGCGCGTATTCAAGTGAACGGCTGAATCGCCCAGGATTTCTTCCTCGGTTGCCCAGCGGTAGGCGGTGTGCTGGGTGTTGGGCAGATTTTCCAGCTTGATCGGGCGACGCAGCCTGTAGCCCAGTACCACATAGTGGGTCGAGATGCCGGGTTGCCCACTAAAATTGTCTTCATACAGGTGTTCGTATACGCCTACAAGAGCGGCGTCGGTTCGCTCGACGGCTGCGCTGCCGAGTTCATCGCATGCAATCCGGCGAAACGCGTCGTCGAGGCGTTCGTTCTTGCGGATGCGGCCGCCCGGTACGAACCAGAACCCCTGTGCGGGTTTATTGACGCGGTGTCCAAGCAGATAACCGCCGTTCTCGTTTGGGACAATCAGATCGATGGCGACCAAAGGGGTGGCGTCGACCGTTTGCAGGAATTTTTCGATTGGAAGCATAGTGACATTGGGTTGCCGCAGGGATGGTTCGGCCACTGCGCATCGTTACCGAAAAATACTTGCCCGTGCGAGGCCTGGCGAAATTCGACAAGGTATTTTCGGCTTGCGACACGGGTGCGGACGCGATCGGTCAGCTGATGCGCTGCCGTAATTCTCCGTTCGCAGCGGGCCGTCCAAACGGATTAGCGTGCCTGATCGGGCACCCCAATCGTTTGCGAGTTTCTGAATGACCATTTGCCGCACATTTTTCAAATTTCAATACTATTTTTCGCAGCGGTCGTTAAGTCGAGCGAAAATTCGTTTGCCTGGCTTCCAATTCACCTAGGTCGGTAACAATTCCCACTGTTGTTGCGCCGCAATTGGGGTCGATTGTGGCGTTGATTGGATCCGCCAACATGTTGGCAAATTCCGCCAGTGCATAATGGCGGGATAAAATCTTTTGTACGATGTTTGCAACCAATAATCCAGCTCAAAAAGAAGCTGGAGGGGCTCTTCTAATTTCCGGGGAATTCAGATGATGGGGTGTATTGAGGCGGTTCAGAGAAAAGGCGTAGAGCCGCTGGGCGTTTTGCAAGGCGTGCGGACGGCGAGAAACATTGGAATTGTTTTGTTAAGTGGCTTTGCGCTGCCCGAGACAGCTGCGGTCCTGGAAGTGTTCCAGTCGGCGAATGCGCTCACCAGTACGGATACCCCTGTGAGCGGCCAGGCAAGTTACAACGTTTTCCTTCTATCCGCAGTCGGTGGCCGTATCGATAGCTCGTCGTCCGTGTTTGTTTGGACCGAAGGAGTCGAGGAGCGGCGCCATCCGGACGGTTTCCACACGCTATTCGTCAGCGGCGGAGGTGGGGTGCGCAATGCAGTACGCGATGAGCGCTTGACTACCTGGCTGCGTCGCGAATGCCAGCGCAGCGAACTGGTGGTCCCGCTCGGCGAAGGGCGGTTGCTGCTCGACGCCGCGGGATTTGGACGCGCTGACAGTACCCCGCGCTGGGGCCGTCGCGCTTCGGAAACCAACTCATACTGTGCGCCTGAAGGTGGGGTCACGACGGCTTTCCCCAGTCCGTTGCAAAGCGCATTGGCGCTAGTTGAGGAGGATTTCGGCCCCGAAATCGCGCGCCAGATTGCAGATCACGTCCAGCCGCGGCCTCAACAGGCGCGCTTTACGGCGACCATCCGCGAGAATGCGCCCACGTACGTGAGTGAAAAGATTCAGGCATCGGCCCGCTGGCTCGAGTCAAATGGCGACCGACCGATCTCCATCGATGAGGCTGCACAGGTTGCAGCCATGAGCGAGCGAAACTTCCTGCGCCGCTTCAAGATCGAAATGGGCGTCACGCCGTCCGAGTATCTGTCTTATGTGCGGCTTGACATGTGTTGCCGCCTTCTTGTCGAAACGGATCTGCCGGTTGACAAGATCGCGCGCCGTTGTGGACTCGGGGGCGGTGGCTGGCTCTCGAAGCTCTTCCGCAAACATCTCGACACAACGCCGACCGAGTACCGCGCTAGCAAGCGCCCCATGAACAAGTCGGCATAACGCGACTGTCCGCCGTAGCAGCGGTTCGGTCGCCGCATATTCGCGCATTACGAAATTATTTGTAGTGGAATGAGATTTTTTGAAAAACCTCATCGCATCGAACCAATTATTGCTTTTTTGATTAAGCAAGATTTGGAAATCAGGTTTGCGTATATGTAACAGGTAAAAATTGCAGACCATCACATAATTTAAAAGCAAATAAAATAATAAATAAGGTCTAGTTCACAGCACGCAAACGATTGCGATCGCAAAGCTGGGCGATTCGAGCGCGCTTTATGGGTCTCTATGGGATCAAGATGAGCGGTTACGGTTACGGTTACGGCGAGACAGTCAAATATCCCTTATGCTGCGCTGCCAAAATAACGATCGTTTCCGCCATGTGCTATCACAGAGCTTTCGGCTGCCCTATCCTGACTGCTGGTCGTCTGACGGACCGGCAAATGTACGAGGTCTGAAGGGCGAGCAGATGGTCCTCGGAACTTGAGCCTGTTCTCCTTCGGGAGGGCAGGCTTTTTTAATGCTCTTGTGTCAAAGCGTAGCTGCGTAATCAATCACACCCGGATCTCTCATGCTAAAAGTTACCAAGGCGGTTTTTCCTGTAGCAGGTCTTGGCACCCGGTTCCTCCCGGCGACCAAGGCGAGCCCGAAGGAAATGCTGCCCGTCGTCGACAAGCCGCTGATTCAGTACGCGGTCGAAGAGGCCATGGCCGCCGGCATCACCGAAATGATCTTCGTCACGGGCCGCAGCAAGCGAGCTATCGAAGATCACTTCGACAAGTCGTACGAGATCGAAGCCGAGCTCGAAGCGCGCGGCAAGGACAAGCTGCTGGAACTGGTGCGCAGCATCAAGCCGAGCCATGTGGACTGCTTCTACGTACGCCAGGCCGAAGCACTCGGCCTCGGCCATGCGGTGATGTGTGCCGAGAAGCTGGTCGGCGACAACCCGTTCGCCGTGATCCTCGCGGACGACCTGCTGCACGGCGAGCAGCCCGTGCTGGCGCAGATGGTCGAGGTGTTCGATCACTATCACAGCTCGGTGATCGGCGTAGAAGAAATCCCGCCGTCGGAGACCAAGTCCTACGGGGTCGTCGACGGTAAGCAATGGGAAGATTCGATCATCAAGATGTCGGGCATCGTCGAAAAGCCGGCGCCGGAAGTCGCGCCGTCCAACCTCGGCGTGGTGGGCCGCTACGTGCTCAAGCCGCGAATTTTCAAACATCTGCGCGCGCTGAAGCCCGGCGCCGGCGGCGAACTGCAGTTGACCGATGCGATCCAGTCGCTGCTCGCCGACGAGCAGGTGCTAGCGTACAAGTATCACGGCACGCGTTTCGACTGCGGCAGCAAGCTCGGCTATCTGAAGGCCACAGTCGAGTTCGCACTGCGGCACCCGGAAGTTAGCGCTGGTTTCCGGGCATACCTGGAAGAGCATATGGCTGCGCTGCGGGTTGTTTAACCGATTGACTCATCGTCGCGCATTGATGCTGCGACGGTGGGAAGGCCTGCGCGTCCAAGAGGACGGCAGGCAAACATCCGGGAGCTTTGTCTAGGTTCCCGTGCCACCGGTACCGCCGGTCGCCGTACCTGAGCCGCCGCCGGCTGAAATGGGCGCTGAGGCGCCCGAGGTCACGGCCGCGCTCGAAAGCGTTGCGGCGGGTTGGCCATCGCTCGTAATAGCCCCAGCCGCCTGAAGGCTGTCGAGATCCGAGTCGGCTCCAGATTGACCCGGCGTGAACGATGTAGTCAGGAACGAGTTCGTGGACAGCGTCACGCCATACGTGGTTTGTATCAGTTGCGCCACCGCGTTTTCTGCGTTGGCGACCACCGTGCTACTCGTCAGCGCGTTCTGAAAGCTGGAATTGGTCGTGATCCCAGCAATCAAACCGTTGAGCGTCGTGCCGAGTTGGCCGGCAATGTAGCTCAGAAGCAACTGTGTGAGCGGCGTGACGTTGTACGTCCCAGCACCCGAAGCAATCGAATTGAGGACAGTCGAGCCGCTTGTAGCCGTAATCAGGCATGGGCCGGTGAACGTGAACGTAGCCGTATAGGCCCCGCTTGAATTCGCAGTCGTGCTGCCGGAGCCGCTCTTACAGCTCAACTGGATAGTGGCATTTGCCATCGCGGCGCCGACTGCCGCCGTTCCCTGGATGGTCCCCTGTGGGTTGCTGCCGCCTCCCCCACATGCGACTAGCGCGCTGCTTGCCAGCGCGATCGATCCAAACTGCAGCGTGCGCCACACGCGGGTGTCAAGTAGCTTCATCATTCTCTCCAAAAGAAAGTCACTCACAATTGGCAAGCAAGGGGCTGCGCCTGCGTTGCTTTCAAATCCTGTGAACGGTTTTCACAGACGTCTCGTGGAACCACGGTTGTTGCAGCGGAAGGACCGGCTGTCTCGTCGTGCCGCTCCGATTCCGCCGGATCGGTAGCAGGTTTTGCATAACGGTCGTACGCGTCGCGCATCCGATAGAGCTGCGTCGCGAAGTAGCCCGCGCTAAAGCGCCCCTGGTTCAGAAGATATTGGTCGGTGCTATACGGGAAGTTCAGGTTCTCCGCTGCGCCAGGCGTCAGATAGTTGGCCGAGCCAACGCGCGTGCGGAAGTCCAATGCAAACTGTTCGGAACCCTCGACCTGGGCTATACCCGGCTTCATGCCCTGACGCGGCGTGAGCGGGAAGCTGATGGCTGCGCCCGCAAAGGTGCCTCGGCCGCTATGTTCGCCAGATACGCTGACTGAAACATCGTCGAACCAACGCGTAAATGTGATGAGCGGTCCCTTGTCACCTCCGACATAGCGGGCCACGCCGCCCTCGATCCATAACTTCCACGACGGTTGTACCCATCTGTATGTGAGCATCGCATTCGTCTCGTGCGGCAGCGTGTCCTGGCCGGGCTCCTGGTGCAGATACGCGAGACGCAGACGGACGATGTCGGGACGGCCAGGGACGAATACGGTGGTTTCGTTTTCGACGCCGAGGTAGTTGTACTCGAACTTGCCCACGGCGGCCTCGTTCAGGACCTGCGGCATGATCCAGAAACTCTGCGTCAATGCCGCGCTGTACAGCCCGCCGCGCAGACGGTACTGACTGAACACTTGACCTTCGTCCATGTTCTTCGTGTTGTACAGCGGCGCCATGTAGCTCGCGTACAGCTCGGCACCCCGCCAAAGCGGAACGAATCCCGCGATGTTCGCTCCCAGCGACAGGTCGAAGTTTCCGTACTCGGTGCCGTATAGATAGTTCGTAACGGGCGAGACCTGAATACGCATGAGACCGTGATACTGCTCGTTGCCGTGCCATGCCATCGAGTCTGCGTTATAGGTCGGGTGCGTTCGCATCGTCATCGATGCGCTTGCCGCTGCGGGTGAGCCGCCGGCGAGGAATTGTGTGTACGCTTCGCGATCGACTGCAACGTCGGCGAGCGGTTGATTGTCCTTCTTTATTACCGCATGGACTCGCTCGATGCCACGCGGCGCATTGATGCTTCCCACGCCAAGCACAATGCCAAGCGCATCGGCTTCGTTCTGGTTGTACCGGTGGTTCTCGTATTCGATGATGAGATCCTGCCCGCTGACGGCGACGCGCACGCGTTCGAGACCCATGGCAAGCAGTTGCTCGGCGATCGAATCGAGCGTTGAATCGACGCCCAGGGCAAACAGTTGCGCGGCGACCGAATCGAGCGCTGAAGTGTCTTGCGACGCGTGATTGGCCGGTGCGCGCTCAGCGGGCACCGCAGGCGATGCATCATCAGCCACCTCGACGGATGCGTCGGATTGCAGAGGCGAGACAAATGAAATTGCTTGTTCGGGGACGTCATTCGCTTGCTCTGCCACTGGGTGTGGCTGCGGCAAGCTGCGCAGCGGGATAGCTTCGACTCCGTCTGCATCGGTTGGTCCCTGCTGCACCTGAGCCTCGGGACCGTCGCACAAACCGTCCGCGCAGCGCTGTGGGCTGAACCGCTTGCCGAACGGTATCTGAATTCCCACCGAGACCGACGTGCGCGGCATTACACCGTCTGTCGAACTGAGCGCGCGCGTCACCGTACCGATTATGTTGGCGTCAGCTAGCCAGCTAATGCGGGGCGACTGATAACGCACGCCAGCGTAGGGTGTCTTCGAGTCGTCTTCTGCCAGCAGCGAGAGCCCCGTATTCCAGAGCGACAGCTGAACACCGCCAAACACGCCGTCAAGCCGATCGCCTTGCCCGTAGCCGATTGTGAGGTTGAGCGGCCCGACAGGCTGTGATACCTCGCCGTACTTGGAGCGAAAAAAGTGGGTTTGGCCACCGATGTCGGTCATGCCGAACGCAATGGCTGGCTGATATTTGAAGAACTGCGGCACTTCCACTTTAACGTCGGCCATCAGGTGACGAAGAATGATGTGATCCGCGCCGGGGAATGGTGCCGGCACATTCCCCGGATAGTTCGCTAGGCCGCCACCCACCTCGACATACGGCAGGATCCCGACTGCCCCCCAGTAGATCTGGGAACTAGTCGCCTGATTCCCGTATCGCGGATCGATGTAGTTGTTGTACTGGGCTTCGGCAACGCCCTCCGGTAATGCGAATGCATACGGAATGACCAGGCCGCCTGCCTGTCCCATGGAGCTAAGCGCGGGATCGACTGCATGCGCCGACGCGGAAAATGCCAACGCAGCGCCGAGTGCCAGCGCGTGTGGGGCGAGTCGAGGTCGATTTGCGTGCAATCTGCTAAATCCTTTTTATCGATGAACCAATTGACAGGCGTGCAAGCTCCGGCGCCCACTTTACGAACGAACGGGGGCCGCCTGAGCGGTGTCGGGTTCGCTTGGCTTACGGAATAGAAGAGGGAGCTGCCGCGACGCTCATGCCGCATCCAGCGACGGCGAGCCGGGGCGAGGCAGTCCGGATGTCGAAACGTCACGCCTTGCAAATACGCAATACACAACACAAGGACCGCGCGGGCTTTGCTGAGGGGTTCTTGTAGTTCGGGACGATCCTATAGAACGAATAAGGCTTCCGCCATCGAGTGTCCGAATGCGACCTGAAGTTGGCTATTGAGGCACGATCGGGATCCGATTCCTCGCCGCGCCGCTCGGCAAGCGATTGGCGGAATCTCTCATTGTTTTGGCAAATATCAAGCAATTGGCTATGCGATATTTTTGTCCTGTGTGCCCTCGCTTGCCGATGCCGCTATGACCATGCGCGATAAGGCCGCTCATGCTTCATCGGAGGTCGCATCTTTTCGCATCTCCTACCCGGTAATGCAGGTCACGCATTGTGAATGCTGGGCCTTAACCGCGCCTGGAGTCGATGAATCCGGTTCATAAGCCACTCACTCGGACGAGCCGAGCATGGCACGGAGCCTGTATGACTATCGCCTTTTCAACAGTTTTCACTTTTTGCTTCGCTTGGGTCACGGTCTACATCTTCTTGAGATTTCTCCACGCGGTATGGACCGTGACAGAACATTTCAACAGGGTGCTTAGTCTCGAGTTCCGCTCCCGTCCTCAGGGTGGTTCACTGAGCATTGCGCTGGAAAGCGCACTGAGGGTTATGGGCTGGGGTTCAATTGCGGCACTTCCAGTTGGCACCGTTTCGTTTTTCGCTGCTTTGTTCCGATGATGGACGGTGGCACGCCTATAGGCGGTGTCTCTCACTGTTGGCGCTGGGCAAGTTGGTTGAATACATCCATCGATTCGGCGGGATAGACCGCTACCGTCTTTCGGTGAGATCCCCCACGCCGAGCACGCCGAGCTTGATCATGGTTTCGCTACTCGCTAAAGAAGTGGTCTCGACATCACTAGCATGTCAGCTCACATTAAAGCCTCGCCGCGAAAAGAACCGCTGGAGCTCCCGTTCCTCCGGTCGTACGCCCGCAAACACCTCGACATATTCGGCGATGCGCGACATGCGTACTGCCATGTCTTCGTTGGGCTGGGTCGAGAGGTATCCCAACTGCGTGAAATACATCGCCCTGGCTCGAACGTCAGCCGCGAGTGGTTTGTAGTCAAAGCGCGTGAACATGGCGGTGAGGGCGGCGACCCGTCGCTCGTCGTCGTCGGCCGCCTCGCGGGCAATCTCCGGCGACTGATGTGCCCAGCTCCTTATTGCGGCTTCGTACCGCGAGTCAAATATCGCATCGTCGAACCAGCAATCGAACACATTGAGTACGGCTTCGCATACGTTTTCTGCATACGCTTCGGCCCGCTTGATCCAGTTCCCGGTGTTCGTGGACTTCCACCGGCTCAAAAGCGCGGCCAATAACGCTTCACGATCTTCGAAGAACCAGTAGAAGCTCGTGCGGGATAAATTTAGCTTCTTTGCGAGAGGCATGATGCGGACAGATTCGATCCCTCCATCGAGGAGGCTTTCGTAGGCGACATCGAGCCACATGTCTGCCGAGCCGCGTACGGCGTCAACGGTTTGGTCCACGAGATGAAATCCTGGTGAGCGAATCCGGCTACTGCGCGCTGGATCAACGGCGCATTGTGCCGCAATGACTACCGTTGAGCGCTGATAGAGCATTGATGATTAAAGTGTACATCAATGTCCATGAACTTGACACGTGTGTACACAAATCCTAATCTTCAACCAACCCAAGCAGTTGAGACGTCCCCACTCGTGACCAGAGGCGCTTGCATGTCTACCGATCCGTTGCTGCAACCGTACACGCTCAAACATGTGACTTTCCGCAATCGCATCATGACTACGTCGCATGAGCCGGCGTACGCAGAGGACGGCATGCCGAAGCAGGCGTACCGCGCCTACCACGTCGAGAGGGCCAAAGCGGGTATCGCCCTGACGATGACCGCGGGATCGGCGGCGGTTTCGAAAGACAGCCCGCCAGTCTTCAACAACATCCTCGCCTATCAGGACGAGGTGGTTCCCTGGATGAAGGACCTAGTGGACGAATGCCACGAGCATGGCGCAAAGGTCATGATCCAGCTCACGCACCTGGGGCGCCGGACCCGATGGGACAAGGGCGACTGGTTGCCGGCAGTGTCTCCCTCGCACGCCCGTGAGCCCGCGCATCGGGCGTTCCCGAAGAAGATTGAAGACTGGGATATTGATCGCATCATTCGAGACTTCGCTGATGCTGCTGAGCGCATGAAAGCAGCGGGACTCGACGGGCTTGAGATCGAATCCTATGGTCATCTGATGGACCAGTTTTGGTCGCCCCTTACGAACACGCTGGGTGCACCGTACGGTGGGGCGCTCGATAACCGCTTGCGATTCACGTTTGACGTGTTGCGGGCGATCCGCGCGCGGGTGGGGGAAAATTTCCTTCTCGGGCTTCGCTATACCGCTGACGAAATGCTCGCCGGCGGCGTCACGAAGGAAGAAGGCATCGAGATTTCTCAGCGGTTAGCGAAAAGTGGACTGGTGGATTATCTGAATGTGATCCGGGGCCACCTTGAGACGGATGCCGGACTGACAGACATCATTCCGATCATGGGAATGAAAAGCGCACCTCACCTGGATTTCGCAGGGGAGATCAGGGAGGCAACGGGATTCCCCACTTTTCACGCAGCCCGCATCCAGGACGTTGCGACGGCAAGGTATGCCATCGAGTCGCGCAAGATCGACATGGTGGGCATGACGCGGGCGCATATGACGGATCCGCATATCGTCAGAAAGATCATCGAGCGCAGGGAAGACGATATCCGGCCGTGCGTGGGCGCGAACTACTGTCTCGATCGTATCTATCAGGGCGGCGCGGCTTACTGTATCCACAATGCTGCGACCGGGCGCGAACTGACGATGCCTCACACGATCGCGCGGGCCAGCAAGAAGCGCAAGATCGTCATTGTGGGGGCTGGGCCCGCCGGCCTCGAGGCAGCTCGCGTGGCGGGCGAGCGAGGCCATGATGTCCTCGTGCTCGAAGCCATGAACGATCCGGGCGGGCAGATTCGCCTGACCGCACAGAGCGATCGCCGCAAGGAGATGATGGGCATCGTCGATTGGCGCATGTCCCAGTGCGAGCAGTTAGGGGTCCGATTTTCGTTCAACACCTGGGCCGATGCCGAAGCCGTGAAGGCGCAGAACCCTGACGTCGTGATCGTCGCGACTGGCGGCATGCCGCACACGGAGGTCCTGACCGAAGGCAACGAGCATGTTGTTTCATCGTGGGACATCATTTCGGGCGATGTGAAGCCAGGCACGAATGTGCTGATTTTCGACGATGCTGGCGACCACGCCGCGCTGCAGGCCGCCGAAACGATCGCGCAGGCGGGTGGCAGCGTGGAGGTGATGACGCCAGATCGCGCTTTCTCGCCCGAGGTCATGAGCATGAACCTTGTGCCTTATATGCGCTCGCTGCAAAAGCTGAAGACGAAGTTCACGGTCACTTACCGGCTTGAAGCAGTGCGGCGCGAAGGCAACGACTTTGTCGCAATCATCGGAAGTGATTACGGTGGTGTTCGCAACGAGCAGCGCTACGATCAGATCGTGGTCAACCATGGGACCATTCCGATGGACGAGCTGTATTTCGACCTGAAACCACTCTCCAAAAACCTCGGCGCAGTGAATTACGATGACCTCATCGGCGGAAAAGCACAGGCCGAAGAAACGAACCCTGATGGACTCTTTCAGCTCTTCAGAATCGGAGATGCAGTTGCGGCGCGAAACACGCATGCCGCCATTTACGACGCGCTGCGGCTCGTTAAAGATCTTTGACGGGAAGCCGACCTTTCCCTAAGAGATGAAATCGGCGAGCGATCGGACGATCTCCGCCGATTTCTTTGCGGCGTACACGTAAAAAGACTCCGAAGAGTTCGATCCGGCGTTTCGGCCAGCCGGAGGAGCCGTGTCGCCACTCTGTGCTTGACGCCAAAGGCTCTCTCCCCGAGAGAGGCGCTCGGCTGTGCGAGCACGACCTGGGGGACGCGGGTAAACACCATTTTTGACGCGTTGACAGTTGGTTCCAGATGGTACTAATCTGATTTCACCTTGGATTCCCGCTTTCGCACGTTCGCAGTTCTCCATAATCGCATGACGATAAGGACACCGAATGAGCATCGCCGACAGGATCACCGACCTCCACCTCCGGGGGGCAGGATCGCAGCCAGCCTACAGAACCGATGACGCTGTTCTCGGCTATCGGGCCGGGGCGATTGATGGTTCGTTGATTCGGGCATTCGAGGCTATAGACCGGAAGACAATGAGGGCGTACCGGTTAGCGCGCCTGCGCGAGCAACTCCGCGCTCACGACTACGTCGGCATGCTTCTGGCCGATCCCCTGAACATCCGTTACGCCACAGATACCAACAACCTTGGCCTGTGGGTGATGCATTCTCCAAGCCGCTATGTGTTTGTCGCGACCGACGGACCGGTGATCCTGTTCGACTTCACCAGCAGCCGGCACAACAGCGAAGGGATCGAATCGATAGATGAAATTCGTCCGGCAACGCCGTGGATATATTTCCTTGCAGGTCCGCGGGTCGGAGAAAAAGCGGACCTGTGGGCGAAAGAAATCGCCGATCTCGTCCATACCTACGGTTCAGGAAATCGCCGCCTTGCCGTCGATCGTTGCGATCCATGGGGAGCCGAGCGACTCACCCGCAATGGCATACAACTTTTCGATGCACAGCCTTTGACCGAACAGGCACGGGTTATCAAGGGACCGGAAGAGATCGAACAGCATCGGATATCAATGAATGTCTGCGACCTGGGTATCGCAAGAATGCGCGAAGCGCTCAGTCCAGGGATAACCGAAAATCAGCTGTGGAGCGTATTTCACGCTACCAACATCTCGCACGGAGGCGAGTGGGCGGAGTCCCGGCTTCTCAGTTCTGGCCACCGCACCAACCCTTGGTTTCAGGACGCAACGAATCGCGTAATCGAAGCGGGCGACATGGTTGCATTCGATACGGATATGGTTGGACCAGGTGGATCTCTCTCCGACATATCACGCAGTTTCGTCTGTCCTGGGACAAGTGTTTCCGGGAATCAGCGTGATCTGCTCGGCTTTGCGGCGGACCAGATAGCGCATAACGTCAGTCTGCTGAAGGCTGGAATGACTTTCCGGGAATTTGCCGAGCATTGCTGGCCGGTGCCTGACCGATATGTGCACAACCGCTACATGATGATGCTGCACGGCGTGGGACTGGTGGACGAATATCCGAGCATAGCCTACGCAGTGGACTTTGACGCGTGGGGATACGACGGCGTGCTGCAGGAAAACATGATCGTATCTGTCGAGAGTTTTATCGGGGAAGAGGGTGGGAAAGAGGGCGTGAAACTCGAAGAGCAGGTTCTGATCACCTCGACGGGTGCGATCCCTCTTTCGAATTGCCCGCTTCTGAACGATCCCTATGTTTGAGTTTGGAGTGCGAAACAGCCTTGCAGATCATGTGATGGATGTCCGTGCCCCACCGTAGACCGCGGTTTTGTCTGAACAGGTTTCAATGCGATGCATGCGAGCAAACTCCCGTTATTGATCGATTCCGACGCAGTGCTAGGCAACATACCGCCTCAGCAGATGGTCGACGCGCTCGCCCGGGGACACCTCCGGACACACGTCCCCGCGGCACGGCTCCATTCGCGGATAGCTCGAGAAGCAAGGCCTGACGCAGAGATTCTGGTATGGGTGGGTTCTCGAATGGACGGCGGGTTGGGTATGAAGTTCGTGACAGTCTCGCCTGACAACAAGGATCTGGCAGGAAGCAAGACGGATACGATTCATTCAGTCATTCTCCTGTGCGATGCAGTCGACGCGAGTATCAAATGCTTTATCGTCGGCAACAGCTTCACGCGGTTCAAAACGGCTGCGGACTCGGCGCTTGCAGCGCGATTTCTTGCCCCGAGCGAGCCAAAACGATTGTTGATGATCGGAGCAGGTGCACAAGCTCCGGTTCATCTGGAAGTCATGTGCGCAGAATTTCCGTCGCTTGGACGCGTCGATGTCTGGAACCGGGATACGGGTCGTGCGACACGACTTGTCAACCGGCTAGAACTGTCCGCTAAGGTTCGGGTTTCCGAAGATCTCGAGCGAAGTGCACGCGAAGCAGACATCATCGTATGCGCAACTGGCGCAACGGAACCCGTACTCAAGGGCGAGTGGTTGACTCCCGGCACACATGTGGATCTGGTGGGGGGATTTACGCCGCAAATGCGCGAGGCCGACGACGCTGCTGTGCTCAACGCGCACGTTTACGTCGATCACCGGGCGCTTGTGATGGAGCACTGTGGCGACATCGTGCAACCCCTGGGGACAGGGGTGATCAAAGCTTCGCATATCCGCGGAGATCTGTTTGATCTTTGCGCAAAGACGGTTGAAGGACGCCAGAGCGACGATGAAATAACGCTGTTCAAGAACGGCGGAGGCGGCCATCTCGATCTGATGTTTGCAGAATGGATCTTTTCGCGTCAGGGGTCGGATGCCGGAGCAGTGGCCTAAAAGCTGAGTAAGTAAGGAACACGCCATGGAATTAAATTCAAGGACCGCAGGCTTGTTGGAAAGGACTGCGGGACGAGACGGAGACTCCCGGCCGGTCGCTGACGATGTGTTCGACAAGGTGGTGACGAAAGGGCCACTCAATGATATGTGGCGTCTGACCTTTTGGGCGAACTGCTACTGCGAACCCATTTTCGCAGCGCTCGCGCAAGAGTTTGACGTTGGGCGGGATGAGTTCAACGTACTCAGTTGCCTCGCGTCCTATGGCGGATCGATGGTTGCAAAGAATGTCTGCGACGTGACCGGACGCCCGAAGAACAGTATCAGCCGGGCGGTGAACAGTCTTGTTACACGCAAGATGATCAAAAGGAAGACCAACACTAGCGATCGTCGCGAGAGTCTGCTCATTCTCAACGACAACGGGCGACGCCTTTACGAGCGGGTGTTACCCGTCGCGGTTGATCGCCAGACGCTGATGCTAAAGGTTCTGAGCGACGAGGAAAGAGGCGTGCTGGACAGAATCCTCGACAAGTTGATGAGTGTCAGACACGAGTGGTGACGACAAGAGGTTGACGGAGAGCATCTCATGAATAGCATCGCATCCCCCTTTCTTGAGTCCGGACCAGCCATGGAGCACGCATCCAGATCAGGCGCGCCAATTCTGAGTGTGGACCGCGTCGGTAAGGTATTTGGGGCGCACAGAGTGCTTGAAGACGTCAGTTTCCAGATGCGAGCCGGTGAGGTTATCGCCATCATCGGGCCGAGTGGGTCGGGGAAGAGCACACTGCTGCGATGTATCAATCACCTGGAACCGCCCACCGAAGGTAGCGTAACGATCGACGACGTGACGATTAAAGCCGGTCATGCGCCGTCGCGTCGGGAACTTGTGACTTTGCGCCGACGGATCGGGATGGTGTTTCAGTCCTTCAACCTGTTTCCGCATTTGAGCGTTCTACGCAATGTCAGTCTCGCCCAGGAGCGAACCATGGGCCGCAGCCGCAAGGAGGCAGAGGAACGGTCTCTCGAACTGCTGGCGAGGGTTGGCTTGGCGGATAAAGCGTCGCAATTTCCAGTTCGATGTTCAGGAGGCCAGCAGCAGCGCATTGCCATTGCTCGCGCACTGGCGCTGGAACCGGAGATCATGCTCTTCGACGAACCGACATCGGCGCTCGATCCGGAACTCGGACTGGAGGTGCTGTCCGTGATGAAAGAACTGGCAACGTCGGGGATGACAATGATCGTCGTGACTCACGAGATGCACTTTGCCGAAAGCGTATCCGACAGGGTCATCATCATGGCCGATGGCCGGGTCCTGGAACAGGGTGACAGCGAAGAGGTCATGCGGCGTCCCAAGACGGAACGGGCCGCCAAGTTCCTTAGTGCAGTGAGGGACAGGTAGATGATTATCGATCTTTCAGCCCTCCTGAAGGGCGTGCCGTGGACGGTTGCGCTCACCCTGTCGAGCTTCATTCTCGGATCGATTCTCGGCTTGCCGCTTTGTGGAATGAGGCTTTCGCAAAACTTCCTTCTTCGCGGCGTGGCGACCGGGATCGTGGTGGTCTGTCGATCGATTCCGCCAATCGTCTGGCTGTTCTTTGTGTTCTTCGGAATCGGCAATGACCTGTTCTCGATGAGCCCATTCGTGGCTGCGGCCATTGGCCTCGGCGTGGTGACGGCCGCCAATATGTCCGAGATATATCGTGGAGCGCTGACTGCGATCCATCCAGGGCAGTACGAAGCCGCAAAAGTGCTCAACCTGACGCGTTTCCAGCAGTTTCGCGATGTCGTATTTCCGCAGCTGATCCGTATCGCGTTGCCCACCGGTGCGACGTATCTCATCGGGCTTTTGAAAGATTCCGCGGTTGCCTCAACGATAGGTGTCGGCGAACTGGCATTTCAGGCCTATCACGTTTCCCAGGCGACCTTCCGGGGATTGAGTGTCTATGGCTCCGCGGCGTTGCTGTATATCGCGCTGAGTCTTCCGGTCGCATGGCTGTCGCGCTGGGCTGATGTTCACCTTCGTTCACGGGTGTCACGATGAATAATCTGCTTGAACAATGGAAAGGTTGGCTACCTGACCTGCTCGACGGTTATCGACTTTCGCTGGAAGTGACGGGGATCAGCCTCGCCGTTGGTATCCCGCTGGGGTTGGCGCTCGCACTGATGGTCTCCACGCCATCGCGCCCGATTCGCACCCTCGCGTTGGTTTTCGTCGAAGTGGGCCGGGGCGCGCCGGCGCTGATCCTGCTGCAGTTTTGCTATTTCGGCCTGCCGTCCGCGGGTTTGACACTCACTTCATTCGCGTCCGCCTGCGTTGCCCTCGCATGCTGCACTGGGGCCTATACGAGCGAGATGATTCGTGCTGGATTCGACGCCGTTCCGTTTGGGCAGAAAGAGGCTGCGCTCGCAATCGGCCTCAACGCGACAGACGCATTGCGCTTCGTGACCATTCCTCAAGGTATGCGCGTCGCCCTCCCATCGCTACTCGGATTCTCGATCCTGATGCTTCAGGCCACTTCGTTGTGCTTCACGATCGCGCTCCCGGAACTGGTCAGCAGAGCGTCGAATATCGGGTCCGCGACGTTTGAGTACATGCCCGTGCTGATTCTGGCCGGTTTGCTGTTTGCCGTTATCTGTGTTCCATCGACGTTCGCGGTGTCTGCGCTGGAGCGCAGACTGGGACGGCACGCGGCACGATAGTGCGTCGATATTTTCACCCTCTAAAGCGCTTACCATCGTATCTGCCACGCGAGGATTGACCATGAAACTGCCGTTGAAACGTCTTGCCGTGTTTTGCGCCACCGCGTCTCTGGCTGGTTTTGCTACTGTTGCGCAAGCGGCAGGAAGCTGTACTCCGGCACACAAGTTTTCTACCATCCAACCGGGTACGCTTTCCGTTGCAACCTGGGACTTCCCGCCTTACTCCATTCCGGTGGGGCCGACCGAGGTCAACGGCGTTGATGGTGACATCCTCAAGCTCATTGCGGCAAAGGAGTGCCTGACGCTCTCCTTCGCGAATGTGGATGCGGCCGCGGTTATCCAGTCGGTGGTGTCCGGGAAAGCCGACATTGGGATGGGTGACTGGTATCGCACCGCTGATCGCGCCAAGGTGCTGGGACTTAGTGCTCCGATGTATCTGGATCAGATGGGCGTCATTTCGAGTCAGGGAGTCGACACGATAGCGGGTATGCAAGGAAAACGCGTTGGCGCTGTGGCAGGTTATCTGTGGACGGGGGACATGCAGAAGGTCTTGGGGAGCAACCTGACCATTTACCCCAATCCTGTGGCAATGGCGCAAGATCTGGCGGCAGGACGTATCGACGTTGGTACGGACAGCTATGCGGTTGCCGTCTATGATCAAAAGAAGGGTGGCTATAAATCGATGAAGATTGGCGTGGTCAAGCCTGATCAACGCGTTCCCGCATCGATTCAGCCAGGGCAAACTGCATTTCCGTTCACGAAATCGAATCAGGCACTCGGAGACGCTCTCTCGGCCGATATCGAGGCACTTCACAAGTCCGGCGACCTCTCGCGGATCCTGAAAGAACACGGACTTGATCCGAACGCCACAAACGTCGGAGCACCGCGGTTGGTTCAATGAAATTGAACGGACAAACGCCCATGAGCCAGGATCAAGTGCCGTTTGATGAGAATGCAGTTGGATCGTCGTTCGTTGATCCAGGCAAATTGCCGTGGCAGGTCTCGGATGCGCCGGGCTTCGATACCATCACACTCTTCGAGAATCGCTTGACTGGCGAATCGACGGTTCTTATGAAGGTTGCACCCGGTGCGTTTGCGGACGTTCACTCGCACGAGTTGCTTGAAGAGATCTACGTTCTCGAGGGGGAATTTGCTGACCAGACGCGGCGTTATGCGAAGGGCCAGTACTGCATCAGAGCGGCCGGCGCTCCGCATACCGCGACGTCGGAGTCGGGGTGCGTGATCCTCCTTGTCTATCGGTTGCCGAAGAATTATTAACCGCTTAGGTTCTCGGCCCTGCGCGCCATAAATCCAGCCACCAGTTGCACGAGCGCATCTTCCACCTCTTGCAACGGAGGCGCGTCAGCGCTTGCCGCCAGCATACGCAGCACTCCCGTCACAGCATAAGTCAGCACAAACGCCTCGGCTGAGGTGAGTTTGCGAGTGTCCCCGCCAGGGATTGCCAACCCGCCGGCCGCAGAGATTTCAAGCAACTGCGCATAAAACGGTGCGAGCCGTCCGCCTTGCGCGCTCGTCGACGAATATTCCATCAACAGTCGATGAACGCGATTTCGCCCGCCATACGAGGCGGTCACCGCACGTACGATCTCGCGAATCTGACTTCCGGCCTGGCTTCCGGCCGACGTGGGCGTCGCACGCCTCATCGAACTGACGATCTTGTCCGTCATGGCGCCGAGTTCGCGCGTCACCAACGCGTCCAGCAATGCGTGTTTGCTGCCGAAGTATTGGTAAAGCGTGCCGATACTCACGCCCGCTTTCGCCGCCACGGCATTTGTCGTGAGCGTGTCGATTTCGCCGGTCTCGAGCAGCTGCATGGCCGCTTCCAATATGAGTTCGACCTTATGAAGAGACCGCGCCTGGCGGGGATTTCTACGATTAAGTATCTGATTTTTCATATACTTTCTTGCGGTTGTCGAGTCGGCAGAGCGCGAGTTTTAAAACATGAGCGTAGCTCATATTATTCCAGCATTGAAAATAACGATGGGGTTCGTGATGAATGGAAACGTATTGATCTCCGGTGCAGGCGTCGCCGGTCTGGCCGTGGCTTACTGGCTGGATCGGGCGGGATTTACTACGACGCTAGTGGAGCGCTCCCCGGCATTTCGCCGAGGCGGGCAAGCCGTTGATATCCGGGGTGTGGCGCTCGATGTCGTCAACGCGATGGGATTGCTCGACGATGCCCGGGGGTTACGCACGCGGCTCAAGGGCATGTCGACGCTCGATGCCGACGGCAACGAGGTGGAACGTACCGAAGAACGCACATTCAGCGCGGGCCGGCTCGACAGCGAAGACATCGAAATCTTCCGCGATGATCTTTGCGAGCTTCTGATGGGCGCAATGAGCGACCGTGTCGAAATCATCTACGACAACAGCATCGCCGCAATCGAGGATCAGGGTGACGGCGTGGCCGTGACATTCGCAACGGGTCTGAACACGAAATTCGATCTGTTGATTGGCGCTGACGGAATTTACTCGAACGTTCGCAAGAAGTGCTTCGACGATGAATCCTCGTTTGTTTGTCCGTTAGGCGTGGTTCTCGCTCTTTTTTCGACGCCCAACCTGATCGATCTGACGGATTGGCAACTCGGACATCGCAATGACGGCGTGGGTTACGTGATCTACCCGAGCCACGACAAGAGCGAATTACGGATCGGAGTCGGTTTCGCGGAGCCCGAATCGGCTGTTTCCCGAAGCGATACGGAAACACAAAAGCGAATCGTGGCTGCGCAGTGCGCTCATCTGAAGGGCACATTTCCTCAGTTCATCGAAGCAATGAACACGACCGATCAGTTTTACTACAACGAGCTTGCACAAATCCGCATGCCGTCGTGGTCGAAAGGCCGGGTCGTGCTCGCCGGCGATGCAGCGCACTGCGCATCTCCTTTCTCGGGTCAAGGCACTAGCCTCGCGCTAGTAGGTGCTCTGGTGCTCGTTCGTGAACTGCGAAACTGGGATCATCCGGCGCAAGCGTTTGCCGCATACGAATATCGGATGCGGCCCTATGTGGATCTCAATCAGGCACTCGTCGACCTCACTCGTGAGGGCCCGACTCCAGACGATTTGATGACCGCGGCCAAGAACGGTATTGACCTGAGCGATTTGTTGAAAGAGGTGGAATAACCCTGGAAGTCCGCCAGGTCAGGAGCGTTCTCGGCAACGTCGCCGCTTGGCCTCGATGATGTCTTCGCATTTGCTCATGATGGTGCGCGACTAATTTTGAAAGCACTCCGAAAGCAGGAGTGAGTCATAGCAGCTATACATGAAGGTGCATGGCTACTCATACCTCCTTCTCCGATACTGATTTCAACCGTCGGGATCAAAGCGATCCAGTCGATCGGCTCGACGCAGTCCGTTGTGGGACTCGTTCAACTATCTGGAGGAATTCGACATGAGCAATCGTATCGCGATCGTAACTGGGGCAAGCCGTGGAATCGGACGGGCGACGGCAATTCGCCTTGCAAAGGACTTTGGCGGAGTGGTGCTGGTGGCCCGAAGCACGGACCTGCTGGAGCAGACGGCGGAGGCAGTGCGCTCGGCCGGTGCCGAACCACTGTCCCTGGGTGCGGACCTGCGCACACCGGCTGCCGCGAAGGAGGCAGTCGACAAGACGCTGGAGAAGTTTGGGCGTATCGATGCCGTGGTAAATATCGCCGGCGCCGTTCCTCAGGTCGATGTGCTCGACATGACGGACGAGCAGTGGGATGACGGCTTCGCGCTGAAATTGCATGGCGCGCGTCGGCTTGCGATTCACGCGTGGGAGTCGCTCAGGAAGTCGGAAGGTTCGGTGATTTTCACATCGGGTAATTCCGCCCAGGCGCCGAAGTCGCCATTCGCAGCGGTTGCAACTGTCAATGCGGCCATCGTCGCGATGGCCAAGGCCTTCGCAGATCGTGGCGTCAAGGATGGCGTACAGGTCAACAGCGTGCTTCCCGGCCCGGTGATGACGAATCGTCGCCGGACGTATATGGAGAAGTACGCGCCAGCGCACGGGATGACGGTGGAGGAAGCGCTCGAGAAGTTTCCGGCCGAGGCCGGTATCACGCGATATGGCAACCCCGAGGATATCGCGGAGTTGATGGCGTTCGTGTTGTCGCCAGCAGGCCGCTGGATTGTGGGCTCGGCGCTGCGGATGGATGGTGGCGAAATCAAGGGCGTTTGATCTTCGCAATCTGGCGCGTCAACGAGTTCTGGGAATGGAGGCAGTCATGCAATTGCGAGCAAAGGAATATTTCGACGAGCGCGCGACACAGGAGATGAAGGAGAACCTGAAGCCAAAGGAGCGGACGGTTCAGGAGAAGCTGGCATACGCCTGCCGGATCCTCGCGATGACCGGTCAGGAAGCTGGACTGGCCGGCCAGATTACGGCCCGTTCGGAAAAACCGAGGTGTTATTGGACCTTGCGTTTCGGTTTGGGCTTCGACGAAGCGACGCCAGACGATTTCATCGAGGTTGATGCCGACCTGAACACGATTACCGGCAAGGGGATGGCCAATCCCGCGACGCGTTTTCATCTGTGGGTATACGAAGCGCGCCCACAGACGAACGCGATTATTCACACGCATTCCCCATACGTATCTGCGCTGGTCGCAGCCCGTCAACCGCTGGTAATCGGGCAGATGGACATGACGCCGTTGCATAACGACTGCGCGTTTCTGGCGGATTGGCCTGGCGTGCCGATCACCGACCAGGAAGGGGTGATCATTTCGAAGGCACTCGGCGACAAACGCTGCATTCTGCTTGCGCATCATGGCCAGCTGACGACCGGGGCGTACGTTGAAGAGGCAACCTATCTTGCCGTGTACCTCGAGCGGGCGGCTCGCATGCAGGTGCGTGCGCGCGCGTTTGGTCCAATTACGCCGGTCTCGGACGAACTGGCAGCGGAGGCACATGACTATCTGTTGAAGCAATCGATCGTGAAAGGCACCTTTGATTACTGGTGTCGCCAGGCAGACCGCATGTAAGCGAGCAGAAGTGGAAATAAGGCGCGCGCGGTAGCTTGGAAGCGGCGAGCGCGCCAGGCTTATTACGCGTCGATGTCTCGCCACTCATCAGATTGCGCGGGATGGCTCGCCCATGTCCGGTTTGCCACGCTTATTGCTGGAATCGCGTAAAGTGCCGCGTACAGGAGCTTGCTGCAATCGGTTCGTCAAGGAATACCGGGCGATCCTGCCCCAGAACAGTGCGCCTTGGTAGGTGTAGGACGACGATCCGGGTGGCCCACACAACAATCGAAAAGCTGAGGTCTCCCAATGGCTCTTTATCTACTGATCCTGGTCGCCGGCATCTGGGCCGGTGCACAGAACGCGCTGGCCGGCGGCGGATCGTTCGTCACGCTGCCCACGCTGATCCTGTCCGGCATGACGCCTCTCGCAGCCAACATCACATCGACGGTCGCGCTGTTTCCCGGCCAATCGGCATCGGGCATCGCCGCGGCGAAACTGGTCACTGGCGCGGGCAAGCTGCCGTTCTGGGCCCTCTTTGTGATCAGTCTTGGGGGCGGTGCGCTGGGTGGACTGCTGTTGTTGAGCACACCCTCGAAGGTGTTCGAGCATCTGGTGCCCTGGCTCGTGCTGTTCGCGACCGTGATGTTTGCGTGGGGCAGTTTCTACAGAAAGAGCAGTGAAGCGAGTGTCCATCTCGGGCCTCTACGAACATCAGTCGCACAGTTTCTGATTGCAATCTACGGCGGCTATTTTGGCGGCGGCATCGGATTTTTGATGATGGCGGCGCTTTCGATGGCAGGCGTTCCTACGCGCAATGCGGCAGCGATCAAGAATGCGCTCGCAGGCGTGATGAATGCGTCCGCCGTGGTGATCTTCGTGATGTCGCCGCAATTGCATTGGATCGCCGCAATCACGATGGGCTGTGGCGCCACGTTGGGTGGTGTGGCGGGTTCATGGGCTCTGCAACGTATTAACGAGCGGGCGTTGCGGGTCGTCGTGGTTTGTATTGGCGTAGCCCTCACGATTGGGCTGTTCGTGCGCCCAGTGTGACTCGAAGCGGTACACTGCGCGACACAACACGCCGCGCGCAACGCCATGGAGACCGGATGAAAGCCAACGTCGATCATCAATTGCGGCTGTTCGTCGAGATTGCGAACTACAAGTCGCTGTCCGCCGCGGCGGAGGCGCTATCGCTCACGCAATCGGGCCTTAGTCGACAGCTTTCCAGTCTGGAGAGCCACATCGGCCAGCCGCTCTTCGTACGGCACGGGCGTGGCGTGGAGCCGACCGAAGCCGGACGGAAATTGCTGGAGGCAGCCAGCTCCGCCTACCAGCTGATCGACAACACGTTGGTGCAGCTGCGCGATCAGCACGGCGTCACCGCGGGTAGCATCAACGTCGCCACTATTCATACGCTGAGCTACTACTTCATGGCCGAAGTCGTGGCCCGATTCATGGCCCAACGGCCGAACGCGAACGTCGCGCTGCTCGGACGCAGTTCGCCGGGCGTTGTCGAGCTGGTCGAGGCTGGTCGCGCGGAAATCGGCTTCGTTTACGACTCGGCAGTGGCGTCCGATGAACTGGAAATCACTCCGCTGTTTGAGGAGGGGATGTGTTTAGTTGTCCACGAGAACTCACGGTTTGCGGCGCTCGATGCTGTTTCGCTAAACGAAGAGACGCCGCCGTTGGTGGTATTTCCTGCGAGCTATGCGCTGCGCCGTATGCTGCACAGCCGGGCCTTCAATGCCACTGTCGCGGCCGAGGTTGAAACCGTGGACGCCATGCTCAAGCTGGTTTCGGTAACCAACGGGCAGTGTGTCCTGCCCAGCCTGATTCCTGAAAAGCTACTGCATGAATACCAGCTCAAACGCATTCCGATAGAGCAGCCGGTGATGCGGCGGCGCATCGTCGCCATTACCCGCCGCGGCAGGCCACCTTCGGCGATGACCTCGCTGATTCTCGAGATTGCTCGCGCAAGTGCACCGAAGGCATAGGGCCTTGTAACGCTGCGCGCATTGCTTTCGCTATCGGGACCAGGTTACCGTTGCATCGGTCCAGCGGGCGCTCGCGTTACGAGCTACGCTGCCCGCGGTTTTGCCGCGGATGATCTGAATCGGCGTGCCGCTGTGGACCCGTACCGCGGCGGCAACGTCTTCCCTGACACAGCGCCAGAAGCCGGATTGCCGGTCGCCTAGAATAATGAGGTCAGCACCCGATTCCTTGGCGACACCGGCAATTGCGCAACCGATCGTCAAACCCGACATCGGCAACGTAACCATGCGAGTTTCGGCAGGATGCGCATGCTCATTGAGCACACTCTTCATGCGCATGACCCTTTTGCGTCCATGTTCCTCCATGGCCTCGACGATCAGACCGAAGTCGGAGTCGTACGGTCCAAGGAAGCAGGGCGTGGGATCAACCACGTGCAGGGCAACAATGCGAGCGTCGTTCTTTCGGGCGATTTCAACGGCTGACGCCAATACGGTGTCGGTCGAGTTCGCGCTGACGGCAACGAGAATCTTCGTAATCATTTTGAACACCTTCCAATAGTGGAGCCGTGAGACACGACAGCTGGCTTCCGCTGTTCGTGATCCATGACCGTATCGTCGCGCGGCAGAGTTAGAGAAAAATTAGTGCGGCGTGCTCTTCAAGAGACAGGCGTCGCCGCGCCTTAGTACGGGTAACCGTAGACGACCGGGGGCGGCGCGTAGACGACGGGCGGTGCGGCATAGACCGGGGTAGTCGTATAAACCGTCGGTAGCTGCGAAATGGTGTTGCCCTTGGAGGTCATACATTGCGCGTAGGCGGCGTCGTAGCGCGCCTGCAGGCCGGCGGACGAGTCCTGTGCCCGGTTTGCGCCAACTGCACTGCCGAACAGCAGGCCCGTGCCGGCGCCAATCGCAGCGCCAATCCCGGCGTTACCTGCCGCGGCGCCGAGTAGCGCGCCTGCGGCGGCGCCGCCTAGCGTGCCGATCGCGGAGCTGCCGACGCCGGATTGCAGCGCGTTTTGCGAGGCCTGGCCGCCATTATCCGAGCGGAACGCATAATCACGGCATGCGTAATCGTCCTGCTGGAACTGGGCGAGCGGCATGCCCTTCGGCGGCAGCGCCACCACGTTCGGGCCGGTGGGTGGCATGACAGCGCAGCCAGTCAACGCGAGCGCGACTACCGCCATGGGTACGGTGACGCGTGTGATTCTTGAGAGGTTCATGATGTTCTCGGTTCATGGTTCGTGTTTCGATGGAAGCCATCGTAACGACGCTGAATGAGCCCAGAATTAGTTTTGATTCTGTTGGACGCGGCAAAGAAGATGCCGTGACGTACCGGGAGAACATCGTTTCGCCGCCTGCTTGTGCGGGCCGGACATGCAATCAGTGGCTTGTTAAGCGTCAGCGCGGCATTCCGAATGCTGCGTTAAGCGCGCGCTCAATAAGCATCAACCGCCGTCGCGAACCCGCCCGCGTCTTCCGACTTCGCTTCCGGCTCGCCGAGATACGGGTGGTCGGGGCGAATCCAGTGCGCCGCAATAGGTCCGAGCACGAGAAAGAACATCGAAAGCGCAAACACGGGCTGCCATGAATGCGTCGTATCGACCAGCCAACCGACGAGCGGCGGCGAAACCGATGCGGCAACGCCAAGCCCCGTATTCATGATGCTGCTTGACGTCGCCGCGTGATTGGGCGCGAGGTCCATTGCGACCGCCCACAGCGGCGCGGTCACCAGTTCGGATAAAAACAGCGCAGCAGCCAGCGAGAACGCGGCGAGCGTCGGCGACGTATGCATGAACATCGGCACGAAGAACACGATTGGGCCGAGAAAGCCGATCGTAATCAGCGTTTGACGCGAGCGACGGATATTGCCGGTCTTCTTCAACATCAGATCGCTGAGCGAGCCGCCAAGCGTCGTGCCGACAACGCCGCTTAAGAAAATCCCGGAACTGAAGATGGCCGAATGCCGGATATTCAGGTGATAGGCCTGCGCGAAGAACGACGGCATCCAGTTCAGAAAGAACCACAAAATCCAGCCATGGCAGAAACTCACGACAGTAGCCGGCCAGAGCGCGCGTATAAGCGGCCGCCAGCGCATCGGTACGCGCGCCTTGCCGATCTTTACGGGCGGGCGAGCAATGTCTTCAGGGGTAATGCCCGGATGATCGGCGGGGTTGTCGCGGTAATACCAGACCCACAGGATGACCCACGCGAGACTCGCCGCACCGAGCACAATAAACGCGATGTGCCACGAAAACGCGGTGATCAGACCGGCGACGAGAATCGGCGTCGACGCATTGCCAAGCCGGGCGCACGCGTGCGTGATGCCTTGTGAGAAGCCGCGTCGCTCGGGTTCCATCCATGCGGTCAGAGCGCGCGCCGATGCCGGCACGATTGGACTTTCACCCAGCCCGACGACGAAGCGCGCCAGCAGGAGCGTCCCAAGACCGCCTGCGAGGCCGGTCATGAGCGTTCCGAGACCCCACAGCGCGCCGCATACGGCGAGCATCTTGCGGGCGCCGAGACGATCGCCGATAAAGCCGCCCGGAATCATCGCGAGCGCGTACGTCATCGCGAAGGCGGAAAACACGATGCCAAGCTGCGAGTTGCTCAGATGCAGATCGCGACGGATCGCTAGCGCCGCAGTGGAAATGTTCGTACGGTCCACGTACATCAGGAACGATATGATGCACAGGACAATCAGTACGCCTGTCGTCGCGGAAAAACGGCTCCGCCGGCGAATCGGCTCCATCGTGTCTCCTCCTTGCGACCACGTAACAGCATGTGCCGTTACGTTTTGTGTCGCGGCGGCGCGGGCGTCTTGGAGACCGCTCCGGCGTCGCCGTACGTCGAACAGCTCGCTATGAATGGGTACGGTGCGAGCTGAAGCGTCTTACTCGAGCACTTCGCCGTGTACGCCGGCGGCGAGCGTCTTCTTTTCCCAGCGCTGCATCGGTACGACTTCGGCAACCGGCCCATTCGGCGAACGGAATTTGACCGGCAGATGACCGGGCGCCGTCAGGATTTCGCCGCCGTTCGCCTTGATCTGCGCGATGAACGCGTCGAGGTCTTCCACTTCCATGCCGATGTGATGAATACACGGCGCCGGGCCGGCGAAATCGGCTTCGTCGGAGTCCGACGACTCATAGTGAATCAGCGTCAGGTCCATATAACCGTCGGTCAGGTGATGCGAAATGTGATCGCCATTCTTGCCCTTGCGACGCACCGTGTTCACGTGTTTGTAGCCGAACACGTTCTCGTAGAACGCGCGTTCCTTTTCGACGTCTTCAACCTTGAATGCAATGTGCTTGATGAAATTCGGCATGCGTTCTCTCCTCTGATGTAAGCGCGCCAGGTTGCGCAATGGAGATCAGTCTAGGACGACGTGCAGTTGTCGTCAATCGAATCATTCGAATGATTCGATTGAATGGATAGGTTAGGGTTGGCACTGACCGTATCGATCTGCGCCACGCAAATTTGTCATGTCGCCTGGCAGTAACGTAGGCGCGTGTCGATCCTGTATCCTTCCGGAATTCAATCCGACACTGACCAGAATGCCAGGACTTCGTATGCCCGGAGAGCAACCGCTCTATGAAATCGTCCGCGCCGGAATTCTCGAGCGCCTTCGTACCGGCCATTGGACTGCAGGCGACAAGATCCCCACCGAGCCGCAACTGGCCGAAGAATTCGGCGTCGGCATCGGCACGATTCGCCGCGCTGTCGAAGAACTGGTGGCCGAGCGCCTACTGATCCGCCGTGCAGGGCGGGGCACGATCGTCGCGAAGTTCGCGGACGAGCATGCGTTCGACCAATACTTCAGCTTTGTGGATACCAACGGTGAGTTGTTGAAGGTCACCGCGCGCCTGCTGCGCTTCGGCAAGGAGCGCGCAAGTCCGGCGCTGGCGTCGATGCTCAAGCTCGAGCGGGGCGCGCGGCTTGCCACCGCCGACAATCTTCGGCTGCATGACGACGTTCCTGTCATGCTCGATCGTTTGTGGTTTCCGCTCGACGTGTTCCCGAATCTCGATGCCGAGATGTTTAGCGCACGGCGTGGTTCCATCTACGGCTTTTACCAGGAGCACTACGGCATTTCGGTCGTGCGCGTGGTGGAAGATCTGGGTGGCGCGATCGCCGACGAAGAGGTGGCGCGCGCGCTCGATATCGAAGTCGGCGCGCCGGTCTTGCGCATCGAGCGCACCGCCTACACGTTCAAGGACCAGCCGGTCGAATTACGCGTGCGCTTCGTCGATTCAACCCGCTGTTCGTACCGGAACGTGCTCGGCTTGCAGGATTGATCGGCGCGTCGCACGCTTCGCTCGGTTTATTACTATTGCCGGAACTGCGCGATCGCGCCGAGCGCCGGCTCATCGAATACGGTCTCGCACCATGTGCGGGCCTTCTCGGCGAGCGCGGCGCTCCAGCCACCGTGCTGCGCGTTGTCGGTGAACTTGTTCGCCAGTTCGTCACGCGACAGCGGTTCGCGCGCGCCTCCGCGCATATGCGGCTGACGCACTTCCTGAACCGTGCCGTCGTTGAGCGTCGCGCGTAGATGGCCGGTGAAATTGGTCGGATACTCGTTCTCCGGATCGATCTCATAGCGGATCTTGCCCGCCAGTGCCAACACCGCCGGATCGTGGATACGTGCTTCGGTGAACTGGCTGAAGCCTGCTTTGCGATCGAAGAAACCCACAGCCATGCAGTACGGTGTACTGAATTTGGCGGCGTAAGCGGTCGGCGGCCGATGCTTGACGGCGAGTTCTTCCCACAGACGATGCACCGTGCCATCGCCGACCTCGCACACGATGTCGCGAATCTGTTCCGCCTGCACGCCGCGCTCCGCGAGGGCGATGGCGCAATCGATATACGGTTGGGTCATCGTTCCGCACGCGTAGGGCTTGAACGCGATCGTCTCCATGATCCACGACGTGCCGAGCGTATCGAGCACCGGCGAGAAATCGGGCGCACGAGACGGTGCGAACGCCTTGAAAAAGCCATGCTTGCCTTCGAGCACGGTGCGCGGACCGTCGAAGCCGCCGCGCGCCATCAGCGCCGCGCGAATGCCCGACTGCGCGGCCCATCCGGCGTGCATCCGCTTGGTGGAGGTGCCTTCGGCCAGGTACTCGATGATCCCGGCCGCCATACTGCCCGCGATGCCGAGCGCCGACGTCGCCTGCTGCGCGTTTAGGTGCAGCGCGGCCGCGACGCCGCCCGCTGCGGCGAGCGCGCCGATCACCGCGGTCGGATGGAAGCCGGCGGTGTGAATCGCGCGCGGCGCGACGAGACTCAGCCGGCACATCAACTCCGTGCCAACTGCGATGCCGCGCAGTAATGCCTCGCCACCGAGGCCTTCGCGTTCGCATGCGGCGAGCACCGCAGGCACGACTACCGCGCCCGAATGCACCGGACCGCCCTCGAATGTGTCGTCGTAGTCTTCACCGTGCGCGGCGGTGCCGTTGATCAGCGCCGCATCGAATGCGCTGAAACTGCCCGCATGGCCGAGCGCCGTGCAGGCGCCGCCCGCATCAGTGGCCTGCAGCGTCGCGCGGATGTAGTCTTCGCCACGTCCGGCGATGCACAGACCGGTCACATCGAGCAGCAGCAGACGGGCAATTTCGACCGTCTGGGCGGGCAGTGCCGACGCGTGTGCATCGGCGATCCAGGCGCCGAGTTTTTCGGCAATGATTCCGTGTCCTTCGGGTTTTGCAACGCTCATACGGGGTGACCACTCCGAGTCGGTAATGAAATGCGGGCGCCGTCGTGTCGCGCGTACCAGGCGTGCTGGCTCCTAGCGCGGATCGTCGGCGAGGGTGGATTGCGCCGTCGCTTCGCCGGCAATGGCGCTGGCCGCGCCGGCTGCGGGCGCGGCGTCTTCCGCGTTGTGTGCGCTGATCGCGCGCTGGAAGCCCGCCTGCACGTGCTGACGCATCGCCAGCGCGACGGCATCGGGGTCGCGGCGCGCGAGCGCGTCGAGAATCATGCGGTGTTCGTTGTGCGACGCCTGCGAGCTGCCGGCAATCGAAAAGCCGCGCCGGCGCAGCAGGTGCATACGGTTAACCACTTGGCGGTACAGACCGAGCATCGTGGCGTTGCCCGACAGTTCGACCAACCGGTCGTGGAACGCGATGTTCAGCGTGAAGTAATTGTTCAGCTCGCCGTGGATCGAACTGGCTTCGAGCTGATCGAGCATCGCGTGCAGTTCCTGCAACTGCGCGTCGGTGATTTTCGTCGCGAGGCGCCGGCCGGCGATCTCGTCGAGTCCAGCGCGCACTTCATAGAGTTCGGCGGTTTCCTCATCGGAAATCTCGCGAATGTAGACGCCGCGATTCTTTTCGAGCAGCACGAGACCGGCTTCCTCGAGGGCGCGAAACGCCTCGCGCACCGGGCTACGGCTGATCTTCAGATGATCGGCGAGGTCCATCTCATTGAGTTTCATGCCGGCCTCAAGCTCGCCAGTCTTGATGCGCCGGAGGATTTCCTCCTGCACGAGACCGGACAGCGTGACGGAACGAAGCAACTCGAGCGAAGTGGTGGGACGGGGCATGGACGGGCCTGTATCTGGAAAACTGGCAGTTTACTGCGTGGATTGTGTCTTGAGGATTGTCGACAACATACTATCCTGAAGTTCATCGCGCAACCGGTATTTGCCTGTATTTGACTATTGTCGACAATATGTAAAATGCTATTCCGTACTCTAGCCATTACCTTTCACCTGCTTTCACTGCCGCTTACGATCCAATGACCCAAGCCGACCGCGTCACCCAAACCCTCGCACGCTACCTCGTCAACGCGCGTGCCGACGATCTGCCGCAAGCCGTGCGCGACCATGCGGTGCGCACCTTTGTCAACTGGATGGGTTGTGCGGTGGGCGCGTCGCGGCATGAAGCTGTGGAGATCGCGATCGCCGCGCTCGCACCGTTCGGCGGTCCGGCGCAGGCGACGGTGCTCGGCCGCGCGGGGAAGGTCGACGTGCTGTGCGCGGCGCTCTTTAACGGCATTAGCTCGCATGTCTTCGATTTCGACGATACGCATCTGAAGACCGTGATTCATCCGGCGGGGCCCGTGGCGTCGGCGATCCTTGCGCTGGCCGAGTATTGCCCGGTCAGTGGCAAGGAGCTCATTCATGCGCTGGCGCTCGGCATCGAAACCGAATGCCGGATTGGCAACGCGGTCTATCCCGATCACTACGATATCGGCTGGCACATCACCGGCACGGCCGGCGTGTTCGGCGCGGCGGCTGCGGCGGGCAAGCTGCTCGGGCTCGACGAGCAGCAGATGATCTGGGCGCTCGGGCTTGCGGCGACGCAGCCGGTTGGCCTGCGCGAGATGTTCGGCACGATGACCAAGAGCTTCCATCCGGGCCGGGCGGCGCAGAACGGTTTGCTGTCGGCGTTGCTGGCGCAGCGTGGCTATACGAGTTCGCAGCAGGGCATCGAAGCGAAACGCGGCTGGGCAAACGTGACGAGCACGCATCGCAATTACGCCGAAATCACCGAAGGGCTCGGCGAGCGTCACGAAAGTCTGCTGAATTCGTACAAGCCGTTTGCGTGCGGCATCGTGATTCATCCTGCGATCGACGGCTGCATCCAGTTGCGCAACGAACACGCGCTGAAGGCGGATGCGATTGCGTCGGTGCTGCTGAAGGTGCATCCGCTGGTGCTCGAATTGACCGGCAAGCGCACGCCGCAGACCGGGCTCGACGGCAAGTTCAGCGTCTATCACTCGGCGGCGGTGGCGATCATCGACGGTCGTGCGGGCGAGCATCAATACAGCGATGCCGCTGTGCACCGCGCCGCGACAGTGCAGTTGCGCGACAAGGTGACCGCCGAGATCGACCCAGCGATGCCTGCCGATGCCGTGCACATCACGATCACGCTGACGAACGGCGAGCGCCTCGAGAAACATGTCGAACATGCAATCGGCAGCATTGAGCGGCCGATGAGCAATGACGATCTGGCCGCCAAGTTCATCGATCTGGTGGAACCGATTCTGGGCGGCGCGCAAGCTGCGAGGCTACTCGACGCGGGTTGGAAGATGGAATCGCTTGCGAACGTCGCCGCGCTGGCCGATCTGACGCGTCCGGTCGGCACGACGTCATAAGTGCCACTTGCAGTACCGATGACGCGCGTATCGTGTAACCGGCGCGCGGCGACAGTGCGAAGCAGGGAACGAAGCGACGCGCGTCATCGGTAACATTGTCGACATAAGACAAGCCGCGATGCCAGCGAACGCGGTGGATGGTGGATTCAGGAGCAGAACCATGCAGCAACGTAACCGGCAGAGCGCTTCACGATGAAATCGAAAGCAGGCATGTTCACGGGGACCACAGGCAGAGTGTTTCTGCTGATCTGCGCGATGTATTTCATCGAGTACATCGACCGGGTCAATCTTTCCATCGCGGCGCCGCTGCTGAAGTCGGAGATGCATCTCTCGAACACGCAGCTTGGCATCGCGCTGTCTGCGTTCGGCTATTGCTATGCAATTTTTCAGGTCCTCAACGGGTATCTGGGTGACCGGATCGGACCGCGCAAGATGCTGGCGTTCTCGGGCATTCTGTGGACGATCGGCACGCTCGCGACCGGCGTGACTGGTGGCCTCGCAACGCTGGTTCTTTCTCGTGCGCTGGTCGGTCTCGGCGAAGCCGGCACGATTCCGAATGCCACACGTGCGATGGCCAACTGGGTGCCCTTGGCAAAACGCGGCTTCGCGCAGGGCTTCACGCACTCTGCCGCGCGCCTCGCCGCCACCATCACGCCACCGATGATCGTATTGATGATTCCGCTGCTCGGCTGGCGAGGCGCCTTTATCACCCTGGGTTGCGTCAGCGCGATCTGGGTGGCCGTGTGGGCGCTGTATTTCCGCGACGATCCACGCACGCATCCTTCTATCACCACCGCCGAAGTCGACGCGTTGCCGGCGTACGCCGGGCCGCGCCATCGTACGGCGGTGCCGTGGTGGCCGCTGATTCGGCGCATTATGCCCGTCACGCTGGTGTTCTTCTGTCACGCCTGGACACTGTGGCTGTATCTGAGCTGGCTGCCGAGCTTTTTCGTCGGCGTGTACGGCATCGATCTGAAAAGCACGGCGCTGTTTACGTCGGGCGTGTTTCTCGCCGGGGTGATCGGCGATACGGCGGGCGGCCTGCTGACCGACGCGATCTATCGACGCACCGGTAATCTGAACAAGGCGCGCCGCAACGTGATCATCATGGGCTTTGCAGGCTCGCTGCTGTTCCTCACGTGCGTGCTGTTCGTGCGCGACCGGACTGTAATCGCGCTGTGTCTGGCTGCGGCACTGTTTTGTCTCGAAGCGACCGAAGGCCCGATCTGGTCCGTGCCGATGGACATCGCACCCGCCTATGCCGGCGTCGCGAGCGGCTTTATCAGCACGGCAGCCGGTCTCGCCGCGATCGTGTCGCCGGTCGCGTTCGGCGTGATCACCGACATGACGGGTAGCTATCGCGTACCGTTCGTGATGTCGATTGCGCTGTTGCTGCTCGGCATTGTGCTGTCGTTCTGGATTCGCCCCGACCGGCCGCTGCAAGGCACTGCGAAACCGACGTTATCAACGAAATCACTGGGAGTGCATTCATGAATGGAGAGGTCAGGGGCGTTGCGGTCGTCACCGGAGCGGCGCGCAATATTGGTCGCGAGATCGCACTGGAGCTCGCAGCGGCGGGCAATGCGGTGATCGTCAATGCGCGCAGTTCCGCGGCCGAGGTGGCCGAAGTCGTGCGCGCAATCGAGGCTGCGGGCGGGCGCGCGGCCGCGCATCTGGCCGACGTCAGCGAGCCGGCCGGCGCGCAAAGTCTCATGGAAGCCGCGATTCACCATTTCGGGCAGATCGACATCCTCGTCAACAACGCGGCTGTGCGTCGCGAAGTGCCGTTTGCGGAACTGGATTTCGCGCGCTGGCGCGAGGTGATGTCGGTGATTCTCGACGGCGCGTATCTCTGCGCGCACGCGGCATTGCCGTATCTGCGGCAGTCGAAGGCGGGCGCGATCGTCAATATTGGCGGCATGTCGGCGCATGCGGGTTCGGCGGGACGCGCGCACGTGATCGCCGCGAAAGCGGGCCTCGTGGGTTTGACGCGCGCCCTGGCGCACGACCTGGGTCCGGACGGCATAACGGTCAATTGCGTGGTTCCCGGCTTGATCGCAACCGTGCGTGGCGGCTCGGCGGGCAATACCGAACCCGCCCATCACGCTGAACGCACCACACTGCTGGGCCGGCGCGGCCAGCCCGACGAGGTGGCGAGCCTTGTGCAATTTTTATGCGGCCCGACAGCGCGCTATTTGACGGGCCAGGCAATTCACGCGAACGGCGGCGCTTTTCTAGGCTGATCGTTCCGGCAGCGGCGCTGGAGACGACACCCGCGCGCCGCTGTCGAAGAGTTTCAGGTTAAAAGCGGTGTCGCGGGGTTCGTAGGAGGATTATTCATGCGGTAACGACATCAAATTAATTAGTAGTACATATCGTAAAGTCTGAGACATAAATAAATAATACTTGGTGGAGATGACAGAATGAGAAAGACGCTGTTTGCATTGTCGATATTGGGAACCGTCGCCGGAACTGCCCATGCGCAGAGCTCGGTGACGCTGTACGGCCTCCTCGACGAAGGCTTGATGATCAACACCAACGCCAAAAACGTGGTGAACGGCAAGAACGTCGGCGGCCGGCAATTTTTGGTGGATTCGAACTCGGGCACACTGGGCAGTCGCTGGGGCATGAGAGTCAACGAGGATCTGGGCGGCGGCATGAATGCGATCGCCGTGCTGGAGTCCGGTATCAACATCAGCACGGGCCAGTTCGGACAGGGCGGCACGGCATTCGGCCGGCAGGCCTTCGTGGGTCTTGGCAGCCGCACCTACGGTACGGTGACGCTGGGGCGCCAGTACGACAGCATCAACGACTACGTCGGCAACTACGGTTTTGGAGCGGCCTACGGTGGATCGACGACCGAGCATCCGGGCGACATCGACAACGTAAACCACACGTTTCGCAGCAACAACACGATCAAATACACGAGCCCGAATTTCAGCGGCTTGACCTTCGGCGGCACCGCAAGTCTGGGCGGCGTGGCGGGCGAGATTTCGCAATCGAGCGGCTACAGCCTCGGTGCGAACTATGCACGCGGTCCGATCGGTTTTGCGGTGGCATACGAACTATTCAAGAATCCGTCTGCGCTGGGCTCGCTCCTGAACAGCAATGCGAGTGCTACGACGTTCAACTCGCTGAATTCCGGCTATCTCGGCACGAAGCCAGCCAACTCGCTGCAGATCATTACGACGGGTGGCTCGTATCAGTTTGGCGGGGCAATCATTGACGCGGTGTATGCGAACGTCAAGTACATGAACATTGGGGCGTTCAACGGTGAGACCGCAACCTTCAACAGTTTTGAGCTGAATGCGTTGTATCGCTTCGCGGTGGACTTCTCTGTTGCGGGCGAATACAACTATACGAAGGGCAATGCGGTGAAGGGCGATCTCGGCGACCAGTCTTACAACCAGTTCACGTTGCTGTTTGACTATACGCTGTCCAAGCGGACCGACCTCTTTCTGCTAGGTACGTTCCAGACCGCAAGCGGCACGAGTTCGACGGGTGCTCGGGCAGTCGCGGATATCGGCAACCTCGGCGATTCGTCGAACAATCATCAGGCCGTGGCGCGTATCGAGATTCGTCACAAGTTCTAAGCGCGCTGTTTTTCCACGTGTGCAGGGGCCATGGCATCGATCGACGCCATGGCCGCACTCATACATTCACGCAGCGTCACGCCCGGCCGGTGCAGCGCGCTTATTTCGCGGTAATCGCTACGGCGCGCACTTTCCCCACTTCGGCGGCGGTGACGGCAGTTGCGCGGTTTCCCCAACTGCTTCGAACGAAGCTCAATAGATCGGCGATCTGTTGGTCCGTCAAACGCCAGCCGAAATCGGGCATCGCGAGTGGCGTCGGCGCTGGTGCGGTGGACGGCATATGCGAGCCGCTCAGCACGATATGAATCAGTGATGTCGGATCGTGGCTCAACACCGAGGCATTGCCGCTCAGGCTGGGGAACGTCGGCATCGCGCCCGTGCCGTCGGAGCGGTGACAGGCCGCGCAATTGTCCAGATAGAGACGCGCGCCGCTCGAATCGATGTGACCGGCTCTGAGCGCGGCGGCCGTCACCTCCATATCGTCGACTTGCTGCGGGCGGAGTGGCGTCGCGCGTGCGTGCAATGACGGCGACGTCAGATACGTGGCGATCGCGTTCAGATCGTCGTCGTGCAGATACTGCGTGCTGTCGTCGATGACTTCCGTCATCGGACCGAATGCCGCGCCGTCATGCAGACGCCCGCTGCGCAGATAGGCGACGAGATCAGCCTTGCTCCATGCATTATTGATGTCCGATGCCTCCGCCGGGTGTCCGCGCAGATTCGGCGCATACCAGCCCGCCAGCGCATTCCCGGACAGGAACGCGGTGTTGTCCTTGTCATCGAGCGCGTCCTCCTGTCCGAGCATGCCGTGCGGCGTGTGGCATGCGCCGCAATGTGCGAGCCCTTGCACCAGATACGCGCCGCGATTCCATTCGACGCTCTGTCGCGGATCGGCTTGATAAGGTGGATGGTCGTGCGCATACCAACGATCCCACACTGTCATCAACGCGCGGATGTTGAACGGAAACCGGAGTTCCGATGCGCGGTTTGTCTGCGTGACCGGTTTGACGCCTTGCATGAAATAGCGATACAGCGCGTGCATATCGGCATCGTCGATTTTTGCGTACGACGGATAGGGCATCGCCGGGTACAGGCGGCGGCCGTCTTTGGCGATGCCCTGACGCAACGCCAGGGCGAAGTCGTCATAGCTATAGCCGCCAATACCGGTCGATATGTCGGCTGTGATGTTGGTCGAATAGAGCGTGCCGAAGGGTGTCGCGAGCGGCAGACCGCCCGCGAAGGGCTGCGCCTTGTTCTCCGTGTGACAGGCCGCGCAATCGCCGACCTTCGCGAGATAGGCGCCTTTGGCCAGTTGCGCGTCAGTCGTCACCGACCTAAGCGAAGTGGCGGACGCGTTCGGGACTTGCGCATGCACGCCTCCTGGCGCGCCGCTGCACATCAGCGCGAACGCGGGAACCAGGCAACGCGTGAGGCGTTTGAGCGTGATTTTCATGGTCGCTTGCTCACGCCTGAACGAGAGGGCCGGGATTCTTCAGATAGGTCTCGCGGATCGCCTTCGCGGCGTAGTACGTCATCGCGCCAATCGTGCCGGTCGGATTGATACCGAGATTCTGCGGAAACGAACACGCGCCCGCGACGAACACGTTTGGCACATCCCACGACTGAAGATACTTATTGACCACACTGTTGTCCGGCCGGTCGCCAGCGATCGCACCGCCGGTCGTGTGCGTGCTCTGATACGGACCGGCGTCGAAGTGGTCACCTGGTTTGCCCGCGTTGATCGCCACCGATTTCGGCTTCGGGTTCATCGCGCGTGCGACATCGGCGGCCTTGTGGCTGACGAACTGCGTCATCCGGCCTTCGTTGTCCTTCCAGTCGAACGTCATGCGCAACAGCGGCAGACCATATGCATCCTTGTAGGTCGGATCGAGATCCAGATAGTTGTCGCGATACGACATCACCGAGCCTTGCGTCGAAATTGCGAAGGAATGCAGATAGTGCTCTTTCACCGCCTTCTTCCATCCCGAGCCCCACTTCGGCGTGCCGGGTGGCACCAGTGCCTGGGCGATCGGACGGCCGCCCGTCACGGTCGCAAAGGTGATGGCGCCGCCGATAAAATTTAGCGGACCGTGATCGAAGTTGTCGGCGTTGAAGTCGTCATAGACGACGCCGCCCGATCCCGAACCGATAAACGGATTGATCGCGACATCCTTATCGGAGAAGATGGGAATCTTACTGTTCTTCTGGTACGCATAGTTCTTGCCGACGGTGCCTTCGCCCGTGGCAGGATCGTACGGTTTGCCGATACCCGACAACAGCAGCAGACGCACGTTGTGCATCTGGTACGCACACAGCGCGACCGCGGGCTGCTCGACCGTGCGTCCCTGTGCATCGATATAGGTGACACCGGTGGCGCGCTTGCCGGTCGAGTCGAGGTTGACCTTGACGACCGCCGAACGGTCGCGCAATTCGAAGTTGGGCTTTCGCGCGAGCGCCGGAAGGATGCAGGTCTGCGGCGACGCTTTCGAAAACATGTAGCAGCCGAACAGCTCGCAATAGCCGCAGAAGTTGCAGGGCCCAAGCTGCATGCCGTACGGGTTCGTATACGCCTTCGACGCAATCGACGCGGGCGTCGGATACGGGTGACGACCGAGGTCGCGCGCGGCCTGCTCGAACAGCATCGACGGATAGGCGGTGGGCAACGGCGGCAACGCGTAGTCACGCGAGCGCGGCGCTTCGAACGGATTGCCGCCGCTGACCGGCTGGCCGTTGAGGTTGCCCGCCTGGCCACTGGTGCCCGCGACATACTCGAAGCGGTCATAGAACGGTTCAAGCTCGGCGGCGCTGACAGGCCAGTCCTGAATCGTCATGTCGTCGGGAATGAAGTCCTTGCCGTAGCGTTGCTCGTAGTGACTGCGCAGCTTCAGGTCGGCATCGGTCGCGCGATAGGTGAAGCCGTTCCAGTGCACGCCCGAGCCGCCCACGCCATCGCCGAACAGAAATGCGCCGTACTGGCGCAGCGGCAACGCGGCTTCGCTCGCATGGCGACGAATCGTGACTGTCTCGTGAGCGAGGCTTTGCATCAGCTTGTTGCGCTGTACGTAGGTCAGCTCGTCGGCGATCTTCGGATACGCGAAGTCGGGATACGTATCGCGGTTTTCGCCGCGTTCGAGACCGACGACGGTGAGGCCGGCGTCCGCCAGTTCGATCGCCATAATAGAACCGGTCCAGCCCATGCCGACGACCACCGCGTCCACTTTGGGTTTCCTGATGTTCGCCATGTGTCCCCTCCTGGCGTGTGTTTTATCTGATGCTGCCGTGCGCTTCGCTTCGCGAAGACTGCGGTTATGTGTTGCCTTCGATCGTCACCGGTCCGAGCGGATACACTTTGCCAGGTTGCGCGACCCAGTCGAGATAGTCGGCGCGTGTGCCGGGAAAGCCGATCATGGTCCAGCTCGCGGCGTGCTTGTTGCCGTCGTGAATGGGATCGGAGAAATAGCCTTCTTTTGTGTTCTGCCACAGCAGCGCGATGAAATGCCCGGCCGAGGTCTGCTCGAACTTGACCTCGCCGGTATCCATGCGGTGCAGCAACGCGTCCTGTTGCGCAGCACTCAGTTGAACGAACGGCTTGCCGCCGAAGTGCGCCCTGCAATAACTGTCGAGCGCAGTAATGCCGGTACGGTACAGGTCACGCGGCGTCATCGGACTTTGATAGCCCGCGAGGGGCGTCGCGTCAGGATGAAACGGCCCCTGCATGTACCATGTCGCCGCATGACCGAATGCACCTTCCATCTGCTTGTCGATGAACGCCGCGACGTCGAGTTCCAGTGCACCCGGTCCTTCGGCGTCGGCGGGAATCAGGCGATCTATTGCAGCCTGAAGGACGCTCCATTCGTCAGGCTTGAAGAACTTCGGCTGATAAGGCGTCGCACTATGATTGTCCGCAACAGCGGCAGCGGTAGCGTCGGTCGAAGCGGAGGCCGTACCGTCGGTCACTCGATCGCACGCGGCCAGACTGCCCGCCACTGGCAACACCGCGACGGTCTGGATCAGGAACCGGCGCCGCGATGACTGGATGGGAGGCGTTGCTGATACGGCGTCGTGTTTGTCGTCCATGTTGATCGTCGCGCTTACTTCGTCGCGTCCGCGCCGGCCTTGCAGATATCCCCATCCTGATCACCGCTGCCGCCGCTGCATCCGATCGCGCCGACAATCTTGCCGTCTATCACGAGTGGATAGCCGCCTGGGGAGGCAACTAACGAAGGATCGAGCGTCGCCGAATAGGTGTGTCCGCCTTCGAAAGCGTTGTAGAACGTGCGCGTATCGCGACGAAAGCGCGCGGCAGTGGCGGCCTTGCGTAGCGCGATATTCGGTGCCGCGTTTTGCGTATCGTCCATCTTCGCGAATGCGACGAGGTCGCCATTCGGATCGGTGACCGCAATGGCTTCGCGCCAGCCGCGTTTCGCAGCTTCGGCCTCGGCGGTTTCGATCGCCTGGTTGGCGGCTTGCAGGCTGATCGGCATGCCGTAGGGAATATCGAATGGCGTGCGCGCCGGCAGGCCACCGGCCGACGGTTGCGACGCAGGTGCCTGCGCATTCGCGTTTGCGCCGCTAAGCGCGGCGCACAGCGAGAACAGCACGAGCAATGCAGTGTGAGTGATTCGCTTGCTGGTCATGACGGAGTCCCGTGAAGCGGTTGATGGCTGATTGAGTTTTGAACGTGCCAGGTGCGGCGATCGACGACGGCTTCGCCCGATGTGGTCAAGACATCGAGCGAAGCGCATCACGCTCAGTCGAGCGAGGTCCAGCGCGTGCCCAGCGCTTCGGTAATCGCAGCGGCGTCGAAGCGATACGCCATCAGCGCTGCAAAGCCGCGCCGCCCATCGATCGAGGCGGCCGCGCTCGTGAAACCGTGCTTGGCGATCAGCGCTGCTTCGAGTGCGTCTGCAGCCGCCTTGCCGATCTCGATCGCTTCCATCTCGTGGTTCGCGTTGTGCGCGAGGCCCGCCGCCTGAGTCGCGGCGACACCAAGCGCATGACGCGTGCACGCTTCGTCGAGGCCGAGGAGGCGCGCCACCGCAAGCACCGCACCCAGCACGCCCACCGACGATGCGACGTTCCAGCGCGCGCGAAATTCGTCGCTATCGACCGCAGCGAGAATGCGCGTCGCGGCTTCGATGCCGATCGCGGCAGCGGCGATGGCTTCGTCATCGGATGAGCCGAGCTTGTCGGCGGTCGCTATCACAGCGGCGAGCACGGGCATGGACGGCGACGCGGCGGCCTGCGTCGCGAGCGATGCGCCGAGAATCCATGCGCGGGTGCGTGCGTCGTAAGTCGCGCTGCCATGCGATTTCAGCAGCGCGTCGATCTGCTCGGGCGAGCGCGTCGCCTGATGGGTGAGCAGGCGCGCGTGCGTGAGCGCGTCGCGGGCGCCATCGAGCGCGGAATCAGCCGAAGCGGGCAGGGCGGCGGTAGCGAAACCGGCGAGGGCGTCGGAGACGACAGAATGTTGAGCGGCGTTATGCATGATTCGATTCCTGTGTCGACCAGCGTTAGCGCTTTAGCGCTTATGCGGGTCCCATTGCGAGTGCACTCGGTGCACACAGTGCGAAGAGCGCGTCGAGATTGGCGGCGGTGTCCAGCGTGGCCACGGCGGCGGCGAGTTGGGCGGCGATGCCATCGCCCAACTGCGAGTCCACCAGCAGACGGACCTTGTGCATCAGTTCGTCGTCGGTCAATGGACGTGCCAGACTGCCGCGCGCATGTTCGACGTGATGCTCGACGACCGAGCCGTCCTTCAGCGTCGCCGCGATAAAGACTTCGTCGCGATTCACTGATGCGTCAGGCGCGAGCTTCGTCAAGGCACGGACGGCGATGACGTCGTCCTGCACCACACGCGTGTCTTCGTATTGCGCGAGACCGACCTGGCCATCGCACAGCGCGGCGGCCACGCCATGGATCGCGCTGAAGCGTGCCTGCAGGCCGTCCTTCGGCTGCGGGTTACCCATCAGTTCTGGCACGAGCGGATGGCAACGCAGCGTGATCGACTGGATCGACTTCACGTCGTCGATCCGCGGTGCCAGCGCGAGCCCTGCGTCGATTGCCGGATGCGCGACGATCCCACACGGATACGGCTTGTAAGTGTTGAACAGCAATTCCCAACGCTCGCCAAACGCGCCGTTCATCAGGTCGAAATCGACCTTGGTCGACATCGAATGCGAGTAGCCGCCGGCTGCTTCAAAAATGTCGGCGACGACGCGCTGGCCTTGCTGCGCGAGACGCGCGGCCGCAATGCCGTTTGAAGCTGCCTTGCCGGGGTGATAAGGCTTCGTCATCGTGCCGAACGCTTCGCGATGGCCGACGAACATCGAGGCGGCGATCGACACCGCCGCGCTCAACGCTGCTTCATCGAGACAGAGCAGCAGGGCGGCTGTCACCGCGCAGCCGATCACGCCGCAAGTGCCGGTGATGTGCCAGCCACGGTCGTAATGCTCCGGCGAGATCGATACACCGACCCGCAACTGCGCTTCGGAGCCGAGCGCGAACGCAGTTAGCGCGGCCGCGCCTGTCGGGCGCGTGTCGGGCGCGAGCGCCGTCAGCACCGCGAGCACCGAGGCGGCCGGATGGATGACGGTCGCGAGATGGGTATCGTCGAAATCGTCGAGATGGCCGGCAAAGCCGGTGGCGAGCGCCGAAAAATGCAGGTCGACCTTTTCGCTGCGGCCCGGCACCGGCGCGATCTCGGCGACGCCCAGTTCGTGAGCTGCAGCGAGGATCGCGTCGACGCCGGGATGGCGCGACGCGCCGATCGAGGTGCCGATGACATTGATCAGGGAACGCCTGGCTTCCTCTGCGACCGGAACCGGCAGCGGACGCTGCGCCAGTGCGAAAAGGCCGTGCGCGAATGCGGCGGCGATGGAACTCATTGAGACAACTCCTCCAGACGGATGCCGTTGGTCTTCGGCCCTAGCAGCCCGACCATCACGACGATCACAAACATGGCTGACGAAATCAGCACGAACACGGCAGGCACGCCCGAATGCTTCAGCAATGCCGCCACCCAGAAACCGACGAAGATTGAGCTCAGCCGGCTCCAGCTAAAAACGAAACCGACGGCGCGGGCGCGAATCCGGGTCGGATACAGCTCGGCCTGATAGGTGTGAAAAATGCCGATGAGCCAGTTGTTGGCGATGGTCACGGCGCTGCCGAATAGCAGGATCAGCACGGGCTCGCGCACCACGCCGAACAGCACACCGGCCACCGCGACGACGATCGCGCAGCCGACCAGTTGCCACTTGCGCTGGACCCGTTCGGCGCAGGCCATTGCGCCGAGCGCGCCAAGCGGTGTCGCGAATGCGATCACCATGGTGTAGAGCAGCGAATGCGTGATCGTGATGCCCTTCGTGTAGAGCAGAACCGGCACCCACGCGCCGAATCCGTACACGCCGAAGGTCTGAAAGAAGTTGAAGAACGACAGCATGATCGTGCGGCTCAGGTAGCGGCCTTTCCACATCTCGGATCATGACCCGCTCTGCTCACCGGACAGCGGTTCGGGCGCGTGTTGCGCGGGCGCCTGCAACGCGCGGCCGGTTTCCGCGATGACGCGGGCCTCGATCGCATCGACGATCGCGCGCGCCTCGTCGAAACGTCCTTTGCTTTCGAGCCAGCGCGGCGACTCGGGCAGCCCGCGCCGCATGAACCAGATCAGCACCGCGCCTGCCGAGCCGATGATCATCACCCAGCGCCAGCCTTCGAGGCCGAGGATGGTGTGCGGCACGAGCAGAAACGACAGCACTGCGACGGTCGGCACGGAGGTCAGGATCACGAGGATGCTGAACGCGCTGTAGCGGCCGCGGGTGTGATGCGGCGTCAGCTCGGAAATATAAGTGTCGACAGTAATGAGTTGCACGCCGATTCCGAGGCCGGCGACGAAGCGCCAGAGATCCATGGCTTCCGGCGAATGCTGGAACGCGGCGGCGAAGGTCGCCACTGAATAGATCAGCATCGCGCAGGTGAACACGGCGCGGCGTCCGAAGCGGTCGGTGAAGCTGCCGAGCGCCACCGTGCCGACGAACATCCCGGCGAAAAACGAGCCGAGAAAGCTGGCGAAACCGTTGACGTCGAAGAGGCCCGCCGTGGTGGCGTGATACAGGCCACTGCTGATGAGTCCCAGTGAGATATAGGCCGCCATGAACATTTCATAAAACTCAAACCAGCCGCCAATCGCGATGCGCGCGACCAGGCCGCTGAAATAACGCGTCGGCGGCAGGCGGTCGAGCCGCGCCGAGACGCTGGCTTCGGCGCCGCGCGTGCCGGCGAACTCCTTTTCCATGTACATCGCGTCTCCTGTGTCGACCGGAGGCGCTTTAGCGCTTACTCCGGTCCCATGCAACCTAGTCGCTCGGTGTGTCGTCCGATCTTGTTAGTGTCGACACTTTTGGCAAAGTGTATGGCCTATCAGCGTAAAATTTCAAGAAGAATTTGATTAACTGTGTACACTTTGGGGGAATTGAGTAGTAAGGCGCCGCGGTCCGGCGGGGTGGCGGTTTGCTAGAATCCGTCCACGCTGCCGGGCGGCACACCAAGGAATATCGAGGGATAGAGGGATGGACGAAACTGTCGACACACGCGACGAGGAGGATCAGGGCGACGCATCGCCGGTCGGCGAGATCGTCGATTGGGTCGCGCGCGGCATTATCGAAGGCCGCCTGCAACCGGGCGATGACCTGAATTCGGTCGATCTTGCGAAGCGCTTCAACGTCAGCCGTACGCCGGTACGCGAAGCGCTTTTCGTGCTGAACCGCGAGCGGCTGGTCGACTGGTCGCCGCGGCGGCGGCCGCGTGTGTCGTCGATGAGCCTCACGGAAGTGCGCGAGATCTATCAACTGCGCGTCTTGCTATATGGACAGGTGTCGCTCGCGATCGTCGAGCATGCAACTGCCGACGACATCGATTCGTTGTGGCGCGCGCACGCGCGTCTCGCCGACGCCGCCGCGCAGGCGGACGTCGACGGCTATTTCTGGGCCAACGTCGCGTTTCGCGATGAAGAACTGCGGGTGAGCCGCAACGGCATCTTCAAGGAAGTGCTCGATTCGATGCGGATGCGCACCAACCGGCTGCGGCACCTCAGCACGTCGTTGCCCGGCCGGATGCAACGGTCTTGCGCCGATCATCAACGGCTGTGCGAAGCGTACGCGGAGCGTGATGGCACGCTCGCGGCGGCGCTGAACCGCTCGATCGTGTTGAGTGCGTTGCAGGCGATCGAGCAGGTGTGGGAGATGGAGTTCGGCAAGCGTTGATGAAACGCGGTGCGATTTTCCTGCGGCGGCCTACGCCGCCAACTGCGCCCTGTGTTGGCTGATCAGTTCGGCTTCATCCTTCAGGGCTTTCTGCACTGAGGGCCGCGCTTCAATTCGTGCGATATAGGTCATCAGATTCGTCAGGTGATCAAGCTTTACCCCAGACCGTTCGTGCCACATGGTTGCCCAAACATAAGCGTCTGCGACAGTGAATTGCTCGCCGGTGAGGTACGCGCGGCCATCGGCGAGACGCGCGTCAAGTGCAGCGTAGGCGGTGAGCAGCTTGTTAGTGGTGAACGCTACGCCTTCCTCGGTCATCAGTTTGCGCATCAGCGGAATGTGCTTCTGCGCGATCTCGGTGGCGACAAAGGTCAGCAACTGGTCCATCCTGACACGCTCCAGCGTGCCGTGCGCGGGCATCAGTCCGGAGTCGGGGTATTGATCGGCGAGATACGACGCGATGACGATGGTTTCGGTCATCCGCTCCTTATCTGCGTTGTCGAGCTCGAGGACCGGCACGTAAGAGAGTGGATTGACGTTCGCAAAGTCGACGTTGTCCGACGTGGACTTGCCGAATACGTCGTAGTGGATCAGTTCGGGGGACAGCCCTAACTCATTGAATACGGCCTGGACTGCCAGGGAACATGTCGCTTGCGCGATATAGAGTTTCATTTGACGAACCTTTAAGTTGAATGGATGGCTGGTGTGCGGCGGGTAGCTGGAAGCGGGAGAGACGTCGCGCACCGTTGGGATGAAGTATTGCGAGAATCGCTCGCGCGATAAACACCGGTGCGGGAGTCACTCTGTCGTTTTCGTGGCGACAATTGCTGTGCGGACGATTGTCGCTTTCAGGGAGACGCTCTGAACACTGAGGGGTCGTTTATCTCTATCGCTGCCATCTTCAGAATGGCGTGCTTCGACAGCCCATGGCGAGAGCGAGGCTCTGGTTTATCGGGGCTGTTCAACTCTTCCGATAGGCCCACCCATGCATCGTCAAACGCCACATGGTGCCGACAGGAACAAACTGCTGATTCTTGCAGCCGTTTGTCTGTCGGCTCTCGTGCTCCCTCTAGCGTTTTCGGGAGGCGCGGTCGCGACTCCTGCAATCGGCCGTGACCTCGGCGGCAGCCCCGCCATGCTTACGTGGGTCACCAACGCCTTTATGCTCAGCTTCGGCAGCCTGCTGATGGCGGCCGGGGCGCTTGCTGACCAGTTCGGTCGCAAACGCCTTTTCGTCCTCGGGTTGGGCGGATTCGTTGTCACGTCACTTGCCATGAGCTTTGCGCCGTCGACGCTATGGCTGGATATTCTCCGAGCGACACAAGGCATCGCCGCGGCTGCCTCCCTGTCGAGCGGCGCGGCGTCGCTTGCTCAGGAGTTCGAAGGGCACGCCCGTACACGGGCATTCAGCATGCTTGGCACCAGCTTTGGTATCGGCCTTGCATTCGGCCCGCTGATGGCCGGCACACTCATCCAACACTTTGGTTGGCGCTCGATTTTCATGGTCATTGCCGTCATCGGTGTCATCGCCTTTATCTTCGGCGTGCCGCGCATGCGTGAAACGCGGGATCCGAACGCGACCGGCCTCGACTATCCGGGCACCATCACCTTTACCGCGACGCTCGCGCTCTTCACGTTCGGCGTCATTCAGGCGCCGGAAAGTGGCTGGGGCAGTCCTTGGGTTGTGATCTTGCTGGTATTGTCGGCGGTCATGCTGGTCGCATTCGTTATGGTCGAGACGCGAGTGAAGCGTCCCATGCTTGAACTGAGCCTGTTCCGCTATCCTCGCTTTGTCGGTGTGCAGATTCTCCCGGTAGGCACGTGCTATTGCTACATCGTGCTCATCGTCATGCTGCCGTTGCGCTTTATCGGCGCCGAAGGCCTCGACGAAATGCACGCCGGCATGCTGATGGTCGCGCTTTCCGCGCCTATGCTTGTCGTTCCGATGTTGGTCGCTTCGTTCGCGCGCTGGCTGTCTGCCGGCGTGCTCTCGGGTATCGGCTTCCTCATCGCGGCGGCAGGTCTTTACTGGTTGAGCCTCGTGGATTTCAGTGCGTCGAGAGATGCGCTGGTTATGCCGATGCTCGTGATCGGACTTGGCGCGGGAATGCCGTGGGGGTTGATGGATGGTCTCTCAGTCAGCGTTGTGCCGAAGGAACGCGCAGGGATGGCGTCAGGCATTTTCAGCACGACGCGGGTTGCTGGCGAAGGAATCGCTCTAGCCATCGCAACAGCTATCCTCGCTGCACTTGCTCATACGAGTCTTGCACGCATCGTTCCTGACACTTCGCCGGCCATGCACGCGCGAATCGCGGAAGCTGCGCAGCGTGTGACTGCCGGCGACATGGTGCACGCGGCTGCGACGCTTCCTGAAGTCAGCAGGCATGCGCTCTCGGCCAGCTACGCAGACGCATTTACGAGCCTGTTGCACGTGCTGATCGTCATTACGCTGCTATCGGCGTTTGCGACTTTTGCCTTTCTGAGCAAGACACCACCTCAGGACGACGAACCAGGCTCCACGCCAGACGAGAACCATGGCAAAGAGGAAGTGGTCCGTGAGACGGTAAGCGCCTGACACCGATTGCGATTACGTACTCCCGCGGGCCGTCTGGTATCAGACGGCCCTTTTGTCATAACTGATAAAGTGAGCTGTCTTCATACTTTGCCGAATGGGTCGAGAGATGAACGAGCGTGTCGATGCACCGATGGCCGAGATTGCGGTATTCGTGGCGGTCGCCCAGACCGGCAGCTTTACTCGTGCCGCGGAGGACCTTGGCAGCAGCAAGTCCAACGTCGGCAAGGCGGTGCAACGCCTCGAGGCCCGGCTCGGCACGAAGCTCTTTCAACGCACCACGCGGGCGGTGCGGCTAACTGAGGATGGCGAAACCTATCTGGCCGCCGCACAGGACGCGCTGGATGGACTGCGCGAGGCTGAGCAGCAGTTGGCCGCAAGGCGCTCGGAACCAGTCGGGCGGGTGAAGATAGACCTGCCTGCCGGCTTTGGGCGCTTGCTGTTACCAAGCTTTATCCAGCTACGCGAGAAGTATCCGAAGCTCACGCTGGAAATGGCTTTGACGGACCGAATGTCGGACCCGGTGGGGGAAGGCTGGGACGTGGTCGTGCGGATTGGTACCCTGCCACAAGACAGTGACCTGACCGTACGCAAACTGTGTGACCTGCGCCTCGGGCTGTACGCCTCGCCAGACTATCTGGAACGGCGAGGTAAGGTGACGTCGCTCTCCGACCTGACCGACCATGACGCGATTGTGTTCCGCGGGCCCACCGGTCGATTGCGGGCGTGGACGGTGCGGGACGGCGCCAATGTTCGCGACGTCTCTCCGTCGCCGGTACTCGTCCTCGCCGACGGTCAGGCGCTCGTAGAGGCTGCGGTTGCGGGCTTCGGGGTGACGCAGATCCTTGACCGGGTGGCGCTGCCCTACGTCCAGTCCGGAAAGCTGGTTCATCTTCTGCCGGAAGCTGACACCGATGGGCCACCTGTGCACGCCATTATTTCTCTTGGTCAGAAGATGGCGGCGAAGACTAGGGCGGTGGTCAATCATCTGGCTGAGACGCTGCAGAAAACGAGCGAATAAGCGACGGCCGATGGCTTCTCCGGATTCATTTCACCGCTCCGGTAAGCAACGGGCCCATCGTCTTCTCTGGACGGGCCCACTTTTTACCCAATCGAATCACGTTCGACTACTTCTGCACGACCGATGCTGGCGTCGACGGATCCGGACTCGTCCCTACCGCAACTATCTGTGCCGGCTGCGGTACGACATCTCCCCATCCGCCACCGAGCGCACGAATCAGATTGACAGCGGATGCAGCCTGTACGCCCTGCAATTGAACTGCTGCGCGGCGGGCTTGCAAGACCGTCCGCTCTGCGTCGATGACGTCCAGATAATTCACTGCTCCCTCGTTGTACTGCACACGGGACAGATCCGCAGCCCGCTGTGACGCCTTGACGGCGTCGTCCTGCGTTTGGGTCTGCGCCTCCAGAATGCGCATGTCCGAGAGGTTGTCTTCGACTTCACGAAACGCCACCAGTACCTGCTGGCGATAGTCCGCGACGTCCTCTTCATAGACAGCGCGCGCATTGGCAAGGTTGCCCGTGCGACGCCCACCGTCGAACAGCGGGATGTTCAATGCCGTCCCCGCCAACGGGCCGAGCAGGAACGCCCGGCTGCTCCATTTGAAGAGGTCACCCAACGTTGCCGACTCGAAGCCACCGGTACCCGTCAAGATGAGCGAAGGGAAGAACGCCGCCTTCGCAACACCAATCCGGGCATTCGCCGCGGCCATAGTGCGTTCCGCAGCGGCGATGTCCGGACGGCGTTCGAGCAGGGTCGACGGCAAGCCTGGAGGGATGCGCAGGTCGACGGGCTTGAGCGGGTCGGCCGCCATTGAGAACTCCGCTGGCGCGCTCCCGAGCAGCACCGCGAGGCTGTGCTCGGAGGCAGCGCGCAGGCGTTGCACAGTCATCGCGTCGGACTGCGCGCTTGCCAGTTCGGCTTGGGCGCGGGAGACATCGAGCTCAGTGATTTCTCCTTCTGCGTAGCGGCGTTTTACAAGCTTGAGCGCCTGCTCGCGTAGTTCGACGGCCTGCGCGAAGACGTCCGCCTCGGCGTCGAGTTCGCGCAAGGCGAAGTAGTTCTGTGCGACGTCGGCCTGAAGCGCGAGCAGAACCGAACGATAGAGTGCTTCATTGCGTTGCGTGTCGGCGCGTGCCGCATCCACTGTGGACGCGACGCGGCCGAACAGGTCAACTTCGTACGAAGCGCTCGCCTGGGCGCGCCAGAAGGTCTGCTGCGGTACGTTCGTGCCGTCAGGCTCAAAAAGCGACGCAGCAGACACGCGTTCACGCGTCGGACCAAACCCCGCGTCAAGCGACGGGAAGAGGCCAGCACGCGCCGCCTGGTTCATCGCTCGGGCTTCCTTCACTCGCGCAGCCGCTGCCTTGAGGTTCTGGTTCGCATTGAGCGCTTGCTGCTCGAGGTCGTTCAGCTTGGGGTCGTCGAACGCTTTCCACCATTCGCCTCGGGCGACATCTTCGGACGGTTGCGCTGTCTTCCACGCTCCCGCATCTTCAGGCGTCACTGCCTGTGGCGCTTCCTTGAAGGTGGCAATGGCCGGCGTGGATGGCACCTCGTACGTCGGTGCTAGCGAACATCCTGCGAGTAACAGCAACGCGCCCAGCAGAACGGAACCGGTGAAAGCTCTTTTAATCGAAAAGATTCGTTTCATGATGTTCTCCTTTAGTCCTGCAACGCCGGCTCTTGCACTTTGGGTTGCGGCGCGGGCGTCACGGTTGCTCCGTGCGAATCGTCAGCGCCAACCCGGTCAGGGCCGTGGTCATCGGGACCGTGGATATGCGGATGGTTGCCGTGCTTGTCCTTCAACTGCTTGCCGCCGGCGAGCTTGCGCAGCAGGACGTAGAACACCGGGGTCAGCAACAGCCCGAAGAATGTGACGCCCAACATGCCGAAGAACACGGCAATGCCCATGGCGCGACGCATCTCCGACCCCGCACCGGTGGAGATCACGAGCGGCACCACACCCATGATGAACGCGATCGACGTCATCAGAATCGGACGCAAGCGCAGGCGTGAAGCCTCGATTGCCGCCTGAACAATCGTGCGACCCTGCATTTCAAGCTCGCGGGCGAACTCGACGATCAGAATCGCGTTCTTTGCCGATAGACCCACCAGCACCATCAGGCCAATCTGCGTGAAGATGTTGTTGTCCCCTTGCGTGAGCCAGACTCCAAAGAGCGCAGAGAGAATGCTCATGGGCACAATCAGCAGAATGGCGAGCGGCAACGTGAGGCTTTCATACATCGCAGCAAGCACGAGGAACACCAGCAGCACGCTGATCGGGAACACCCAGAGCGCGGCGTTGCCAGCCAGAATCTGCTGATACGTGAGGTCGGTCCACTCGAACTTGATGCCGCGCGGCAGCGTCTGTGCCGCGATCCGTTCGACCGCGGCCATGGCCTGACCGGACGAATAGCCGGGCGCCGGACCACCGTTGATGTCGGCCGCAAGGAACCCGTTGTACCGAATCACGGTTTCCGGTCCAAAGGTGGGTGTGACCTTCACGAGTGACGACAGCGGCACCATTTCACCAGCGGCGTTGCGGGTCTTGAGTTCGAGGATGCTTTCGGCCGAGGCGCGGAACGGGGCATCGGCCTGGGCGCGCACCTGATACACGCGCCCAAACCTGTTGAAGTCGTTCACGTACAGCGAGCCCAGGTAAATCTGCATCGTGTCGAACACGTCCGTTACGTTGACGCCAAGCTGCTTGGCCTTCTCGCGGTCCAGTTCGACGTTCAGTTGCGGCACGTTGATCTGGTAGCTCGAGAACGACGGTCCGAGCTCGGGCGCCTTTGCCGCGGCAGCGAGGAATGCTTGGACGGCCTTGTTCAGCGCTTCGTAGCCCAAGGCGCCACGGTCCTCAATCTGCAACTTGAAGCCGCCGATGGTGCCCAGACCTGAAACCGGCGGAGGCGGGAACGTCGCAATCGTGGCGTCCTTGATGCCGTCGTATTCCTTCTGCAGGTTGCCGACAATGGTCGCGGCGCATTCATCTTTGCCGCGATGCTTCGATGGACTCATCACCGGAAACACCAGACCGCTGCTCGACGAATTCATCAGGCCGGTCACGTTGAGACCCGGGAACTCAGGCGTATGCTCAACACCGGGTTGACGACGCGCAATCTCACCCATCTCATGCACGACCTTCGCCGTCCGGTCGAGCGAGGCGCCTGGCGGCAACTGCACGATGCTGACGAGATAGTCCTTGTCCTGCGCCGGCACAAAGCCACCCGGCACAATCTTGCCGAGAAGGACGGTGCCACCGAGCAGGACGCCGTACACGACCACCATTGCGAACTTGCGGTTGATGACACCGCCGACGCCCTTGCCGTACGCATCGGAACCGCGATTGAAAACCTTATTGAAGACGTTGAAGAACGGCCCGAGGACGCGGTCAATCACGCGCGTGAGCCAGTCCTTCGGTGCGTGGTGGTCCTTCAACAGCACGGCGGCCAAAGCAGGTGACAACGTCAGCGAGTTGAACGCCGAGATGACCGTTGAAATCGCAATGGTCATGGCGAACTGCTTGTAGAACTGGCCTGTGAGGCCCGACATGAACGCGAGCGGCACGAACACGGCTACCAGCGTCAATGCGATTGCGATAATCGGTCCGCTGACTTCACGCATTGCTTCATACGACGCCTCTAACGGCGTCAGCCCGGCGGCGATATTCCGCTCCACGTTTTCCACCACCACAATCGCATCGTCGACCACAATCCCGATGGCCAGCACCATCCCGAACAACGACAACGCGTTGATGGAGAAGCCGAACGCAAGCATCAGCGAGAACGTGCCGACAATCGAAACCGGCACGGCGACCAGCGGAATCAGCGAGGCCCGCCAGGTCTGCAGAAACGCAATCACTACAATCACGACGAGGATGATGGCCTCGAAGAGCGTGTGGATTACCGCGTCGATACTCTCGCGGACGAATTGCGTCGGGTCGTAGACGATCTCGGCTTTGACTCCATCCGGCATATCCTTCTGCAGTTCGGCGGTGATTCGGCGAACGTCCGTCGAAATCTGCAGAGAATTGGCGTTGGGCTGCTGGAAGATAATCAGCTGGACAGCAGGCTTTCCGTCGAGGTTTGCGCGTAGCGCATATTCGGACGCACCCATTTCAACGCGAGCTACATCGCTCAGATGCGTGACTGCGCCATCAGGTCCCGTCTTCAGGATGATCTTGCGGAACTCGTCTTCCGTCTTCAAGCGTCCCTGTGCATTGACGCTGAGTTGCAAGGGCACGTTCGTCGTCATGGGCGCCCCGCCGACGATGCCAGCTGCGACCTGAACGTTCTGCTCGCGGATGGCCTTGATGACGTCAGTGGCCGTCATGTTACGGCTGGCCACCTTGGTCGGATCGAGCCAGACGCGCATTGAGTAGTCACCGCCTCCCCACATCACGACTTCGCCGACACCGGGAACCTGCGCAAGCCGGTCCTTGACGTTGATGAGCGCGTAGTTGCGCAGGTAGGTCAGGTCATAGCGGCCATTCGGCGAGCCAAGGTTGACACCCATCGTCAGCGTTGGCGAGGACTTCACCGTGACGACCCCGAGCCGCTGCACGTCTTCGGGCAAACGCGGCATGGCCTGAGACACGCGGTTCTGCACGAGCTGCTGAGCCTTGTCCGGATCGGTTCCGAGCTTGAACGTGACGGTCGTCGTCATGGCGCCGTCGCTATTTGCCTGCGACTGCATGTACAACATGTTTTCGACGCCGTTGATCTGCTCTTCGATTGGCGAGGCCACAGTCTCGGCGATGACCTTCGGGTTCGCGCCCGGATATTGCGCGCGGACGACTACCGAAGGCGGTACGACTTCCGGATACTCTGCGGTTGGCAACTTCGTCAGTGCGATGACACCGGCCAGCAGGATGACCACCGACAGCACGCCCGCGAATATGGGCCGGTCGATGAAGTACCTCGAGATGTTCATGATGGGCTTCCCGTTGACGTTTACGCGGCGGGCTTCGCGGCGTCGGTCATCTTGACCATGTTGGCCCGGACGGTATCGTTCGGACGGGTGCGCTGGGTGCCGCTGACGACGATGCGCTCACCGGCCTTCAGACCCGAGGTGACGACACGCAGGTTGTCGTGGAGGCTACCTAACTGGACTTCGCGGTATTGCGCCTTGCCCGCAGCGTCTACGACCAGCACGTATTTCTTCGCCTGGTCTGTACCAACCGCGGCGTCGCTGATCAGGATCGCAGGATGGGCTTCTCCACCGCCGACCTTCACGCGTGCATAAAGGCCTGGCACAAGCGCGCCGTCGGTGTTGTCGATGCTTGCGCGAACGCGGATGGTGCCCGATGAAGTATCGAGGCGGTTGTCGACCGACGTGATGGTGCCCTTGCGGGAATAGCCGTCTTCGTTGGCGAGACCCAGCGAAACTGGTACCGTCGCGTTGCGGTCGCGACCCAGGTATTGCAGGTACGTCTGTTCGTCGACATCGAACGACGCATAAATCGGCGAGACCGAAACGAGCGTCGTGAGGAGCGGTGCATTGGGCCCGGTTGATACGACGTTACCCACCGTCAGCTCCGCGCGCGAGACGCGTCCTGACACGGGCGCGGTCACTGTCGTATAGCTCAGGTTCACTTGAGCCGCTTCCAGTGCGGCTTGAGCGGCCTTGACGCCGGCTGCGGCTTCACGAGTGGCGTTCTGCTTCTCGTCGTAGTCGCGTTTTGCGATGGCGTTGTCGGCCAGCAACCGGTCGGCGCGCGCCGCGTCGGTCGAGGTGTACGTCGCACGCGCCTGCGCGGCGGAGAGTTGCGCCGCGGCGCGGTCGACTTCAGCGACATACGGACGCGGGTCGATGGTGAAAAGCGGATCTCCTTTTTTAACTAGAGCGCCGTCCTTGAAGTGCACCGCGACGATGGTGCCTGGAACAAGCGGACGAACATCGACGTGGTCGACAGCTTCCAGGCGTCCGGAGTAACTCTGCCAGTCGGTAATCGTCTGGGAAAGCACAGTTGCGACATCGACTTCTATAACCGTTGGCGCGGCTGTTTCTGCGGCTTGAGCTGCACTCACTGGCGACGAATCGCGCCCGTGACTAAAGCCGATGCCAGCGACTGTGCCAACCACGAACAGTGCACCAAGCGCGCCGACGACGCGTTTTCGATTGGTAAACATGCGTAGTAATCCTTATTGATAGGCAAAGAAATTCAGCGAAATTGCAAGATTTGAGCCAGTCGTCAAGTCGCAGCGTTACAGCGCTCGAGCGGCGTGATGTGTTGACGGAAGTATGGTCTGCGAGCTTCTGGCGATAAAGTAGGGCGCAGTGGTTTCTTTGTAGCTTCCGAAGCGACAATCGCCGCGCTGCGAGCTACTTTGTGAACTGCTTGCCTAAGGACGCGACTAGCCTACGAATGCAGACGTCACAAGGGTTGAGGCAATCGGATGGCGACCGCATCCACGGGTCGCTGAGCCGAAAAGCGCGTTGGTGCGTTGTCTTGAAGCGAGGCCAATGTCGACGGAGTCCGCCTGACGTAGTTTGCGTTTTCAGTCGGCAGAATAGGGTTGGCGCTGAACCGCGTTGCGGGCACGCATCGTTCAGGCACGACAGGGGGAAATACGCTGTATCTCGCCAGCGAGTTCATCGATATACGAGTCTTGTAAACCGTATTCTTTAAGCGCAGCGTGAAGTTTGAACAGGTACTCGGCGTTGCTGCCAAATTTCCCTGAGGCTCTCGCCACGAGTGGCGCGACCGTAGACACGCATGAGTCGGCCGCATACTGGTCGCGGCTCGTATTTGCAACAAACGCAATCGCATGCGTTTCGGTGACGTTGTCCAGCGTGACAGAGGCCCACGTCGGCTGATACGAGCCCAACACCATTTCGCGAATCCATATGAGTCCGAGCTCTTGCTCCATCGTAGCGCGAGCGAGCTTCAACGCTACGCCATGCGCGTGTCCTCCTGACTCGAGAGCAAGCATCCGGCCCGGCATCTCGGGGCTCGCACGCCCAATATCCATGCGAAGACAGAAGCTGCGATGCCAGCCGTGCAAGGTGGCGACCTGTTTTCGGTCGAAATGCACCATCGGATTCCACATTAGTGAGCCGTAGGCGAAGATCCAGACGTCGTCCGTTCCCGTTGGCCGGGACCTCATGGTCTCCGCGAGGGAGCTCTCGATGCGGTCCTTCGTCCAAAGGTTGGGCAGCGAGTCAAAGTGGTCGAGGTACTCGCCCGAGTCAATCGCCTGTCGTGTCAGCATTGCCGTCGCCATGTAAAGGTTCTAAAACGCCCTGGCCCGGCGCGACCCGGGCAGAAAACCCTTCGCGCCAAACTCCTCAGGCCTGACGACAGTATGACCGCAGTACCTTTTCGGATAAACGCCTGTTTGGGAGACGCTTTGGTGATAGGGAAGCGACAATCCCCGCGCAACCGGTCTGATTGCGACTGGCTGCGCACATCGGCAGTTTGCTTTGCGACCCGTTCGGTCGCGCCCGCGCGTCCCGTTCAAGGCATAAGTTTTTAATTCAATGAATTGACGAAATACTGTCTTTTTGAAAACGAATGTGTCGATCACAATTACGTCACAATCGGCGCAAAGCGCGAATAGAAAGATAGCGGGTAATGCGCGTGGACAAGGTCAAGGCACACGCACCGACTGATTTCGGATGCCTGATTTTCTCGACGTGGCGGGCCCCTTCATGCCCTCAATCGCCGGTACTTTCGGGCTTTGGTTCGAGCGAGCATCAATATTACAAAATCCATTCGCTCAACTTCCGATTACCAAACCGACACGCAATCAATGCGCTTTGTCCAACATCTTTTAGCGCATTTATAAAACCTTCATATTCAAATGCTCCAATGCAGCGGCGTAACCGAGCTGACAACAACGCTGTACTCCTTTAACAAACCGGCTTCTTTCCGTTTAGCGATGGATCCGCCGCAGAATATCCGGAGCGCCCCACATGTTACAAAGAAAGACCCTGTTACCGATTTCGTTCGCGGTAACGTTACTTGCGCTGGCCGCTTGCGGCAGCAACGTCAAGAGCAGCGCACCCGCGCCTGTCGTGTCCGCGCAGGATGCACTGCAAACCGCGACGCCGATCAAGCACGTCGTGGTGATCTTTGGTGAGAACGAATCGTTCGACCACTACTTCGGTACCTACCCGAGTGCGACGAACCCCACAGGCGAGCCGACGTTTACCGCGGTATCCGGCACGCCGACAGTCAACGGTCTGACGACCGCGCTGCTGAACTCGAATCCGACCGTCGCTAACACGGCGAATCCGGCCGGCACCAACATCAATCCGTTCCGCCTCGACCGCACCCAGGCCGGCACGGAGAGTCAGAACCACGGCTACACGGCGGAACAGCTTGCTGCCGACGGCGGCAAGATGGACTTGTACCCGCTGAATACGGGTAACAACGCGACGGGTTCCACGGGCGAATTCGGCACGCTGGGCCTCGTGATGGGCTACTACGACGGCAATACTGTGACGGGTCTGTGGAACTACGCGCAGAACTTCGCGATGAGCGACAACGCCTATACCGACACGTATGGTCCGTCGACGCCGGGCGCAATCGCCGTGGTATCGGGTCAGCACAACGGCGCCGTGGTCACGAGCAACGGCGCAGTGGTAGCGGGCAGCGTGACGGCCAACCCGTCGCCGAATGTGGTCTATGACCTCCAGGGCGGCTGGACGCTGGTGGGTGACCTGGACCCGACCGGCGACACCTGTACGATTCAGGCCAAGTCCGCGACGACGGCATCGATGACCTCGAAGAACATTGGCGATCTGCTCAATTCGGCCAACATTACCTGGGGCGGGTTCATGGGCGGGTTCAACCTGACCACGGTCAACCCGAACGGCACGACCGGCTGCGCGCGGACGACCTTCTCGAGCGTGCTGGGGCAGAACGAGGCCGACTATGTTCAGCACCATGCGTGGTTCCAGTACTACGCGAGCACGCAGAATCTTGCACACACCCGTCCGTCTTCGGTGGCTGCAATTGGCTTTACCGATCCGCTGGACAACACCGCGACGCCGGTGCATCACCAGTACGACGTGGACGACTTCTTCGCCGCTGTGTCCTCTGGCAACTATCCGTCGGTCAGCTTCCTGAAGGCGCCTTCGATTGCCGACGCGCACCCGGGTAACTCCGATCCGATCGACGAGCAAGCCTTCGTCACCAGCGTGGTGAACTTCCTGGAACAGCAGCCGGACTGGAAGAACACTGCGGTCATCGTCACCTATGACGATTCGGACGGCTGGTACGACCACCAGTTCGCGACGCCGACGACCTCGTCGTTCGACAGCACCACGACGGGGGAAAGCGCCGGTAATAGCTCGGACAACAAGCGCACCATTACCGGTGCCGACCAGGTGAGCGGCGCCGGCGTGTGTAACGCAGCGGGTGCAGTGCAAGGTGTCGGTGTCAACGGTGGTGCGGTCAACGGTCGCTGCGGGCCTGGCACGCGTATTCCGTTCCTCGTAATCTCGCCGTATGCAAAGGCGAACTACGTCGACCACACGCAGATCACGCAGGCATCGGTGGTGCGCTTCATCGAGGACAACTGGCTCAACGGTGCGCGTCTCGGCCAAGGCTCGAACGACGCCGCTACAGGCAGCATCATGAGCCTGTTCAACTTCTCGACGACCACTCCGAATCCGGTGCTCTACCTCGATCCGAACGAGGGTACCAAGGTCGCCTCGCCGCCGGCGTCCGCTTCCGCGACGCAACCGTCGGTCTGAGCGACATAAGCCGGCACGCTGCACTGTCGGCTCGCGTCCCGGCGGCTCACGCTGCCGGGACGATAGTTTTTTGGAGAGGCCTGGCTTCGGCCAGGCCCTATGCGTTTTTGATACCTTCTGCGCTTCTCACCACCTTCACATGTCTACGAGCCCACACTCCACCTCGCCATCAGCCGGATCGACTATCGCCCCCCAGCCACCCGGACAAACCAGGCCGCGTGGCCGGCGGCGCCTGTTGGCAGGGTGTGCGGTCGTGCTGCTCGCTGTGGCGGGTTTGGCCGGCTATGCACTGGTCTACCCCGAGCGGATGCCCGATGCGGTGGGAGACTATGTTGAAGATCTGACCGGCGCGAATCCGCACCCCGTACAACTGGTATTGCCGCCGTCTGCTCCGCTGAGCGCTGTCGCCACACTGGGCAAGCAGATTTTCTATGACACTTCATTGTCCGCTTCGGGCAAGCAGTCATGTGCCTCGTGTCACAGCCCAGAACATTCGTACGGACCGCCAAATAATCTGTCCGTGCAGCTGGGCGGCCCGCATCTGGACCAACCGGGCTACCGTCCGCCGCCGTCGCTCGCTTACCTCTATCGTCAGGCGGTTTTCAGCATCGGGCCTGACGCAGCCGATGCCGAGGCCCCGCCCGATCTGGCTGCGCTCGCCTCGGCCGCGAAGGGTACGCAGCGCGCCGACAAGGTCGCAGGTCTGGCTCCCGCTGCCCCAGCGATGGTGCCTCAAGGCGGCCTGTTCTGGGATGGCCGTGCCGACACGCTGCAGAAACAGGCAATTGGGCCGCTGCTCGATCCGAACGAAATGGCCAATGCAAGCGTCGACGACGTGGCCGCCAAACTTGCCAAAGCACCTTACGCCAAGACGTTCCAGCAGATTTTCGGTCCACGTGTCCTTAATGATCCGAAGCTGTTCGCGGCGGAGGCCATGTTCGCGGTGGGCCGCTACGAGTTCGAGGAGACGTCATTCCACGCCTTCACCAGCAAATACGACTACTGGCTGCAAGGTAAGGCGCGCCTCACGCAAACAGAACTGCGGGGCCTGCATCTTTTCAACGATCCGAAGAAGGCCAACTGCGCCGGCTGCCATCTGAGCGCGCCGACTGCGGACAACCTGCCGCCGCTTTTCACGGATACTCAATACGAAGCGCTCGGCGTGCCTCGCAACCCTGCGCTGGCGCACAACCGCGACCCGAAGGCTTACGACATCGGATTGTGCGGCCCGATCCGCAAGGATATGGCGACGCAAACCCAGTATTGCTCAATGTTCCTTACGCCGACGCTACGCAACAGTGCAGCGCGCCACGTGTACTTTCACAATGGTGTGTATCACGACATGAAGCAGGTGATGGACTTCTATAACCTTCGCAATACGAACCCCGAGAAGATCTACCCGCGCGATGCGTCGGGCAAGGTGATGGTCTTCGACGATGTTCCCAAGCAATATCAGGCCAACATCGACTATGCCGACGCGCCGTTCGACGTTAAGCCGACCGACAAGCCCGCGATGACGGACCAGGATATCAAGGACATCATCGCGTTTATCGGCACGTTAAACGACGGCTACCACCCTAACTGATCCGTTGTATTGGCCGGGCTGCCCCTATGTGCTTCGTCAAGCCTTAGGGGCTGATTTCCGGGGCGCGAGAGCAGGCTCGCCCGCTAAAGTATTCACATTGCTTCCGCATGCGCTCAGCGCAAACAGTGCGGCGGCAAATTGCGCTATGGCATTAATTTGTAGTGTATGCTCTCGAATCGGTGAGCTTCGAGACGCGGGGACTGTTTCGCGGCGCCATTAAAAGTATTAGCAAAATTGCCGTAGACGTACGTATTCGCTCACTCCTGTAGAGACGTCATGCGTATCCTCACATTCAAACAACGGTTGTGGATTCCTTTAGGCCTGTCGCTTCTGTGCCTGGTCTGCGTTGCGGGGTTCGGTGCCTGGCAGGCATATCAGGCTCGCCTGCAGGAGCGTGAACGCTCGTTAAAGGATGCCGGCGACATCGCCATGCAGATTACGCTGAGATATGCGGCGCTTGCAGACAAAGGGGTATTGCCGCTTGCCGAGGCGAAAAAGCAGGCGCTAGCCGAACTGCGGATCATTCGCTACGGTCAGGATGGCTACATTTCAATCGTCGATTCCGCGTCGCACTCGGTGATGAATCCGTCAAAGCCGGAGACCGAAGGTAAGTATTTCGGTGACTACCGCGACGCCAACGGTAAATACGTTTACCGCGCAATGGCCGCGATCGCGCAAGGTTCCGGCGAGGGTTTCGTCGACTACGCGACGCCGCGCCTGGGGTCGACCAAGCCGGTACGCAAGCGCAGCCACGTATTGACCTATAAGCCCTGGGACTGGTCGTTCATCACGGGCGCGTATCTTGACGATATCGACAACGCCTTTGTTTCCTCGTTGATCCAGCTGGCGATCGCCGTGTCCGTCATCGGAGGCGTATTGTCGTTGGTCGTCTACCTGGTGAACCGGAGTCTGTTCCGGACCATCGGCGGGGCGCCGGAATATGTTGCCGAGGTGGTTCAGGCCACGGCCAGTGGCGACTTGAGCTATCCGATTCAATTGAACGACGGGGATGCCGGCAGCCTCCTGTTCAGGACACGCGAAATGCAGACGCGACTGCGGGAGACCGTCGTGACGATCGTCGAAGCCGCTCAGACGATTGGTACGTCGACCAACCAGATATCCGCCGGCAATGCGGACCTGTCGGCACGAACCGAGCAGCAGGCGGCGTCGCTGCAGGAGACGGCCGCAAGTATGGAGCGGTTGACTTCCGTGGTCAGGCAGAACGCCGAGAACGCGCAGCAGGCTTCGCTGCTGGCCGGGGACGCTTCAACCTCGGCTATTCGCGGCAGCGAGGTGGTCTCGGAAGTGGTGGCGACGATGGATCAGATCCAGACGAGTACCGAACATATCACCGAGATCCTCGCGATTATTGAAGGCATCGCTTTTCAAACCAACATCCTCGCGCTCAACGCCGCGGTTGAGGCGGCGCGTGCCGGCGAAAACGGCAAGGGATTTGCAGTGGTCGCGGCCGAAGTGCGCAATCTGGCGCAACGTTCTTCTGTGTCCGCGAAAGACATCAAAAAGCTGATTGGCACGTCGGGTTCGCACGTGGAAAAGGGCGCGACGCTCGTCGGCAACGCCGGTCGATGCATGGATGAGATCCTGGTATCGGTGCAACGGGTGGCGGCGATCATGCAGGAGATTGCGTCGGCGTCTGCGGAACAGAGCGACGGTATCGTGCAGGTGGGCCACGCGGTTGCGCAGATCGACGAAGCAACGCAGCGTAACGCTGCCCTCGTAGAGGAATCGGCTTCGGCATCCCTGTCGATGCGTGAGCAGGCCCAGGGTCTGGCGGACAGCGTCTCCACCTTTAAGCTGTAGCATTCGTTGTTGCCCTGGCGTGCCTGATGGAGGCGGGGATGAAGGGTGTACACTGTAAAAATTCCCGCTTTTGCAATGAAACATGACGTCCAGCAGCGATAACTACGATTTCCACGATCAGATAGGTCATCTGTTGCGGCGGGCTTACCAGCGTCACGTCGCCATCTTCCAGGAAGCGATTCCTGACTCCGATCTGACCGCGGCGCAGTTTGTGACGCTGTGCGCAGTGCGCGAACATAAGGCCTGTTCGCTAAACGAAATCGTCAAGACAACTGCGATCGATCAGGCCACGATCCGTGGCGTAGTCGATCGGCTGAAAGCGCGTGGGTTGGTGGCGGTTTCCGCAGACCCGAGCGATGGCCGCAAATTGCTTGTGCGCGCAACCTCCCAGGGGCTGACGCTGATCGATCGTACGGTGCCCTTTGCCAAAGAAGTGACCGAACAGACCTACGGGGAGTTGAATCCGGCGGAGCGCGTCGCGTTGACGTTTCTGCTCCGCAAGATGATGGGTACTGAAGCGGAGTAGCGGGACCGCGGGAGCCCCATAGCGCTGTTCCTTTCAATCTTCCGTCTCCACCTACGTCGAGGTGCGCTACGTCTATTCCTCCCATCCCACCATTTAGTACAACCGCCTCGCCCCCGCAGTTCCCTTGCGCGCCTGCCGTTCAGATGCCGGGTCAGGCTCTTGCCTGTGACCCGGCAGCGTCGGCGCCGCACATAGCGCCTATCGCATTCGTCGAGTAAATAGCGTATGCGCTATTAACGGAGCCGCGCCTACCGGACGGGGACGATGGTCTCTTCGCTTCCTATCGTGTTTTAGGCCTTGATTGATCGGAGAAATTGACTTCGCAGCGTCACCGAAAAGCGCTGTCAAATTTTCTTGTTGACGAATATTGAAGCGTGTACGCTATTAAAGCGTCGATGTCGCAGACGGTCGGAAGCAAGTCTCTTCACTTATCAGGAGCGGTTATGTACGACCAATTTGCAGTGGATCGGTTGATCGACACGTGGTTGCTGGAGGACATCGGATATTGCGATCTGACGGCGCAGACCATGATTGACGCGGGCGATGTGGGTGCGTTCGTCATGAACGCACGCGAGTCGCTGATCGTCGCCGGCATCGACGTCGCCGCGCGCATCTTTGCCCGCTACGATCCTTCATTGCAGATCGACGTACGCGTGCAGGACGGCGAACGCATTGGCCGCGGCGGCATCCTGCTCGCGGTTCGCGGCCCAGCCCGCAGCATCCTGACCGCTGAGCGCACCGCGCTCAATATTGTGCAGCGCATGAGCGGGATCGCAAACGAAACGGCCCGCTACGTCGAGGCCATTCAGGGTACGAAGGCGCGCCTGCTGGACAGCCGCAAGACGACGCCGGGACTGCGGATGCTCGAGAAGCACGCGGTGAGTTGCGGTGGTGGCCTCAATCACCGGCTTGGGCTCGATAACGGCGTGATGATCAAGGATAACCACATCGCGGTGTGCGGCAGCATCAAGGCGGCGGTAGAGCGTGCTCGCCGGAAATTGCCGGTATTGACCAAGGTCGAAGTCGAATGCGACCGGCTCGATCAGGTTGCCGAAGCGCTCGAGACCGAGGTGGATGTGATCATGCTCGACAACATGTCCGTCGCCGACATGACGACGGCTGTGAAGATGGTGGCGGGCAAGGTCAAGGTGGAAGCTTCGGGCGGCATCCGCATCGACACCATCCGTGCCGTCGCCGAAACCGGTGTGGACTACATCTCCACCAGCAAGATCATGCAGTCGGCGCCGGCGGTTGACATCGGCCTCGACGACGCCGAGTAAGAAATGGCCAACGGCGGGGTGTTCTTTTTCGTAGTGGGACCGAGCGGCGTCGGGAAGGACGCGCTGATCGACGGAGCGAAAGCCGCGCTACGCGACGATGCGCATTACGCCTTTGCTACCCGCACGATTACCCGTCCGGCGGGCGCCCCAGGCGAAGCGCATGTGGGCGTCAACGAGGCGGAGTTTGCCGCCCTCGATGCTGCTCAGCAATTCCTGATTACCTGGGAAGCGCACGGCCTTCGCTACGGCCTGCCCGCCGATTTAAGCAATGCGCTAGACGCGGGCCAGCATGTCATTGCGAATGGCTCGCGTGCGGTGATCCCCTTGCTCGTCGGGCGCGTATCCCAGTTGGTGGTCATCGAGGTAACCGCGCCGAGGCAACTATTGTCACAACGGATCGCGGCGCGAGGACGGGAGAACGCGGCCGAGATCGAGGCGCGCCTCGCACGCGCGGTTAGCCCGCCGCCGTCGGGCGTGACGGTCGTCGAGGTTGTCAACGATTCAACCAGCGCGGTCGGCATTGAGCGATTTCTGGCGGCCATCAAAGAGGGCGTGGCGCTGCACGAGCGGGTTGCCACGCGCCATTCCGCCAGTGCGGACGCCTACCGCGCGAAGCTGGCCGGTGCGACGCTCGACGAGACAGCTTATGCCTCTTTGATCGACGACCTCGCCAATCATCGCTATTGCGCTGCTGATCGCCAGGCCATTCTCTGCGCGTTGATCACGGGTTTGCGCGACGAAGAGGTCGTATCGCTTGCGCGCGTGCGCACGCGTTGCATGCCACGTCTGGACTGGGGCGAGAAGATCGTCGCCGACAAGCACTCGTTGGGAGGTGTGCCAGGCAGCCGCGTCACGCTAATCGTTGTGCCGATCGTTGCCGCATATGGTCTTCTGATGCCGAAGACGTCTTCGCGCGCGATCACCTCTGCTTCGGGCACCGCCGACGCGATGGAAGCCGCCGCGCGTGTCGACCTCGATGCTGAGGAGATGTGGGCCGCAGTCAAGGCGGCGCGCGGTTGCATCGTCTGGAACGGGCGGCTCAATCATTCGCAGGTGGACGATGTGACTAACGCGATGGTTCGCCCGCTAGGGCTGGACACGCGCCGTTGGTCGGTGGCGTCGATCCTCTCCAAGAAATATTCGGCCGGCGCCACGCATGTGGTCGTCGATCTGCCATACGGTCCGCGAACCAAGCTCTGCACGCAGGAAGACGCGCAGCAGCTTGGGCAACTCTTCGAGCGCGTCGGTGCGGAGCTTGGCATGCAGGTCGATGCAGTTATAACCGATGGACGCGTGCCGATCGGCCGCGGAGTCGGCCCTGCACTCGAACTGCGCGACGTGCTGCAGGTGCTTGACGGCAATCCGGTCGCACCCAGCGACCTGCGCGACAAGGCGCTGAAGTTCGCTTCCCGCATCCTGTCCTGGGACCCTGCTATAGCGGACGTGTATACCGCACGTTCTATCGCGGAGCGCCTGCTCAATGAAGGAGCGGCCCGTCGTGCTTTTGACCGGATCGTCGATGCGCAGGGGAGTCGCGAGTTTGCGCCGCTTTCGCCGCATGTGGAGACTGTGCGCGCTGAGCGGGCCGGCGTGATTGCGGATATAGACGGCTGGCGTATTGCCGGACTCGCGCTGCAGGCAGGCGCGCCCGCCTGCAAGGGCGCTGGCATCGATCTACTCTGTCGGGTCGGCGATACGGTCAACGTGGGCGACGCGCTATTGCGCATTCATGCCTCGCAGCCCGACGTCTTGCGTGAGACGGCCCAGGCCGCGAGAGAACAGTTGGGAATTTGCATCGGCGACGCGGTGCGAGAAGAGGTGCTTTCGTAGTTAAGCGAGCAGCACGGGCGCAACTCAATCATAAGCAGTTCCAAGGAGCGAACAAATGTCGTTTCATACAGCGAATCTGCGGTGGAAGATTGTGGCGTTCCTTGTTGCACCGATCACGTTTGTGATGACGCTCGACCGCGCCGCGATGACGGTCGCCGCCCCCACGATCCAGAAAGAGTTCGGGTTGTCGATCGTGGAGATGTCCATGATCCTCACGGTGTATTTCTGGACTTATGCATTGGGTCAGATTCCGGCCGGCCGGCTGGCCGAGCGTCGAGGCTCGCGCAACGTCCTGTTCACCACCAGCGTTCTTTGGTCGGCCATGATGATCGTCACGCCGCTCGGGGCGACCTTCGCGTGGCTATTTGGCTGCCGGGCGGTATTGGGCGGCGCGCAGTCGGCGGACTGGTCGAGCGGGGTCGTCGCCCTCAAGCGCTGGTTTCCGCACAACGAGCGAGCGAAAGGCAACTCGATCCTGCTAGCGGGCCTCTACCTGGGGCCGATCGTTTCCGCTCCGCTGACGGCGTGGACGATTGCGAATTTCGGGTGGCATGCCGTTTTCTATGGCTTTGGCGCTATCGGCCTGGTGCTTGGCGTGGTCTGGTGGACGGGCTATCGCGATAGCCCCGCCGAACATCCGCTGATCACGCCGGAAGAGGCGGCATTGATTACCGCTGGACAGCCGCCGGAAAATGCCGCGGTGAAGGGCGAATTCCTGCAATGTTTCCGTCAACCGCGGTTCTGGTTGTTTGGGCTGCAGTATTTTCTGCTGGTGCTGATCCAGAGCTTTTACACCACATGGTTGCCCACCTATCTGATGCGAGCACGCGGCTTGTCGCTCAAGGCGATGGGCATGTACGCGTCGTTGCCATGGGTCGCGGTGTTTTTTGCTGTCTTCGTGGCAGGGGCCATTTCCGACCGCATCCTTAAGAAGACGGGCTCGGTGTTCTGGGCGCGCACGCCGGTGGCGATGACAGGTTTTGTCGTCAGTGCACTGGCGCTGATCGGCGCCTCCAGGGCGGCACATATGCCGACGGTGATCGCACTGCTTTGCCTGTCATTCGCGGCAGTGGGGTTTGTCCAGGTCGTCGTGTGGTCGGCCGCGCAGGATCTCGGCAAGGCCTACACCGGCGTCATGTCGGGCTGGACTAATCTGTGGGGCGCCGCCTCGAACGTAGCCGGGCCTATGGCGGTTGCTTTCACGGTGAAAGTCACGGGCAGTTGGGAAAGCGGCCTGTTTCTGATCGGGGCCGCCGCTGCATGCGGCGCAGTGCTCTGGATCTTCCTGCATCCCGAGCGGCCCCTTCAGCGGAAGTCGTCAGCAGACAGCGCGGATTTCCCCGAGGCTCGGGGTGCGGCGCAGGGGGCGATCGCGAACGAAGCGTGAACGCAGTTTAATCTGGCTGTGCAAACGCCGGAGCGTTGAGCGATCATTGGGTTTTCTGTCTGTGTGTTTAGGAGCCTGGCCGATGCAAACCACCGTCGTTTCGAGCTGGAAACAGTTTATGGAGCTATCAGCGACGCTCGACGGCTGGGCATTTCGAGGGCAGCAGGACGCAGAGTGGGCGTTGCTTAGCTCCCTGTCGCGCTACATGCTTGCGTATGTAGCTGACCGTTCTCAGTGGCGCGCGCGGGAAGAACGCGCGATTCGCATCTTCAGACGGAAGGCGCACAACTATGTGCAGCATCCGACCCTCCTCGACGACGACCTGCGGGTCCTGAGTCTCATGCAGCATCATGGCGCGCCCACACGATTGCTCGATTTCACCAAGTCGCCGTTTGTGGCCGCGTTCTTCGCACTGGAGCGCTCGGTTTCCGACGTGGCGATTTTCGCACTCAACACACCGGTGCTATGGAACAACCGTGCGCTTCCGAAAGGAGCACCCGAGCTGACCCGAACCCTGATCGATCCTCGCGTGGACGGCAACCTCGAGAAGTACTTTCTCGACAATAGCAACCCCGTGGTCTGGTTCGGTGAGCCCGAGGAGATGGATGATCGCCTGATCGCGCAGTCAGGCACGTTTGTTGTTCCGGGTGTGATAGACCGTCCGTTGCCCGATATCCTGGACGGTTATGCGAGCGACGACGAACTGCTGCGCAAGATTGTGCTGCCATCCTCGGTACGCTGGGACGCAATGAAGTGGCTGTACCGGATGAACATTACGAATGCATCGTTGTTCCCTGGTCTCGACGGGCTGGCCCGCTCTATCGCAGTGGAGATCGAGATGGTCTGGCCGGCTGCGCCGCTCGGCTAACTGAGCGGATAGGGTGGGGCATTGGTCTCAGTGCGCCACCTATATAGTGTGATAGTCAAAAGTAGCGTTCATTTTTATAAGGATTACTACATAATTGGGCTTTGAGGAGGTGCTGTTTATAAGGCCGCCGCAACACCTCGTTTTGGTTCGCCTAAAAGTCTTAGGCGCAATTTCGTCTTAGCAAAGCTTAGCGATGGTCTCTTGAAGGCGCGATCTAGCGGCCTAAAACTTTTTTCTCAAATACGCTTGACGTGCCCCAGATGGCATCGCATAATTCGCCTCCCGTTTGATGACGGACGCGAAGAAAGCAGAGCTTCTGAGCGAGAGTTCTTTAAAAATTAACAGCCGATAAGTGTGGGCGCTTGATGGCGACGCGGCGGTGGATCCTTCGGGGTGTGCTGCAAAAGCGAAAGTATCAAGTCT